>NZ_KV830577.1:23106-51242 GCF_001836795.1 Neisseria sp. HMSC061H08 | reverse complement strand
AAAGGCCGTCTGAAAAGTTTCAGACGGCCTTTAAACCATTATGACGGTATCTGTTTATGATTAGTCGATGGTTTTATCCAGTCCCTGGGTCAGACCGTTGATGTCGCCACCATTCAGTCCCAACTCTTTCAAGAGACCGTCAACCAACGGAGCTTGGCTGCGGTAGCGCAGGGCGCTGTTGACCATTTGGTCTGCAAGGCTGGCTTGTGTGGTTTGGCCGTCTGAAGCGTCTTCCGCGCCGTTTGCACCACCGGCAAAGCCACCCAGACCATTGACTTGCAAAATCTTGATGTCTTCGATTTTTTCCATTGGGCGGACGGATTCGCGGATGATGTCGGGCAGGTGTTTCAAGAGGGCAAGGCGGACTTGCATTTCAACCTGCTCAACGCTCAGCACGTTAGCGGCTTCGTTGACGGCGCGGGTACCTTCGGCATCAACTTTATATTGTTGCTCTTGCGCTTGCGCCAACAAGATTTTGGCATCGGCTTCACCTTTGGCTTGCAGGCGTTGTTTCTCGGCTTCGGCTTCGGCGGCGATACGCACGGCTTCAGCTCGGTCTTGTGCAGCTTGTTTTTCAGCTTCAGCGGCGACGGTGAGCGAAATAGCGTCTTTTTGCGCGGCTTCTTCGGCGGCAATCAGTTCGACGGCTTTGGCACGTTCGGCGCGTTCGGTTTCGCGTACGGTAATCACGCTCTCTTCTTCGCGAACGGCGGCGGCGCGTGCTTTGTCGGCTTCGGCCTTGGCTTCGGATTCGGCACGCGATTTCTCGGCAACGGCGATGGCGCGGTCTTGTTCGGCCAACTCGATGGCTTTGCGGCGTTCAACCTCTGCCTGCTCGACGGCTTGGGCTTTGCGGATGTCTTCGTTTTTAATGTCGCGTTCGGCGGCAATGCGTTTCAAATCCACTTCGCGTTCAGCGGCAATTTTCGCTTCTTCCGCCTCGCGTTTTTTCTGAGATTCTTGTTCGGCAATGCTGGCTTCTTGTTCGGCGCGGCGGACGGCAATCTCACGCTCTTGTTCGAGTTTGGCGTATTCTTCTTCGCGCGAGATTTTCAGGCGTTGCTGCTCGGCTTCGAGGTTTTTGGTTTTAATCGCCAAGTCGGTATCTTGTTCGATTTCGTTGCGTTTTTTGCGGCGGCCTTCGATGGTTTCGGTCAGTTTGGTCAAACCTTCCGCGTCAAACGCATTTTGCGGGTTGAAGAACTCAAAGCTGGTTTGGTCGAGGCCGGTCAGGGAAACGGTTTCAAGTTCAAGGCCGTTTTTGAACAAGTCTTCGCTCACGACTTGTTGCACTTTCTGAACGAAATCAACACGTTTCTCATGCAGCTCTTCCATCGCCATTTCGGCGGCAACAGCACGCAGGGCATCAACGAATTTACCTTCGACGAGGTCTTTCAGCTCGTCGGGAGACATGGTTTTCATACCCAGCGTTTGTGCGGCGGTCGCAATGCTCTCGGCGCTGGGTTTGACACGGACGTAAAATTCAGCCATCACGTCAACGCGCATACGGTCGCGGGTAATCAATGCTTGTTGGGCAGCGCGACGTACTTCAAGGCGCAGTGTATTCATGTTGACGGGGATGATTTCGTGCAACACGGGCAGCACCATCGCACCGCCGTTCATGATGACTTTTTCGCCACCAAAACCGGTACGGACAAATGAGACTTCTTTGCTGGCGCGGCGGTACAGACGGGTCAGGATGAGGCCGAGTACAATTAGCGCGACGAGTATGACGCCGGCGATGGTGCCGATGGAGACCAAGTTCATGGTTTTTCCTTTCTTCTTGTTAATATGCCTTTGAGGGCGGTGGATTCAGAAGGCTTTGAGGGAAAGAGGCCGTCTGAAAGGGTTAAAAATATGGGTTGAAATAATAGGATGGTTGTTTTTCTAATTGTTATTTCAAATTTCCAGATGGTGAGGATAGGGCGGTAAAGTATCTATTTTTCCCGTATCGATGAATCAGCGGTTTCAGACGGCTTCAATCCACCAAGCTGCCGCTTGGATTTAAAATCGCCTTAAATGTATTTCCGTCCAACGACACCAGCAATACCGCATCGCCTTGTTTCAATACATCATCAGAGTCAGGCTCTACCATCACATAATGCTGTTGGCCGTAAGCATCTTTCACGCGCACCTGCGCTGCATTGCCTACCCGAGCTTCGCCCAACACCACTGTGCCGAGGCGGCCGATTAAACTTTCCTGCGAAACGGCAGTGGTTTCATCTTTCGGCATAATTTTGTACAAACCGCTAGCCGTTACGCGCACCAAGGGCAGGGAAAGAAACCAAACGATGACTGCTGCCAGCGTGCCATTCAGATAACTGCCGAATACAGTGGCAAAGGCCGTCTGAAACAGATAACCCGTCAATCCGTATACGGCAAGAAACACCACCATCAACATCAACACCGGGATACGTCCGACATACAGCCAGCTCAGGAAACGCACGAATATGCCTGCGTCCGCCACATCCAATCCGACCTCGGCGTGCGCAGTTTCGGTCAGGCTGTCGGGCAACAGGTTGTCCAACCAGTCGCTGATACCGCCTGCCAGCATGGAAATGATTTCAAACACACCGAGCAAAACCATCAGCGCAATGGCAATGCCGAAGATTTCAGTTTCGGGGGCGTTGATTAGATTCCACATATTGCATTTCCTTATTCTTTTTAATTTTTTCTTTATTGGAGTTGTATTTGGAATAATACATTTTTAATGTTGGTGGGGTTTGTTTGGATTTTATCTATTTAATATAAGTAAATCTAAAAGCATCCACACCCAAAAGATATATGCAATCCAAAATAAACGGTGCTTGAAGAAGTTTTTAAACTGTATTTGAGTTAGGCATTTCTTCTCCAATAAATCTAAGAGTTTTTGCTGCTCTTGGTTGTCACATTTTTCCAAGATTTCGGTTTTTAACAATTTTATGGCTTTTTCAATAGAAACTTTCCGTCCATCTGCAATTAATTTGTCTCCATATTTTGTCTTCATGTCATTCATAATAATAACAGCATAGAATCCCATAATTAAAATAGCAGCAACTATTGCGGGTATGGGGTGATTATCACTAAGAGACCAAACCGCGATAGTTGATAACAGCAACCATGCAGCATGGTGATTCAACATCTTATGGCGGTAAGCAATCTGCTCAGCAAGCTCATAAATCTTATTAACAAAATTCATCTTATTTCCCTGCTTTCAATGCCGCCAATCTTTCGGCAATGCGGTTGTTGCGGCTTAAGTCTTCCAGTTCTTTCAGCTTTGCCAACTGCGCCGCATCGGTGCTGTTGTGTACCGCGTTCTGACGACCCATCACGCGGTCGAAAGCGTTGCCGCTTTTTTCAGCATCACGGGCAATGCGGTTGAGGTCGCTACCGTTGCCACCGGCTGTTTTGCCTGTACCCATGCTTTGCTGTGCGGCATGCCAGTCTTGCAACTGCTGCTGCATCTCGCGTTTTTTCGCCTGCAGGGCGGCGATAAAGCCTTCGAGCTCTTTTTCTTGTGCGGCACAGTCGGCAATGGTGTTTTCCAAGATGGGCAGACGCGCTTCGATGTCCATCTGCTCGGCGATACCCGCTTCGGCAAGATCATCGCGACCAGCATTTACGGCGGTTTGCAGGTTGGCATCGATGGCCTCGTGGCGGTTGCTTTCATCGGCCATTTTCTTGGCGGCAAGGTGTTTCTGCGCCAACACTTTGCCTAATTCAGTACGCACTTCATCTACTGCGCGTTCAATTTCGCGGATGCTTTCGTTCATGACCGCTTCAGGCGCGAGGTTTTCCGCCGCATCAATCAGGGCATGAAAACCGCCGCTCACCAGACGGCCTACTCGGCGGGATAGGGTTTCGCTCATTTGGATTTTCCTTTCACTAAAATGTGTTTGTTTCATTTGGTATGGCGGCAGTCTTAAACTTCATTTGCCTGCTGCACAATCTTCGCCAGTTTCAAAGTATTTTCAAGCTGTTGCAACACGGTATCGTCATATGCCGCGCCTTTGCCGGTTACGGCGAGTTGTAGGATGCTGTCGGTGAGGCGGACGATGCGCCACATCAGTTCGCGTTCGTATTTTTTCAAATCGTCGAGGTCAGCTTCTTCGGGCAGGTCGGCGGCGAGCGTCGCACCTAAGTCGGGAAGCTGTTCAAACAACCTCGCCACGATATGCGAATGCACTCCGGCCTGTTTTTCAGCGTGCAAGATTTCGTGTTTTGCCGCTTGGAAAAATTGCTCCTGCGCCGTCAGTGCGGAGCTGTAATCGCGTGTTTGCGTATGCGCCAAGCGAGCCAGTTTGAGCAATTCGCGGATTTTTTCAGACGGCGTATTCGCACCTTCGATTTTGAGTTCGGCAATAAAATCAGCATCTTCTTGAGTGATGCGCACACTAATTGGGATACGGTTCGTTGCATTCATATTCGTTTGATTTGGTTTGTATTCATTTGAATACAAATATACAAGATGGGATTCTGCGGCGCAATACCTGAAACCGTATATTTATGTAAACATCAGGCCGTCTGAAACTTGATTTTCGGTTTTCAGACGGCCTTTTCCTTTATAATCCGTACATTATTTTCATACACACAGCAGGTTCTCCATGTCCAACAAACCCACACTCCTTCTCGTTGACGGCTCTTCTTATCTTTACCGCGCCTATCATGCTATGGGACAGAATTTGTCTGCGCCCGACGGTGCGCCGACTGGGGCGATGTATGGCGTGTTGAACATGCTGCGCCGGTTGAGGGCGGATTATGTACACGACTATTGCGCGGTGGTGTTTGATGCGAAGGGCAAAAATTTTCGCCACGAGATGTTCCCCGACTATAAGGCGACGCGTCCTCCGATGCCGGACGATTTGCGCCCGCAGGCGGAAGCCTTGCCGGATTTGGTGCGCCTGATGGGCTGGCCGGTATTGGTGATTCCGCAGGTGGAAGCGGACGACGTTATCGGCACTTTGGCTAAGATGGCTAGCGAAGCAGGGTGGAACGTGGTGGTATCCACCGGCGATAAGGACATGGCGCAGTTGGTGAACGAGCGTGTGACGCTGGTGAACACGATGAGCGGCGAAACGCTCGACATTGAAGGCGTGAAGGAAAAATTCGGCGTGCGTCCCGACCAAATCCGCGATTATCTCGCGCTGATGGGCGACAAGGTGGACAACGTGCCGGGCGTGGAAAAATGCGGCCCGAAAACCGCGGTGAAGTGGTTGGAAGCTTATGGCTCGCTGGCCGGTGTGATGGAACACGCTGGCGAAGTCAAAGGCAAAGTGGGCGAAAACCTGCAAGCCGCTTTGGAACAACTGCCGCTGTCGTATGATTTGGTAACGATTAAAACCGATGTGGACTTGCACTCCGAGCTTTCAGACGGCCTCGAAAGCCTGCGCCGTACTACGCCTAAATGGGCGCAGCTGGTTGTCGATTTCAAACGCTGGGGCTTCCGCACTTGGCTGAAAGAGGCGGAAAGCCGTATGCACGAAGCGCAAAACACAGATTTGTTCGGCAGCGAGCATATCGGCGAACAGGCCGCATTGGCGATGGAAACACAGCCGGAAAAACAACCCAAACTTGCTCCAGCTCCTGAAAAACTGGATTATCAAGCCGTTACCACCGAAGCGCAGTTTGCCGCCTTGTTGGACAAACTGTTGCAGGCGGACACCATCGGCATCGATACGGAAACCACGTCATTAGACGCGATGAACGCCTCGCTGGTCGGCATCAGCATCGCGTTCCAAGCAGGCGAAGCAGTTTATATCCCTGTAGGACACAGCCTGACTGCCGCGCCCGAACAGCTTGATTTGCAAGACGTATTAGGTCGTCTGAAACCGCATTTGGAAAATCCCGCCCTGAAAAAAATCGGGCAAAACCTCAAATACGACCAACACGTTTTCGCCAACTACGACATCGCCCTGAACGGCATTGCCGGCGATTCTATGCTCGCTTCCTACATCATCGAGAGCCATCTCGGACACGGCTTGGACGAATTGTCCGAACGCTGGCTCGGCTTGGAAACCATTACCTACGAATCGCTGTGCGGCAAAGGTGCGAAGCAAATCAGTTTTGCTGATGTTGCTATCGGGCAGGCGACCGAATATGCCGCCCAAGACGCCGATTTCGCCCTGCGCCTCGAAGCGCACTTGCGCGCGCAAATGGACGACAAACAGCTTGAAATGTATGAAAAAATGGAGCTGCCCGTCGCGCAGGTATTGTTTGAAATGGAGCGCAACGGCGTACAAATCGACCGAGCCGAACTCGCCCGCCAAAGTGCCGAACTTGGCGCCGAGCTGATGAAGCTCGAACAAGAAGCCTACGCCGCCGCAGGTCAGCCGTTCAACCTCAACTCGCCCAAACAGCTGCAAGAAATCCTGTTCGACAAAATGGGCATCCCCACCAAAGGCCTGAAAAAAACCGCCAAAGGCGGCATTTCCACCAACGAAGCCGTGCTCGAACAGCTCGCGCCCGACTACCCCCTGCCCAAAATCATCCTGCAAAACCGCAGCTTGGCGAAACTCAAATCCACCTACACCGACAAACTGCCCGAAATGATTTCCCCCAAAGACGGCCGCGTGCATACCACCTACGCCCAAGCCGTCGCCATTACCGGCCGCCTCGCCAGCAATAACCCCAACCTGCAAAACATCCCCATCCGCACCGCCGAAGGCCGCCGCGTGCGCCGCGCCTTTACTGCACCGCAAGGCAGCGTCATTGTTTCCGCCGACTATTCCCAAATCGAGCTGCGCATCATGGCGCACCTCTCCGGCGACAAAACCCTCATCGCCGCGTTCCAAAACGGCGAAGACGTACACCGCCGCACCGCCGCCGAAGTATTCGGCATCGCCCCCGAAAACGTCTCGTCCGAACAGCGCCGCTACGCCAAAACCATCAACTTCGGCCTCATTTACGGCATGGGTCAATACGGCCTCGCCAAATCATTGGGCATTGACAACATCTCCGCTAAAAACTTTATCGACCGCTACTTTGCCCGCTACCCCGGCGTCGCCGAATACATGCAGCGCACCAAAGAACAAGCCGCCGCACAAGGCTTCGTTGAAACCCTGTTCGGCCGCCGCCTCTACCTGCCCGACATCCACAACAAAAACGTCAACGCCCGCGCCGGAGCCGAACGCGCCGCCATCAACGCCCCCATGCAAGGCACCGCGTCCGACCTCATCAAACGCGCCATGATAGACGTATCCCACTGGCTTTCAGGCGACCTCATGCAAAGCAAACTGATTATGCAGGTGCATGACGAATTGGTGTTGGAAGTACCCGAAGCCGAACTGGATTTAGTGAAAGAAAAATTGCCGCAGATTATGGCGAAAGTGGACGAAGGGATGTTGAACGTGCCGCTGGTGGCAGAAGTGGGCGTGGGTATGAATTGGGAAGAGGCACATTGAGGAAGTAGTATGTATTTTAATCGCTATATTTTTGATTGTTATCTGCAAACTGATTCAGCAAGAGAAGCTAAAAACTTTTTTGAGAATTTATCTGTATGGGTAAAAGAAGAAAAATGGAAGGAAATATACTCTTACTTATTTCAGCAAGGATATACACAGGAAAGTGAAGGTTATTGGATAGAAACTTTTGTCTTTATACAAAACCTATTAGAAAATTTTTCAGATTGGGAACGTGCTGAGAATATTGAGCAGGCAATTGAAAAGTTTGAAGGATTTGTTGATTCTTTTCTTGCTGAAAGTGATAAAAAGGAATGTAGGAACAAATTGGCATGGTTAGATGGAATTTCATTTTTTTTGTATCTAAAAGACCCTGAACATTATATTCCGTACTTTTTTACTAACCGGTTTTTCTTGTTGGAAAGAGTTTTCCAGTCATTTGATATACCTTTGCCAATACTGCCAAGTAAACAAAAATACCGTGATCGTTTCTTTTACTATGGAAATTTATGCCGAGATATTTACGAATTTCGGAAAAAATATTCATTAGACTATATAGAATTAAATTGTTTTCTATATGATTTTTCGTTAAAAACTCTACCTGAATTTATCAATACCGATGAATTGCCTGATGCGATCAATATTTATATCAGCGGAGGAACCAAAGAGGATACGGATCTATTAAGGAAGAATGGAGAAAAATATCAAACTTTTTGGCAGGGAAATCCGCAAACAAAAATAGGGGATATTATTTTATTGTATAGTTTGTCCCCATATAGTGGATTGACAGCTATCTTCCGTGCGGTATCTCCTACCTACTATGATCCATTTAGTTACTATCCTGAACGAGTTTGGGTAGGCTTTCCCATAGTCATTCCGACGATTCATTTATCTGAATTGAAAAATAATCCAGTTTGGAAAGAAAAAGGTTTGGTTAAAGCCAATATGCAAGGAGTGAATGGAAGGGAATGTACATCAGATGAATACAATGCAATCATAGAGATTTTAAAATCTAAAAACTTTGATGTTTCTATACTGCCAAAATTACCATTTTTAGACGAGCCTGATTTTGGCAATTTAAGTAATGAACGGGATGTAGAAATTACTTTACTTGAACCATTATTGAAACAATTAGGTTTTGATGAAGATGATTGGCTAAGGCAGATGACTTTAAGAATGGGGCGTAATGATCGTGTTTTTCCTGATTATGCCCTATTTGCAAATGATCGACGTGGAGAAGAGAATGCTCGATTTATTTGGGAAGCCAAATATCGTATTGCTAATGAAAGACAGTTAAAAGATGCCTTCCTGCAGGCAAAGTCTTATGCTTTGCGTTTGGGGTGTGATGGCTTTGGCTTGGTTGCGCTTGAAGGGGTATTGATTTCAACTCGGCAAGATGACTTTAAGTGGGAGCGATTGCATAAGTTTTCTTGGAGTGAATTGAAACAAAAAGAAAATTTTTCAAGATTGACAGGATTGGCAGATAAACGTGTATTGATTAAGTAGTTGTAGATTGAATTCAAAACATATCCAAGGTCGTCTGAAAGCCTTTAAAGGTTTTCAGACGATTTTATATTCAGCATTACTAGATTTTAAGAATTTGATTTAACGGCAACCACCATTTCAATGGGTGCAAGTAAAAAATAGTAATGGTATCAAAAATAAAAAAATGAATAGAATTGGTAACATAAGATAGATTTTTTACTCGCTTGTTTTTTAAGAGCTGTCGCGATTTTTCTTTTCAGACTTATGCGATGGAGTACAGTTAAAAAATCTGCTCCTGACTATATTTCTGATTCTAAAACAGCGTTCCTACTGGATGACAGGCGCGACGCTGATGGGCATCGTAGTCGTCAAACTCTTCTTGATCGAGCTTTCCAACAGCGGCGGTATCGCGCTCATCGTCTCCTTCATCATCGTCGGCCTGCTGCTGCTTCTGGTCGGCTGGTTTGCCCCCGTTCCGCCTAAAGCAGAGAATGATGGCGAACCTAAAGCCTAATCATTAATCTCAAATAAAAAGGCCGTCTGAAAAAGCAGCGTTATCTGTTTTCAGACGGCCTTTATTTTTTTAGAAGGTAGCATCTGCTTTGTTCTAGAATGTCTAATCGTATTGAGTTATGATGCCTTTTAATATATAAATGGATAAGCCGTAGGCCGTCTGAAAAAAGAAAACGGGTGCAACCCGAATATCCACATACCACGCATGATGCGCCTGACAGACTGACCATGGGCGGACACATAAAGATAAAAACCGCTACCGAAGGAAATAGAAAATGCCTAACCGCAATGAGCTTCCCTTAATTTATTCTTGTTCCGGATGTTCCGATGTGGCGCAGCTGGCCAACAACACAGCCGTGGCGCTCGACCATGCCGGAGAATTTGAAATGTCGTGCATTTCCGGCGTGGGCGGCAAAGTCGCGCCGTTGGTGCGCAAAGCTCAGTCCGGACGGCCGATGTTGGTTATTGACGGCTGTCATCTGCATTGCGCCAAATCGTGTTTGGAAAATGTGGGCGTTGAAATCCCGGAAGGGCATCATGTGAAACTATACGAACTGGGCTACAAAAAACGCTTTGGTAAAAGCTATGACGAGGCTACGGTAGAAGAAGTTTATCAATATGTGTTGACGAAGAAGGGCGATGTATTGAGCAGTTAACGACTTTTATTTGCCTGATTGTCCCCAGAATATCGGTTGAGAATCTAATCCATGGGACTGCAAGTTTTATCTAATACATGATTTGGAACGTAAGACAATAAAGATTTTAGGCCGTCTGAAAACCCATTTAGTTTTCAGACGGCCTTTAATTAATTTTATTTCTTCAATTCTTTCAGTAAAGACGTTAATCCTTCCACGCCGTCGAATGTACCCGGCACTTTATCAGGATTAGATAAAATACTGCTGAAAATCAGATTTTCAAATTTTTCCAACGCGTCTTTATCATCAGTTTTGATTTTTTTCGCATAATCGGCATAGTTTTGGATAAATTGGCACAATGACTGCCGCAGTTCCAACTGCATGATTTGGGTCTGTAACGAATGGTAATGGTTTAAAACCACTCTAAAGAAATAGATTAAAATAAATTCCAAGCCAATAACGGACAACATGGATTGCCAAGAAATATCTACATCTGCCATAAATTTTTTGTAGAAGCTGAAGCATAAAGGTAGAATTGTAACTATTGCTAAACTACTCAACAACCGGAAAGTTTTTGTTTTGGCTTCGTTTTTTTGTTTCAATAGATTTTCAAAGCCTTGGGACAAGCCGACAAAGTTGAAAGCTGTTTTGTATTTTTCCAATTTTTCTTCAAGCGCATTTACTTCTACTATTTTTTCCTGAACTTTAACTATTTTTTTATTGACTTCATCCTGATATTTTGAAATTGATTTTTCTATAGCTTCCTTTTTTTCATCAAATTCAAAAAATGTCTTAAAGCCCTTGTTGCCCATATAAGAACACAGTATATCTATTGGCATTTTGTAAAAAGCATAGTTAATCTGATTTGCATATTCACTTCGAGAGTAATATATTTTTTCCTTTAAAGGTATTATTACTTTTCCTAATGAATCAATCCTCAAAAAATTGAGCCCTCCTGGTCCATAGCTCAAATCAAGTTCAACTAAAAACCTAACCATGGAATCATGGATGTTTATAAGTTCTTTCTTCGAAATATTGTTCTGTAAACTTTGAATTTGGCTTTTAAAATTATCACCTATGTATCGTATATTGAATAAACAACCGTCTTCCCATAACACAGGATTCTGAATCATGGACAAAACTACTGTCGAAATCAACTCATACTGTTCGTGCTCTTGTTCTGACAGTTTTGACTTATCTATTAGAGCAATTTTATGCTCAACCTGCATCAAATCATCATGCAATTCACTAAAAAATCCCATTTTTTTCCCTTTCTATTTCTACTGATTCAATTTTCTTCATTTAAATAAAGAATCCAATTATTTATTCAATTAACTACGATGTGCTAAGTTTCTAATGCATTTATGTAAGAATAATAACGAATATTTTCAGACGGCCTTTATCATTCTAAGCTTTCTAATTTCTACATCTCTTCCAATTTCGCAAACTTGGTATCCAGCTCTTTCACGCCCTGTTTGCCGAAGTTGATGGTCAGTCGGGCGGATTCGCCTTTGTTCACGGCATCGATGATGACGCCGGTGCCGAATTTGGCGTGGCGGATGTTTTGTCCGATGCGGAAGCCTGCGTAGGTTTGTGGCTGTTTGTAGTCGTCGATGATTTTGTCTTTGGGCGCAGCGGTTTGGCGCGGGCTGCCGTAGCTGTCGTAGGCGGGTTTTTTGATGGATAGGTAGTGCAATACTTCGGGCGGGATTTCTTCGACGAAGCGGGAGACGATGCCGAATTGGGTTTGTCCGTGCAGCATTCTTTGTTGCGCCATGGTGATGTAGAGGCGTTTGCGGGCGCGGGTGATGGCGACGTACATGAGGCGGCGTTCTTCTTCGAGGCCGCCGCGTTCGGCGAGGCTCATTTCGCTGGGGAACCTGCCTTCTTCCATGCCGGTGAGGAAGACGGCGTTGAATTCCAAGCCTTTGGCGGCGTGGACGGTCATCAGTTGAACGGCTTTTTCGCCCGCGCCTGCTTGGTTTTCGCCGGATTCGAGGGCGGCGTTGCTGAGGAAGGCGAGGATGGGGAAGGCGGGGTCGTCTGAAATGTTGTCGGGCAGGGTTTCAAAGTTGCTGTCTTCGGGTTTGAACTCGATGGCGGCGTTGACGAGTTCGTCGAGGTTGTCGAGGCGGTCTTGGTTGTCGCCTTTTTGGGTTCGGTAGTGTTCGGTCAGGCCGCTGTCTTTGAGGATGCCGACAATGATTTCGGACAGGGGCATTTGTCCGACTTGGTTGCGCAGGGCTTCAATCAGGTGGACGAAGGCGGCGATTTTGGTGGCTTTTGCGCCGGCATTGCAGGCTGCCTGCCAGAGGGTGATGCCTTGTTCGTTTGAAGCCGTCTGAAGGTTTTCAATGGTGCGTGCGCCGATGCCGCGCGGTGGGAAGTTAATCACGCGCAAGAGGGCGTTGTCGTCGTCGGGATTGACGGCGAGGCGCAGGTAGGCGAGGGCGTGTTTGATTTCTTGGCGTTCGTAAAAGCGCAGGCCGCCGTAGATTTTGTAGGGAATGCCGCTGCGGAACAGGCTTTGTTCGATGACGCGGGATTGGGCGTTGCTGCGGTAGAGGACGGCGATTTCGTCCAAATCCCAGCCTTCGCGTTCGAGGGCTTTGGTTTCGTCCACGATGAATTGGGCTTCTTCGAGGTCGGTAAAGGCGGAGTAGTAGCGGATTTTGTCGCCTGCTTCGGCGTCGGTGCGCAGGTTTTTGCCGAGGCGTTCGTCGTTGTTTTCGATGACGGCGTTGGCGGCGGCGAGGATGTTGCCAACGGAGCGGTAGTTTTGTTCGAGTTTGACGGGCGCGTCGATGTGGAATTCTTCCATCAGCGCGGTCATGTTGCCGACGTTTGCGCCGCGGAAGCGGTAGATGCTTTGGTCGTCGTCGCCGACGGCGAAAACGGCGGCGTTGTTGCCGGCAATCAGTTTCAGCCAGGCGTATTGCAGCTTGTTGGTGTCTTGGAACTCGTCAACGAGAATGTGATTGAAGCGGTTTTGGTAGTGTTGGCGCAGGATTTCGTTGCTTTGCAGCATTTCGTAGCTGCGGAGCATGAGTTCGGCGAAATCGACCACGCCTTCGCGTTGGCAGATTTTGTCGTATTCGGCGTAGCATTCAATCATGCGGCTTGTGTGCGGGTCGGGCGCGCTCAACACGGAAGCGCGCAAACCGGATTCTTTTTGCGCATTGATAAAGCCTTGCAGAGAACGCGGCGCGATGATTTCTTCGGCGATGTTGAGGCTTTTGAGCAGGCGTTTGATAAGGGAAAGCTGGTCTCCGCTGTCGAGGATTTGAAAGGAGGACGGCAAACCGGCATCGCGGTGGTGCAGGCGCAAAAAGCGGTGGCAGAGACCGTGGAACGTGCCGAGCCACATGGCGCGGACGTTGATGGGAATCATCGCGCCGAGTCGGGTTTGCATCTCTTTGGCGGCTTTGTTGGTAAACGTTACCGCCATAATGCTGTGTACGCTTGCCTGACCGGTTTGCAAAAGCCACGCGATGCGCGTGGTCAGCACGCGCGTTTTGCCGCTGCCCGCGCCTGCCAGCACAAGGGCGGATTGTGGCGGCCAGGTTACGGCGGAGAGTTGTTCGGGGTTTAAGCCTTGCAGCAGATTGGGGGCGGATTCGTTGGAAAACATGAAGAGGCCGTCTGAAAATAAATGGGAATGCGATATTTTAAAGGAAATACAAAAGGCCGTCTGAAAAGATGTTTCAGACGGCCTTTGTGTTGGAAGCCGATTAGAACGGACGTACTTCCAAACCGAACATACGGCGCGCGGTGTTCAGCATTTGGCAGCTGAAGCCCCACTCGTTGTCGTACCATGCAAACACTTTAACCATTTTGCCTTCGGTTACTTTGGTCAGCGTAGAGTCGAATGTGCTGGCTTGGGTGGTGTGGTTGAAGTCCATAGAAACCAGCGGCAGGGTGTTGTAACCCAAAACGCCTTTCAGACGGCCTTCTTCGGAAGCGGCTTTCATCAGCGCATTGATTTCTTCGACAGAAGTCTCGCGGCTTGCTTGGAAGCTCAGGTCAACAAGGGAAACGTTGACGGTCGGTACGCGGATGGCGAGGCCGTCGAGTTTGCCTTTGAGGGCAGGCAATACCAAGCCGACGGCTTTTGCCGCGCCGGTTTTGGTCGGAATCATGTTTTCCACGCCGCTACGCGCACGGCGCAGGTCTTTGTGGCGTACGTCGGTGACGGTTTGGTCGTTGGTCAGTGCGTGGATAGTGGTCATCACGCCGTTTACGATGCCGATGTTTTCGTTCAACACTTTGGCCACGGGTGCCAGGCAGTTGGTGGTACAAGACGCGTTGGAGATAACGGTCATGTCGCCGGTAATCACGTCGTCGTTTACGCCGTAAACGATGGTTGCATCAACGTCATCGCCGCCGGGAGCGGAAATCAGCACTTTTTTCGCGCCGCTTTCCAAGTGGATTTTGGCCTTCTCTTTGCTGGTGAACGCGCCGGTACATTCCATGACCAGGTCAACGCCCAATTCACCCCATGGCAATTCGGCTGGGTTGCGGGTAGAGAAGTAAGGGATTTTTTTACCGTCGATGATGAGGTGTTTCTCATCGTGGGAAACTTCAGAGTTGAAGCGGCCGTGAACAGTGTCGAATTTGGTCAGGTGAGCATTGGTCTCGATGCTGCCGCTGGCGTTGATGGCAACGATGTCGAGTTGGTCTTGCAGTTTGTAGTCAAAAATAGCGCGCACTACTTGGCGGCCGATGCGGCCGTAACCGTTGATGGCAACTTTGATACCCATGGCTTTTCCTCTTCTTTTGGGTTTGGGTTGTGGATTGAATGGCGGCAATTATAGCAAAAATGTAGTGCTGTGTAATTAATGTTTTATTGAAATTTTTTGATTCGATTATTTTTGATTGTGGATGATTAGAGTAGAAATACAGGTTTAAATTTAATGTTATTTTATATTTTTTGAAATTTTATTTTTTATTAATTCTGTTTTTGGTGTTTTATGCTCGTTTTAAATCATGGTAATGAAGGAAATGGGAAAAGGCGGATTGTTTTTGTTTATATTAAACAGAATTTGAGTGTGGCTTTTGATTACAACATACAACAGTGTAATTTTCAGACGGCCCGGGTTTAATCGAGCAAAAGTAAAAGGCCGTCTGAACATTTTTGATGACGTGGAATTTAAATGCCTTGGATTCTTGCTTTTCCTTATTGAATAAGGGGAGGGCGGTTTTTAGCAAAGGGAAAATTGTCGGAGGAGGGGAGGGGGAAACGGGGGTTTTATGCTGTGTTTGGGTGTTATATAAATAAGTGTATGAAGTTTTTAGTCGTAGTGTATGAAGATTTTGCTTGTGATTTTAATTTAATTATGACTTGTCAACAGTGTTAAATTTTTTTACGATAAGGTCAGATTATGTTTGCATGGTCATAAGCGGTGCATTCTCTATACCGGATATTATCCTTGTCCGAATATCTACTTTAACCGACCGGCTTGTCCGGCCTGATTCCTAAATATATACGCGCAAGGCTGAATGGCCTTGGCGACACTCGACTTTTAAGAGGTTCATCGTGTCAAATTCTCAATCCAGCGAACGCGCGACGTTTAGCAGTCGCCGCGCCTTTATGTTTGCTGCCATCGGCTCGGCCGTGGGCTTAGGCAACATTTGGCGATTCCCTTACATCGCTTTCGACAACGGCGGCGGTGCTTTCGTCCTCCCTTATTTGGTTGCGCTGTTGACGGCGGGTATTCCGCTGTTGCTGCTCGACTACGCCATCGGCCACCGTTACCGCGGCTCGCCTCCTCTGGCCTTCCGCCGCCTCGGCCGTTTGTTTGAGCCGATGGGTTGGTGGAACTTCCTGACCAACGTCATCATCTGTATCTACTACGCCGTGATTGTCGGCTGGGCGGCAAGCTATGCCTATTATTCGTTCACTTCTGCATGGGGTGCGGATCCGCAGGCATTCTTCTTTAAAGACTTCCTACAAATGGCCGATGCCAAAGACTTGGGCTTGGACTTTGTCGGCAAAGTGGCTGGTCCGCTGATTGCCGTTTGGGTGTTTACGCTGGCGATTATGGCTTTGGGCGTGCAAAAAGGTGTGGCCGGTTCATCCACATTCTTCATGCCTTTGTTGGTGGTGATGTTTGTCATCATGGTGGGCATCGCCCTGACCCTGCCGGGTGCGGCAAAAGGTTTGGACGCTTTGTTTACGCCTGACTGGAGCCGTTTGGCGGATCCGAAAGTCTGGGTAGCCGCATACGGCCAAATTTTCTTCTCGCTCTCCATCTGCTTCGGCATCATGATTACTTATTCTTCTTACCTGAAGAAAAAAACCGACTTGGGTGGCACAGGCTTGGTTGTCGGCTTTGCCAACAGCAGCTTCGAGTTGCTCGCAGGTATCGGCGTATTTGCCGCATTGGGCTTTATGGCTCAAGCTGCAGGCAAAGAAGTCAGCGAAGTGGCGTCCAGCGGTATCGGCTTGGCGTTTATCGCGTTCCCGACCATCATCAACCAAGCCCCTATGGGCGCGTTGATCGGCGTGTTGTTCTTTGGCTCGCTGGTGTTTGCCGGTCTAACTTCCATGATTTCCATCGTTGAAGTGATTGTGGCCGCGATTCAAGACAAAATGAACATCGGCCGTGTCAGCGCAACGTTGATTGCAGGCGTGCCAATGGCGATTATTTCTACCTTACTGTTCGGTACGACCACCGGCCTGCCTGTGTTGGACGTATTGGACAAATTCATCAATACCTACGGCATTGTGGCTTCCGGTTTTGTTTATGTTTTGGCGATTGTCCTGTTGCACAAGCTGCCGGAACTGCGCAACCACTTGAACGCGCTGTCTTCCATCCGTGTCGGTAAAGTGTGGACTGCCAGCGTGGTGGTTACCGTCGCTATGCTTGGTTATATGCTGTATCAAGATACCGCCGGCCTCTTAAAAGAGAATTACAGCGGCTATCCTGACAGCTTCCTCAATATCTTTGGTTGGGGCATGGTGGGTGCTCTCTTGGTATTGTCTGTCCTACTGTCTTTCTTGCCGTGGAAACATGGTCAGAACTTCAACGTCAAAGACGAACATGAACACGAACGTGAAGGAGACGAATAATGAGTACTTCAGCCATTATTATGATGCTTGTCGCATTGATCGTCATTTGGGGCGGATTCATCGTCTCCGTCCTGCGCCTGCCTAAAGAATAAGGTTTGAGCAAATGAAAAGGCCGTCTGAAACTTGAATTTCAGACGGCCTTTTACGTTAAAAATGGTAAAACGGCCTAAAAAAGAGTAGAATATGCACCGTTTACAACTCTGTGCCTCTCAGTAGGCTTGAATTATGGACCTTCCCAGTTCGCCTTTGAACTTCCCATCTGATACACAACAACAATAATCATCCCGCCGAAATGCCTTCCCGTGTCCGGCGGGCGGAGCATTTATGAGCATCGAACAAACCCCTCCGAATCTCGACCATACCCCCGACAATGATGTGGTAGAAGACCGCATTTCTGACGATCGCATCTCTGACGATATCGACCGCATCCACGCCTTATGCGAAATCCTCGAGCCGTCCTTTGAACAAATCGAAGCAGGCGTGCCGATTGAAGACGAAAGCCTGCGCGACAAGTTCACCGAGCTGACCGTCCTCTTGGCCGAGTTGCACCCTGCCGACGTGGCTGCCGTCTTGGAATCCCTGCCGCCGCGCGAGCGTAACATCGTTTGGCTTTTGGTCGCCCCTGAAGACGACGGCGAAGTCTTGCTGGAAGTATCCGACGCCGTACGCGAAACGCTGATCGAGTCCATGGACAAAGACGAGCTGTTGGCCGCCGTCGATGATTTGGACGCAGACGAATTGGCAGAACTGGCAGACGACCTGCCGCACCAAGTGGTGTACGAAGCGCTGCAAACGCGTGATGAAGAAGAACGCGAGCAGGTCAAAGCGGCGATGTCTTACGAAGATAACCAAGTCGGCGCGATTATGGACTTTGAATTGGTCAGCATCCGCGCCGATGTGGCGTGTGAAGTCGTGTTGCGCTACTTGCGCCGTTTCGACAGCCTGCCCGACCATACCGACAAGATTTTCGTGGTTGATGAAAACGACGTGTTGCAAGGCGTGCTGCCCATCCGCAAACTCTTGGTCGCCGACCCCGAAGACATGGTGGCGGACGTGATGGCCACCGATGTCGTGCGCTTCCGTCCCGAAGACGACGTGGAAGAAGCGGCACAGGCGTTTGAACGTTATGACTTGGTCACCGCGCCGGTTGTCGATGAAAACAAAAAGCTGATCGGCAGGATCACCATTGACGAAATGGTGGACGTGATCCGTGAAGAATCCGAAGCCGACATGTTTAACATGGCCGGTTTGCAAGAAGAAGAGGACTTGTTCGCCCCGATTTGGGACTCGGTGAAAAACCGCTGGATGTGGCTTGCCATCAACCTGTGTACCGCCTTTATCGCCAGCCGCGTAATTGGCGCATTTGAAGGCAGTATCGAGAAAATCGTCGCACTGGCTGCGCTGATGCCCATCGTCGCCGGCATCGGCGGCAACTCCGGCAACCAAACCATCACCATGATCGTCCGCGCCATGGCAATGGGGCAAATGACCGGCACACAGGCAGGCCGCCTGTTGAAAAAAGAAGTCGGCGTCGCCCTCGTCAACGGCATTATTTGGGGCACGGTAATGGGTGTGATTTCATGGCTGCTCTACGGCAACATCGGCATCGGTTTGGTCATGGTGGCCGCGATGACTTTGAACCTTTTGCTTGCCGCGACCGTCGGCGTCCTTATCCCCGTTATGATGGACAAAGCCGGACGCGACCCAGCATTGGGCAGCTCGGTGCTGATTACCGCGGTCACCGACTCCGGCGGCTTCCTGATTTTCTTGGGATTGGCAACCATATTCCTGTTGTAATAGGAAAAAAGGACGTGTTCGACACGTCCTTTTTCAAACCGTTTAAAAGGCCGAGACCTTTGCAAAAAAGCCCTTCCCCCCAACAGCCGAAACCTAAACACAGATTTTCGGCTGTTTCAGCCACGGTTTCATGATTTCTCCCGCCGTAACCGCCGCCGCCGTCAGATTGGCAGTGGCACTGTTTGACGGAAAAGACGCGCCCGAACGTGATGAAGAAAGCGGTTTGGCGTATATTGAAAAATAAGTTTTAGGTAAAATAAGCTTTAGTTCGTCTGAAAACGTCGCGCTATCAGTTTTATAAAGGTAACAATATGAATTTAGAAACCAAAATTCCGCCGCCGGCGATATGTTTTATTTGTGCGTTGTTGATGTACATCTCTACCCAAGTGTCGGCGTTAGCCGACATATTGCCGCGCTTTCCTATATTGCTGTCGGTTGTTTTCATGGTGTTTGGGACTCTGTTGAGCGTATTAGGTGTGTGGGCGTTTCGCCGTTTGCGCACGACCGTCAGCCCGCTAAACCCCGAACAAACCGAACACTTCGTTTCAGACGGCGTGTACCGTTTCAGTCGCAATCCGATGTATGCGGGTCTGGGCTGCTGGCTGGTCGCCTGGGCGGGCTATTTGGCGCACCCGCTGCCGTGGTTGTTTTTGGCTGCATTTGTTGCCTATATGACGTGGTTTCAAATCATGCCCGAAGAACGTGTTTTGGCGCAGAAATTCGGCGCAGAGTACGAGTCTTATTGTCGGCGCGTCCGCCGTTGGTTATAAAAGCGAAAGCTTCCCATCAAGTATCGCCCCTCTTCTGCTCTACGGCATGAATGCGAATACTCGATGTTTTTAGACAACCTTTATTGCTCCGTAAGAAATGAAAAAGGACACCCCATGACCTTCCCGCCCCTAAAATCCCCGCTCAAATTCTACGCCGTCGTTCCCACCGCCGATTGGGTGGAGCGCATGGTCAAAGCAGGTGCCGACACGGTGCAACTGCGTTGTAAAACCTTGCATGGCGACGAGTTGAAACGCGAAATCGAACGTTGCGTCGCAGCCTGTCAAAACAGCGCGACCCAGCTTTTCATCAACGACCACTGGCGCGAAGCGATTGCCGCAGGTGCATACGGTGTACATCTCGGGCAGGAAGATATGGACACCGCCGACCTCGCCGCGATTGAAGCTGCCGGTTTGCGCTTGGGTTTGAGTACGCACTCCGTCGCCGAACTCGACCGCGCTTTGTCTGTACACCCCAGCTACGTTGCCAGCGGCGCGATTTTCCCGACCACGACCAAACAAATGCCCACCGCCCCGCAAGGCTTGGAGAAACTGCGCGAATATGTGAAACAGGCCCGCGGCACGCCCGTCGTCGCCATCGGCGGCATCGATTTGAACAATGCTGAAGAGGTATTGGCAACTGGCGTTTCCTCGCTCGCCGTCGTCCGCGCCGTGACCGAAGCGGAAAATCCCGAAGCGGTGGTTAAAGCGTTTCAGGCTTTGTGGAATGAATAAGGCCGTCTGAAAATAAGAAGTCTGACAAGAGGAGCAAACATCATGAAGATTATATTGAACAATGAAACCATCACATTAAACGGCACAACCGTTGCCGACCTTATTGCCCAAACCGTGCCGCAAAAGCCTTTTGCCGTCGCCGTGAATACTGGATTTGTCGCCAAAGGCGCGTATGCGGAAACGGTTTTGAACGAAAACGACAAAGTCGATATCGTGCGGCCGGTAGTCGGCGGCTAGGCGGTTTGCAATCAACAGGTCGGGTATTTGCGCCCGACTTTTGCCTGTTTGAATATCGGGCAGGGTTGCCCGATTGCCTTATGCTTAAAATCTAAAAAACAATACAAAGGAATCCATCATGTTTACCCTATATGGAGAAACTTTCCCTTCACGGCTGCTGCTCGGTACGGCTGCTTATCCGACGCCGGAAATCCTCAAGCAGTCTGTCCAAATCGCGCAACCGGCGATGATTACCGTTTCATTGCGCCGCGCCGGCAGCGGCGGCGAAGCGCACGGGCAGGGTTTTTGGTCGTTGTTGGAAGAAATGGGTGTGCCTGTGTTGCCCAATACCGCAGGCTGTCAAAGCGTGCAGGAAGCCGTGACCACTGCGCAAATGGCGCGTGAAGTGTTTGATACCGATTGGATTAAGCTCGAACTTATCGGCGATGATGACACCTTGCAGCCGGATGTGTTCCAGCTTGTCGAAGCGGCGGAAATTCTAATTAAAGACGGCTTCAAAGTGCTGCCGTATTGCACTGAAGACCTGATTGCCTGCCGCCGACTGCTTGATGCAGGCTGTCAGGCACTGATGCCGTGGGCGGCGCCGATTGGCACGGGTTTGGGCGCGGTTCATGCTTATGCGCTGAAAGTCTTGCGCGAACGCCTGCCCGACACGCCGCTGATTATCGACGCAGGCTTGGGTTTGCCTTCGCAGGCGGCGCAAGTGATGGAATGGGGCTTTGACGGCGTGTTGCTGAATACCGCCGTTTCCCGCAGTGGCGATCCGGTCAATATGGCACGCGCTTTTGCGCTTGCGGTCGAGTCGGGCCGTCTGGCTTATGAGGCGGAACCTGTGGAAGCGCGTGAGAAAGCGCGCGCCAGTACGCCGACGGTGGGTCAGCCTTTCTGGCATTCGGCGGAATATTGAAAAACATTAGGGCGTGTCGAACACGCCCTTTTTTATTGGTGGAAAACCTGATTTCAGGTTAAACAGAATGTTCAGACGGCCTTGGCCAAAAGCTGTTTCAATGGCTTTAAGATTTGCCATGCTTGCGCTTTAAGTTGCGGCTGCATCAGCAGGCGGGCGGGGTGGGGAATGACGAAATGCGGCCGCTCTGCGCACAATTCGTTCATCAGTCCGATCATGTCGGGGCTGTCGAAGATTTTGCCGAGGAACAAGACTGCGCGCGCTTGCGAGGCGGTCAGCTCGTTTTGCATTTCGGCAAGCTCGGCGCGGATGTGTTCGGCATCGGGCAGGGCGGTGAACACGGGCGCGGTTTTGACCCATGCGGTTTTGTGCGCCTGCTCGGGCTTGAGGCCGATGGCGGCGAGGATGTTGTCGAGAAGCGTGCCGACGTCTCCGCTAAACAGCGTACCGTGCAGGCTGTCTTCGGTGGACGGGCAAATGCTGACCACCATGATTTCAGACGGCCTGATGGTTACGTCAAGACGGGGCAGATTGTCTGAATGCGCGGCTTTTTCTGTTTTTGCCGGTGTTTCGGCCATGGCTTTGGGCGCCGCTTCGGGAACGCGGACAGCCGGTTTGGCCGTTTGCGCAGTGGCAATGGCGGCGGTGCGTGCCTGATGGGCACTTGCGGATAAAGTGCGCACGGCTTGCGCGGTATCGGCGGCAATGGTTTTGGGGCAGACAGGTGCGGCTGCGGCTTGAGGCGCGGCATGGATGATTTTGGCGTTTCGGTTCAGCCACATCGGGCCCAAGCCCAAGGCTTCGTGCAGGTGCAGGTAGCGGCTGCTTAACATGATTTCTCCATCAATACGGCATCTTCGCTGCCACCGTCGGGCAGGGCGTAGTAGTTTTTGCGGCGGCCGCAGGTTTGGAAGCCGTGTTTGCGGTAGAGCTGTTGCGCGGTTTCATTGCTTGCGCGGACTTCGAGCAGCAATCGGGTTGAGCCTTGCTGTTGCACTGTGTTTTGCCAGTGTTGCAGCAGGGCGGATGCAATGCCTTGGCGGCGGTATTCGGGCGCGACGGCAATCAGGTGCAGTTCGGATTCGTCAAACACGGTTTGCCACACGATAAAGCCGGTAATTTGGTGGTCTGTCTGGCTGAGCCAAACGCTGTCGGGATGGTATTGAACCGCCGATTCAAACTGCTGCGCCGTCCACGGCGAAGGATTGCCTTGTGCGTCGATGGCGGCAAGGGTGGGGCAGTCGGCAAGTAAGGCTGGGCGCAGGTTCACGGTTTGGCCTTTTGTTGGGCTTGCTCTTGCGCGGTCAGGGCAATTTTATTGCGGACGTAGAGCAGCTCGGCGTGTGCCGCATCGGTGGCAACATAGCGGCCGCTGCGGGCAAGTTTAAGATAGTCGGCGGCGGTCGGCATATCGGCTTGACCGTCAAAAGGCGGTTTGTTGGCGAGGGCAAAGGCATTGCCGATGCCGCTGGTAGGCGTTTTGCCTTCGGGTGCGGCAATGGCGGCGGCTTTGCCAACCGTGTAATCGCTCAAACGGACGTGGTTTTGCGTATCAAACCATGCGTAGAACACTTCGCCCATACGCGCATCGGTGGCCGCCAGCACGCAGCTTGATGGCGGCAGCAATGAAGCGGCGGCATCGAGGCAGGGAATGCCGATCATGGGCGTGTCAAACGGCGTGGCCAAACCTTGTGCAACCGCCGCGCCGATACGCAGGCCGGTAAATGCGCCGGGACCTTGTGCATAAACGATGCAGCCCAAATCGGCGGCCGTGATGCCCGCTTCTTTAAAGAGGCGTTCGATTTGCGGCAGGATTTGTTCGGATTGCTTAGTGCCGACGTTTTCGTGAAACAGGCGGATTTCGCCTTGATGTTCCAATGCGATGGACAGAAAGGATGTGCTGGTGTCGATGGCAAGAGTCGGGCGGTTGTCGGTTGGCATGGCGTTATTTTTTAGAAGGATATGGGTTGCCATTATAGTGGAACGTCGAGGGGGAACAAAGCGTTCAGGCCGTCTGAACATTCAGACGGCCTATTTTTATTCGGGCTTTTTCAGGCCTTCGATGTCGGTTTGGCAGGCATCGGCGTATTTTTGCAGGGTTTTGGCCGGTAGTTTGGCGAACACTTCGGGGCGGAAATGCCGACGAAGCTGCCATTTCCATACGCCTGCCGCCATGGCCAAGCCGGTTTCATCATAACGGCAGCGGAACATATGGTAGTACAGCGGTGAGTATTCGCCTTTTTCGACGGCTTTGCGCGCGGTCTGCGTTTGGGCATCGAGTTCGCACACTGCCATTTCGGTGGCGTAGGCTTCGTCCTGCCAACCGTTGCTGGTGGCCGCTTCGTAGTGGCCGTCGCGGGTACCGTAGATGACTTTGCGGTGGCCGTGGTAGCTGGCGCTGTTGTCTTGAGGGATGTCGTCAATCTTCATTCAGACGGCCTTTACTGCTTCCAAAAGCATGAAACATGTTGAAAAACGGCCGCTTTCCGGAACGTAACACAGGATTTTTTGGCCGTGTTCGATGGGGAAAGTGCGCATAAATTCTTCAAGGATGATGTAAATCGAGGCCGAACCCGTGTTGCCCTTGCTGTGCAGATTGGTAAACCATTTTTCCTGCGGAATGTCGAAGCCGATATTTTTCAGGCCGTCTGAAAGGCGGTCGCGGAAAAAGCCGGAAGAGTAGTGGGGCAGGAACCAATCGATTTCTTCGGCGCGGATGCCGTGTTTGGCGGCGATTTGGGAGAGGGGTTTTTCCACCGTATAACGGACGATGTTTTCGTTCAACAGTTTGACGTCCTGCTTGACTGCCATCAGGCTGTGGCGGCGGCCGTAATCGGCATCGGCGTGTTTCCAGCCTTCAAATACGCCGTCGCGGAATTCTGCGCCGGCATACATACAGGGTGGCATTTCGTTAGCGTAGGAAAGCAGGTCTATCCAATGGATTTTCAGGCTGAGGCCGTCTGAATTGGGGCGGTCGGACAGATACACCGCGCCTGCGCCGTCAGACAGCATCCAGCGCAAAAAGTCTTTTTCAAACCCTATTTCGGGGGACGCGTTTTCCAGTTTTTTATGGTCGGTTTCACTTTGAAACACTTCGCCGCGCATGACCGCCGAAGCGTTTTCGGAAGCAACGGAAACCGCATGTGCGTATTCGCCGGTACGCACAGCGTTGTAGGCGTGTTTCATCGCCGCCATACCTGCCGCGCATACGCCTGCCATGCTGAACACTTCGCAAGGCGGCATATCCAGCAAGCCATGCACCATCACACCGTGTCCGGGCATGGTTTGGTCAGGGTAGGAAGTGGCGCAGGCCAGGCTGCCTATGGCTTCTGCTGGAACACCTTGTGCAAACAGGCCGTTGACCGCTTCGGCAGCCAATTCGGCATTGGTGTGCGTCGTGCGGCGGCTTTCAGGATCGATGGCGTAATGGCGCGACAAAATGCCGTTGGAACGCAAAATCATACGGCGCACACGTGAAGGCACATCGCCTGCCATGCCGAGGACGGCTTCCATTTCGTCATTGCCGACGGGGGCATTGGGCAAGAAGGCAGAAACGCGGTTGAGATAAACGTCTTTGAGTGTGTTATTCGATGTCATGATGTGGTTGTCAAAATAATCAACCGATAAACCGCGCCGCGTAGTCGCAGCTTGCAGTCAACGGGATGTTGTGTGTTTCGGCGTATTCCATCAGTGCGCTCACCAGCAGTTTGGCAATGCCGCGATGACGGAAGTTGGGCGAGACCACGGTATGGTTTACGTCCCAGCCGCCGTTATGTTCGGTATAGCTGATATAGCCTGCTTCCAAACCGTCAATGTCGATTTGAAAGCGACGGCGTTCGGGGTAGTGGATAACTTCGGGCATGATGGATTCCTAGTTTGAGGCCGTCTGAAACGTATCATCTGCCTGACGGTTGCTCATAATAATCCGCCAGCTTTTTCAGACGGCCTTTGAGCAGCGGATGCAGCAGTTTTTTCAAAATTACACTGATGGGTAAAACCACCAAAATCATCGTCAATAAAAATACGATGTAAAAGCACAGCAAGGCACGGCGCAAAAGCGGAGAAATACGGCCTGCCGCCATCAAAAGCTTGCCCCAGACGAAGAAGCTGCGGCCGGCGGCACGTTCGCTGAAAATCAGTTTTTCATTGACTGTCACTGCGCCCATGTTTTGAAACAGGGTTTCGTCCAAAGGCTGTTGGTTTAACAGTGTATCGCGCAATTTCGTACCAAACCGCGCCGCATCCACCAATTCTTCTTCAGCAATGCCGGCAGAGGGCAGGGAGCGGAAATAGCGCTTGTCGCCGGTCAGCATCCATGCGGGCGTGGTAATGAAACTAGCCGCGCTGTTGCAGGCATCGATTTTTACGATGTTGCCGATGAGTTTGGCGCCGTTTTGTTTCAGCAAAGATTTCATTTTTTCCTGCGCGCCCAGCCACATATTGCGGCAGCCGATAAGCGTGATGACCGGTTTGCCGTCCAGCAGCCGGCGCGTTTCTTCGCGTTGCAAAAAGGCGGTCATCGGTTGCGAAGGAGAGAGGAACCAAACAGTGTAGGCAATAACCACCACATCGTAATCTTCGGATGGAATTTGCGGCGGCAGAATCGGGGCAGGTTTTAAATGGACGGTTTCCGGAAAGGTATCGAAAAAACGCCAAAACGGCCATGGAAACGGAAATGCCTGCTCCGGTACGATATTGACGCAATCGACCTGTACGCCGGCTGTTTGCAACGGCGCGGCAAAATTCTGCGCCAGGCTGGAGAGCTGCCCCGTTTGCGAGTAATGCACGATCAGCACTTTTTTCATTATCTTCCCTGCAATGAGTAAGTTATGGTTGGTTTGGACGGTATTATATAGTAAACCGACCGGCCTTGAACTTTATTCATATTCAGTATGTTCGCGAAGGTTTCAGCCGATTTGGATGGAAGCGCCGTATTCTGTCGGAATGGGGCGGTGAAGCGGATTTTTATGCCATGCCAACATGAACAACGGCCGTCTGAAAATTTTCAGACGGCCTTGTGTGGAAATCGGGACGCATGGTCTGGAACGGGATTTGCGCTAAGTATGGCGTGCAAATCGTATAGATAAAAAAATAACCGCTTCAAGGCGGTTGGTGGTGGCCAGAGGCGGAATCGAACCGCCGACACACGGATTTTCAATCCGTTGCTCTACCAACTGAGCTATCTGGCCTTCGCGTGTTTCGTTGCGAGATGTGAATTAAACCAAATTTCGTTGCCTTGTGCAAGCGTTTGTAGGCTTTATTTTTGAAGCGGTAAATTAAGATTTTGTTTTGTATTGAATTATTTTTCGTTTTAATTGGCGGTTTTTAAGTTTGCCGGTTTGATTTTCAGACGGCCTAAGATACAATCGGCTTTTTTGCTTTGGATTTATGCCATGCTGTATATGTTTGTTCGTGATATGTGGGATGTTTTGCGTTTGCGCTATCGTTCTCCGGAGACGTATTTGTATTCGCCTTTGGTGATGGCGGCGGTGCTGCTGCTGTTAGGTGTGGTGAACGCGGCCAGCATGTCGCCTTTGTTTGGCAGTGGCACGGCGGCGGTGTGCCTGTCGGTGATTTTGGTGATGGTGAAATGGTTGGTGTTGAGCCGCTCGATGCGCAAGGTACTGCATTATTACGGTGCGCCCCGGCTGCCTTTGTGGGGCTTTATTTTGGTGTCTGAGGCTTTGCTCTTGCCGCTGTTGCTGGTGTTGTATGTGCCGGCGTTGGCTGTGTTTGCGCTGTTGTGGCAGGCTTGGGTGTTTGTGGTGCAGGTGCGCGGTTTGATGTGGATGGGAAATGCGACGGTAGGCCGTGTTTTGGTGGGTTATGTGTTGTATGGTATCGGCATGCTGTGCGTGGGTACGGTGATTTTGATGTTGTTTATTAACGCCGGTTGGTTGGATATGGAAACGTTGAATCAAAACCTGCAGGCGTTGATGTTTGCCCGTCAATAATCCATGAAAATGGAAAGGCCGTCTGAAATGTTCGGACGGCCTTTGTTTTATGTGTTTATTTTGTGGTCTTGCAGGATTTTTTGATAGACGGGGTCGGGGAGGTAGCGGCCTATCATGTCGCGCCATCCTTGGGGGCCGACCAGGCCTTTGACCATGGTGGAGGATACTTCGGCTATTTCGCGCGGCGGCATCAGGAAGACGGTGGAGATTTCGGGGGCGATGTCGCTGTTGATGTAGCGCATCGAGCGTTCGTATTCGTAGTCGGCGGCGGAACGGATGCCGCGGACGATGAAATTGGCCTTGGCTTCGCGGGCGTAATCGACCAAAAAGCGGTTTTCAAACACGCTGATGCGGACGTTGGGGAAGGGGTGGGTAATGGCATCGAGCATGGCGCGGCGTTCTTCTATGCTGTAGGTGCTGCGCTTTTCGGGATTGGTGCCGATGGCGACGATGAGTTCGTCAAAGAGGGATTGGGCTTCCTGTATCATCCACAGGTGGCCGAGGGTGGGTGGGTCGAAGCTGCCTGCGTACACGGCACGGCGCGGAGTGGTCGTGGTCATTTTGGGTTGGGAATGGGGTTTGTGTGGCGTTCAGGATAGGGGAGTTTGCCGGTGATGTCAAAAATCAAAAAGGCCGTCTGAAATTTCAGACGGCCTTT
>NZ_KV830577.1:0-23006 GCF_001836795.1 Neisseria sp. HMSC061H08 | reverse complement strand
AAAAGGCCGTCTGAAATTTCAGACGGCCTTTGCGGCTTGATCAGTCGTCACCGCTGAGAGAGATGAGGATTCTCAAGAGGCTGCTGAAAATATTGTAGAGGGAGATGAAGATGGTCAGCGCTGCGCTGATGTGGCTGTCTTCGCCGCCGTCGATGACGGTACGCACCTGCCACATAATCATCAGGGAACTGAAGACAACGAAGCCGGCCGCGATGGTCAGGCTCAGGGCAGGGATGTTGAGGAAGATGTTGGCCACAACGGCAATCATGAGCACGATGGCGCCGGCTCCGAGGAAGCTGCCGAGTTTGTTCATGTTCATTGTGGTGCGGCGTGCCATGGCGGACATGGTGAAGAATACACCGGCGGTCATGGCGGCGGCCGTACCGACGATTTGTGCACCGTTGTTAATCGCCAGGGCGTATTGCAGCATAGGGCTGATGGCAAGGCCCATGCCGAAAGTGAAGATCATCAACAGGGCGATGCCGACGTTGCTGTAACGGTTTTTCTCGATCAGGAAGGTCATGCCGTAGAAGAAGCCGAAGAAGGCGGCCAGGGCAACATAGTATGAGCCGAACATGGCGAAAATGTTAAAGCCTGTTTTGGCGGAAAAGAATGCGCCGGCAATGGCAGGAATGAAAGACAGGCCGAGCAGGCGGTAGGTTTTTTGCAGGACGGTATTTTTGGCAACCGAGCCTTGCGAGGTATAGTCGTAAACGTCGTTTTGCATGGCGTTTGCTCCAGTGTGGATTGAAAATGAATGAAATTTGGATTTTAACAGAAAATCATGGGTTTGTATGATTTATCTGTTCTATTTGTCTAATATGCGGGGCAATCGGGAATTTTAAAGGCCGTCTGAAAATCGGGTTTCAGACGGCCTCGGCGTTTAATGCTTATTTAGGCTCTTGCGGAACGTAGCCTTGTACGGCATCTGCGCCGTCGCCGAAGAAATATTGTTCCATCTGCTGGGCGAGGTATTCGCGCGCGCGCGGATCGGCAAGGCTTAAGCGGTTTTCATTGATGAGCATGGTTTGGTGGCGGGTCCATGCCATCCATGCTTCTTGGGAAACGTTTTCGAAGATGCGTTTGCCCAGCTCGTTGGGCAGCGGCGGAAATTTCATGCCTTCGGCTTCTTTGCCGAGTTTGACGCAGTGAACCATACGGGTCATGGCGGTTTCCTTATGATGGGTTGCAAAGTTGGTATTTTAGCCGATTGCACGGATAGGGGAAAGCGTGGGTTTCAGACGGCCTGAAACCTTGCTATGATGGTCTTTTCTGTTTATTCAGGCAAAGATTATGAACCGCCTCGACACTGCCCGCCGTTATTCCCTGTTTCTCGCCCGCAACCTTGATTCAGGCAAACTCAAGCCCGAAATCTTCCTGCCCATGCTGGACAAGGTGTTGACCGAATCTGATTTCCAAGCCTTTGCCGATTGGGGCAAAATCCGCGCGGAAGAAAATGAGGAGGAATTGGCACGGCAGTTGCGCGAGTTGCGCCGTTATGTGGTGTCGCAGATTATCGTGCGCGATATCAACCGCATCAGCGATTTGAACGAAGTTACCCGTACGATTACGTTGTTTGCGGATTTTGCCGTCAATACCGCGTTGGACTTTTCCTACGCCTATTATCAGGATATGTACGGCACGCCGATCGGGCGTTATACCAAATCGCCGCAGCATTTGAGCGTGGTGGCGATGGGCAAGGCGGGCGGCTATGAGCTGAACGTGTCTTCCGACATCGATTTGATTTTCGTCTATCCCGAATCGGGCGACACCGACGGCAGGCGCGAGCGGGGCAATCAGGAATTTTTCACCAAAGTCGGGCAGAAACTGATTGCGCTGCTGAACGACATCACCGCCGACGGGCAAGTGTTCCGCGTCGATATGCGGCTGCGGCCGGACGGCGATTCGGGCGCGTTAGTATTGAGCGAAACCGCGCTGGAGCAATATTTGATTACGCAGGGGCGCGAATGGGAACGCTACGCGTGGTGCAAAGGCCGTGTGGTTACGCCGTATCCGAACGACATCAAAGCGCTGGTGCGCCCCTTTGTGTTCCGCAAATATCTGGATTACAGCGCATATGAAGCAATGCGTAACCTGCACCGCCAAATCCGCAGCGAAGTCAGCAAAAAAGGCATGGCGGACAACATCAAACTCGGCGCTGGCGGCATCCGCGAAGTCGAATTTATCGCCCAGATTTTTCAGATGATACGCGGCGGACAAATGCGCGCGCTGCAACTGAAAGGCACGCAGGAAACGCTGAAGAAACTTGCCGAGCTGGGCATCATGCCGTCTGCAAACGTCGAAACCCTGCTGTCCGCCTACCGATTCCTGCGCGACGTCGAACACCGCCTGCAATACTGGGACGACCAGCAAACCCAAACCCTGCCGACCTCGCCCGAACAGCAACAACTGCTCGCCGAAAGCATGGGTTTCGACAGCTATGCCGCTTTTTCAGACGGCCTCAATGTTCATCGGAACAAGGTCAATCAGTTGTTTAACGAAATCTTGAGCGAACCCGAAGAGCAAACGCAAAGCAACAGCGAATGGCAATGGGCATGGCAGGAAAAACCTGACGAAGAAGAACGGCTAGGCCGTCTGAAAGAATATGGGTTTGATGCCGAAACCATTGCCACGCGACTCGACCAAATCCGCAACGGCCATAAATACCGCCACCTTTCTGCACACGCCCAGCCGCGTTTTGACGCCATTGTGCCGTTGTTGGTACAGGCGGCGGCCGAGCAACCCAACCCGACCGACACATTAATGCGGCTGTTTGACTTCCTCGAAAACATCAGCCGCCGCTCCGCCTATCTCGCCTTTCTCAACGAGCATCCGCAAACCCTGGCGCAACTGGCGCAGATCATGAGCCAAAGCTCATGGGTGGCGGCGTATCTGAGCAAATATCCGATTCTGCTGGACGAACTCATCAGCGCCCAGCTTTTGGATACCGCGTTCGACTGGCAAGCCCTCGCCGCCGCTCTTTCAGACGACCTCAAAGCCTGCGGCGGCGACACCGAAGCGCAAATGGACACCCTGCGCCGCTTCCAGCACGCCCAAGTCTTCCGCCTCGCCGTCCAAGACCTCGCCGGACTGTGGACAGTAGAATCCCTCTCCGACCAACTCTCCGCCCTTGCCGACACCATACTCGCCGCCGCCGTGTCGTGTGCGTGGGCGGATATGCCCAAAAAACACCGCGACACGCCGCAATTTGCCATCATCGGCTACGGCAAACTCGGCGGTAAAGAGCTCAGCTATTCCTCCGACCTCGACCTCGTCTACCTCTACGACGATCCCCATCCCGACGCAGGCGACGTGTACAGCCGCCTCGCCCGCCGCCTGACCAACTGGCTTTCTGCAGCCACCGGCGCAGGCAGCCTCTACGAAACCGACCTGCGCCTGCGCCCTAATGGCGACGCCGGTTTCCTCGCCCACAGCATCGCCGCCTTTGAAAAATACCAGCGCGAAAACGCATGGACGTGGGAACATCAATCCCTTACCCGCGCCCGTTTTATCTGCGGTACGCCTGATGTTCAGACGGCCTTCGACCGCATTCGCACCGAAATGCTGACCGCCGAACGCGACCAAATCGTTTTAGCAGGCGAAATCATCGAAATGCGCGAAAAAATGTTCCCCACCCATCCGCCGGTTGACAGCAACGTCAAATACGCACGCGGCGGCGTGGTCGACGTCGAATTTATCGTCCAATACCTCATCCTTGCCCATGCCCGCCAGTATCCGCAACTCTTGGACAACTACGGCAACATTGCTCTCTTGAACATCGCTGCCGACTGCGGCCTCATCGACAAAACCTTCGCCGAACAAAGCCGCACCGCCTACCGCTTCTACCGCCAGCAGCAGCACAACACCAAACTGCGAGATGCCAAAAAAACCGAAGTGACGGACGAATTGCTGACTCACTACGGCAACGTGCGAAAACTATGGCAGGAAGTATTCGGGGCAGAAGTGAAGTTCGGATAAACAGGCGGGCGTATTCAGCGTCAAAAGCCTGCACGGCAACACAATTTACTGCCACAACAAACTCACTCTAAATAGTAGGTTTTATGTAAAGAAGATATTTTTATAAAAGCTGATTGGCTGTTGAGGGAAGATTTTTGTTCACGTATTACTGATTCAGCCCGAGCATAATCTGCAAAAACTGTTCTCATTTTGTGTCGATATTGTGATAAAGCAAAACAAGTTCTAAAATATGCAGTTCATTTTCATATTAAAAACAAGGAGAAACTGATGTCTAAGATTGCTGTACTCGGCGGCGGCCTTTCCGGTCGCCTTATCGCGTTTCAATTGGCAGAGCAGGGCGTGGCGGTAGAGTTGTTTGAGAAAGGCGAACGTAACGGCGCACAAGCCGCAGCCTATGTTGCCGCCGCCATGCTGGCGCCTTCTTCCGAGGCGGTGGAGGCAACGCCTGAAGTCATCCGTTTGGGCAGGCAGAGTTTCGCGCTGTGGCGCGGTATTTTAGGCCGTCTGAATACGCCGGTGATGATGCAGGAAAACGGCAGCCTGATTGTCTGGCACACGCAGGACAAGCCGCTTTCCGCCGAGTTTGCCCGTCATTTGAAGCGCGGCGGCGTGGCAGAACATGAAACTATACGTTGGAACACGGATGAAATTGCGGCCAACGAGCCGCAACTGGCAGGGCGGTTTTCAGACGGCCTGTATCTGCCGACAGAAGGGCAGTTGGACGGACGGCAGGTATTGAATGCGCTTGCCGATGCTTTGGAATCAATGAATGTGGCGTGTCATTGGTCGTGCGAACGCGAAGTCGAAGATTTGGCGGAGCAATACGATTGGGTCATCGACTGCCGCGGTTATGGTGCAAAAGCAGCATGGAACAGGCCGTCTGAAAGCCAATTGCGCGGCATACGCGGCGAAGTGGCGCGCGTTTACGCACCCGAAGTCGAGTTGTCCCGCCCCGTGCGCCTGCTGCATCCGCGCTATCCTTTGTATATCGCGCCGAAGGAAAACCATATTTTTGTGATTGGTGCGACCCAAATCGAAAGCGAAAGCCAAGCGCCGGCCAGCGTGCGTTCCGGTTTGGAACTTTTGTCCGCGCTGTACGCCGTGCATCCGGCATTTGGCGAGGCGAACCTTTTGGAATTGGCCACCGGCCTGCGCCCGACTTTAAACCACCACAACCCCGAAATCCGCTTCAACCGCGAACGCCGCCTGATTGAAGTCAACGGCCTGTTCCGCCACGGCTTTATGATTTCTCCGGCCGTGACCGGCGCGGCCGTGCGTTTGGCCGGTGCGCTGTTTGCCGGAAGCGACATTCCCGAATATGACGAAACCAGCGGTTTGCCGTATATCCGCGCTACGAATTGAAGCCGTTGCGGACGAAGTTGCTTGAAAATCGGGCAAATTGTTTGTGAAAGACAGCCACAGGCCGTCTGAAAATGATAAAATCGCCGTCAATTCAATTAACCTTGCGTCTGAAAACCGCATGATGCCGTATTCAGACGCCAAACCAATTTCCTATTTAACGATAAGCACATGACAACCCAAACCCTTTTAATCGAACTTCTCACTGAAGAACTCCCGCCAAAAGCCCTCAATAATCTGGGCAACCATTTTGCCGCTTCCGTTGCCGAAGGCTTGGAAAAAGCGCAACTGATTGACGGCGCAGCCGAATACACTGCCTACGCTTCTCCGCGCCGTTTGGCCGTTCAAGTCAAAAACGTGAAAGCCGTTCAAGCCGATCAAAAAATCGTGAAAAAAGGCCCGGCCGTGGCGAATGCCATGAAAGACGGTGCGCCGACTAAGGCTTTGGAAGGTTTTGCGCGCGGTGCGGGTGCGAAAATTGAAGACTTGACCATCATCAACGACGGCAAGCAAGACGTGTATGCCTACGAATACGTCCAAACCGGCAAACCGCTGGGCGAGCTTTTGGAAGACATCATCAATGCCGCAGTGAAAAAACTGCCGATTCCGAAAGTCATGCGTTGGGGCAGCAGCACGTTTACCTTCGTTCGTCCTGTTCACGGGCTAATTGTGCTGCACGGCGACGACATCGTGAATGTCAGCGTTTTGGGCCTGCAAAGCGGCAATCAAACCCTGGGACACCGCTTCCTTTCCAGCGGCGAAATTACCATTGAAAACGCCGACAGCTACGCCGCCCAAATGCGCGAGCAAGGCAAAGTAGAAGCATCGTTTGCCGAACGCAAAGCCGCCATTCAGACGGCCTTGAACGAGCAGGCAGGCCGTCTGAACGCGACCGTTGCCGCCGATGAAGCATTGTTGGACGAAGTGACCGCATTGGTCGAATGGCCTGTGGTATTGGAAGCCGGTTTTGAAGAACACTTCCTCGCCGTGCCGCAGGAATGCCTGATTCTGACCATGCAGCAAAACCAAAAATACTTCCCGCTGCTCGACCAAAACGGCAAGCTGATGAACCGCTTCCTGCTGGTCTCCAACCTGCAAACCGAAGACCCGTCGCACATCATCCAAGGCAACGAACGCGTCTTGCGCGCGCGCCTGTCTGATGCCGAGTTCTTCTACAAACAAGACCAAAAAGCGACTTTGGAAAGCCGCCTGCCCAAGCTGGCGAACGTGGTGTATCACAACAAAATCGGTTCGCAGGCCGAACGCATCGAACGCCTGCAAAGCATCGCCGCCCACATCGCCAAAGCTTTGGGTGCGGATGTCGCCGCAGCCGAACGCGCCGCACGTTTGGCCAAAGCCGACTTGGTTACCGAAATGGTCGGCGAGTTCCCCGAATTGCAAGGCACAATGGGCAAATACTACGCCCGCTTGGACGGCGAAACCGAAGAAATCGCCGAAGCCATCGAGCAACACTACCAACCGCGTTTTGCCGGCGACAATCTGCCGAACGGCAAAGTGGCCACCGCCGTTGCTTTGGCCGACAAACTGGAAACCTTGGTCGGCATTTGGGGCATCGGTCTGATTCCGACGGGCGACAAAGACCCTTACGCCCTGCGCCGCGCCGCCTTGGGTATTTTGCGTATGCTGATGCAGTACGGTTTGGACGTAAACGAACTGATTCAGACGGCCTTCAACAGCTTCCCGCAAGGTTTGCTCAATGAGAAAACGCCGTCTGAAACCGCCGATTTCATGCAGGCGCGTTTGGCCGTGTTGTTGCAAAACGATTATCCGCAAGACATCGTTGCCGCCGTATTGGCGAAACAGCCGCGCCGTTTGGACGACGTAGTGGCCAAACTGCAAGCCGTTACCGCGTTCAAACAGCTTCCCGAAGCAGCCGCATTGGCCGCAGCCAACAAACGCGTGCAAAACCTGCTGAAAAAAGCCGATGCCGAGTTGGGCGCGGTTAACGAAAACCTGTTGCAACAAGACGAAGAAAAAGCCCTGTATGCCGCCGCGCAAGGTTTGCAGCCGAAAATCTCCGCCGCCGTTGCCGAAGGCAATTTCCAAACTGCCTTGTCCGAACTGGCTTCCGTCAAACCGCAAGTCGATGCCTTCTTCGACGGCGTGATGGTGATGGCCGAAGATGCCGCCGTGAAACAAAACCGTTTGAACCTGTTGAACCGCTTGGCAGAACAAATGAACGCAGTTGCCGACATTGCGCTCTTGAGCGAATAAGGCCGCGTTTCAGTTGCCCCTCTTTTCAGGCTGCCCGATGTTTCAGGCAGCCTGAAGTTTTTCGGGCGTATCCCTTACATGGCGTTCAAGGGTATAATTCAGCAGATTTGTCAGGCAGGCAAATCGCGCACATCAAACAATTTCCCACATTCAAGAGGCAGATTATGAATATTCCAGCCATCCGAACCGCACTCGATGCCGTGTTGATTCCCACCACAATACGCACTTTGGGCAGCGAAAAAGCCGTTTCGCTTCTGGAAGAACGTTCAGACGGCCTGCATATCGGCCTGAAATTCGCGTTCCCGGTTGCCCATATTGCCGCAGACATTGCCAACGCCGTTCAAGAAGCCGTTATTTCGCATACCGGCGATACCCACATTCACTTGAGTATCGATACCGAAATCGGTACGCATAAAGTCCAACCCGGCGTAGCAACCATCAAAGGCGTGAAAAACATCATCGCCGTAGCATCGGGCAAAGGCGGCGTCGGCAAATCAACGACCACTGCCAACCTTGCCACCGCAATGGCCAGAATGGGCGCGCGCGTCGGCGTACTCGATGCCGACCTGTACGGCCCAAGCCAGCCCACCATGCTCGGCGTACAAGACCGCAAACCCGACCAACAAAACAAAAAACTCATTCCCGTTGAAGCCGAAAGCGGCATTCAAGTGATGTCCATCGGTTTCCTGGTCGATACCGACCAAGCCGTCGTTTGGCGCGGCCCAATGGTCAGCCAAGCCTTGCAACAACTTATGTTCCAAAGCGAATGGGACAATGTCGATTATCTCTTCATCGACCTGCCGCCCGGTACCGGCGATATCCAATTGACCCTGTCGCAAAAAATCCCCGTAACCGGCTCCGTTGTCGTTACCACGCCGCAAGACATCGCCCTGATTGATGCACGCAAAGCCGTGGATATGTTCAACAAAGTCAATATTCCGATTTTGGGCGTTTTGGAAAACATGTCTGTCCATATTTGCACCAACTGCGGCCATGCTGAAGCAATCTTCGGCGCAGAAGGCGGCAAAAACTTGGCAGAGCGTTTGAATGTACCGTTGCTCGGCCAACTTCCCTTGAGCCTGCCTGTGCGCGTAGCCATGGACAGCGGCACGTCTTCTGCCTTGTTTGAAAACAACCAAACCATCGCCGACATCTATACCGAAGCCGCCTTCCAAATCGCACTGGCCATTGCCGATAAAGGCAAAGACTTCAGCAGCCGCTTCCCGAAAATCGTCGTCGAATAAAAAAGTTTAAAAAAGGTGTTGACAGCTGTGTGCCCCATCTCTATAATGCACAGCTTATCGGGTCGTTAGCTCAGTCGGTAGAGCAGCGGACTTTTAATCCGTTGGTCGAGCGTTCGAATCGCTCACGACCCACCACTTTTCCTAAGCCTAAACAATTGTTTAGGCTTTTTTCTTAGCCACCGCCTATATTGGGGTGTGCCTGTTTTGTGTCGAAACCAAGACCGACACTGTCTAATATAGCCGCGTGTCCGTGCAAATGTTCGGGGGCTAGATGGGCATACTTCTGAACCATCCCGACATTTTCCCAACCACCCATTTCCTGCAAAGCGGCGAGCGGAACTCCGGCTTGTACCAACCAACTTGCCCATGTATGCCTCAGATCGTGCCATCTGAAATCAACAATGCCTGCCTGAGACAATGCGTTTTTCCAAATACGCGAGCTGATGCTTTTCACGGGTTTACCGTTTGGTAGAGTAAAAACAAAAGATGGATGTTTGCCCATCCGTTTTTCCAATATACCGAGTGCCGTCTGATTCAGGGCAACGCCGATAGCGCGTCCTGCTTTGGCTTCGTCGGCCTCAATCCATGCCGTCTTGCGGCTTAGATTGATCTGCGACCACTTCAGCCCCAGTACATTGCGTTGCCGCAAGCCTGTCGCCAAGCTGAACACTGCCATATCAGCTAAATACTCCGGCAGGGCATCAATCAGCTTTTGGGCTTCTTCATGCTTCAGCCAACGGATACGGCGTTTGGCTTCACGATACAGTTTCAACTTAGGCACATTGTCCAGCCAGCCCCATTCTTTTTCCGCCTTATTCAAAATCGATCGGATTAAGGCAAGATAGCGATTTTTGGTACTATCCGAACAAGTCATGCGGTTAATAGTCTGCATGATGAAATCACGGCTCATATGGTGCAAGAAGATACCTCTGAAATGAACTAGACAGCGCAAACGGCTTATATCATCCCTGATGCTTTTCTTGTCCCCCATCTCTTCAATCCACCGAACTGCCGCTTCATCCCACAGTCGTTTCGGTTTTTCGTTGAAATTTTCCTGCTGCCACAATTCATGTTTCAGTTTGTCATGCAGCCTTTGGGCTTCATTTTTGTCTTTGGTGCGAGAAGATTGTCTAATTCTTTGACCGCTTTGCGTTGTGATGTCAATGTAATAGACGCCATTTTCGCGTTTATAGATCGGCATTTTTGTTCACTCCTACTTTCGAGTGAAGCCAGCATCCGCGCATTTTCCAGTTCGTTTATAAATGCGTCAAGTGCGGGCTGCGTGATACAGTATTTCCGTCCGGGCATGGAGGCTGCCAAACGGCCGGAGCGGATATGTTCCCGTATAGTTTCGGGATGGCATTTGCAGTATTGAGCCGCTTCTTTCACGTCATATGTCTTCATGGATTACCTCGATATTTCATAAACCGTGTAGGGCGCGTTTTCCTGTAGTAGCGACAGCCGTCTAACTGCCGCATATCGCTTGATACGGGATTCCAACACTAAAAAGTTGTTTCGGTCGATATAAAACAGCAGGCAGAGATAACCCTGCCTGTCTGCTTCGAGTGGAACGAGACGGAAGTGAGGAAACTGTTCATCCTTTGGATTAAACAGGGCGCTTACTTTTACGGTAACAACTTCTACACTCTTCTCTATCAGCATAAAGTTCCCTAAACAAATTTCAGAACAAGTATGGAACAGAAGAAAATCAGTGCCGCAACTAACCATGACCGGTTTATCTTCGTTGTTACTTCGTCAAGGTATCCCTTCATTTGTTTGTCAATTTTGGCTTGGATTGAGGCGTACAACTTGCCTTCACTTTCAGCTAGCTCTTTACCATACCCTGCTAGAAGATCTGCCATAATCTGTTCACGATAAGTCTTCAAATCTTCAGCAATTTGAACTGCCGTTTTCAACGGTTCTTCGATTTCTGAAGTAATTCCGTCAAAATCCTCACAAGTACGGTTACGTTGTTCTTCAAACAAGGCTTTCAACCGGCTTTCCTGTACCAACAGAATAGCAATAACCGGGTCGTCTGCTGTAAGTTTGATACCTGAAACCCGGAACACGTCGGCAATAATGGCATCTACTTCTGCTTTTCCCATATCATGCCTCTGATTTTTCCGGTTGGCGTTGAGTAGCCAAAAACTCTATTTGATCCAGTTGTTCATACAACTCACGCTGTACCGTACGCAGACGTTGGCGAGGCATCAAGCCAAATTCACCTGAAGTTTGTGCTTCAGTTAAAGTCAGGTTTTTGGTTGTCATTTCCTTTATATCTGCACCAAACGTATCAGGGTTGCGATGTGAAATATGTACCACGCCGATAATACGATCCTTGTATTGCTTATAAACACCAAATTCTTCAAACGGTTTATCTTTAGTTACCACACCTTGAAAGTCGTTAAGCCAAATAACCACTTCAGCCTGTAAAGCATTTAACGTTTGCACCAAACCTGTAATACAGTCATCAAGAGCCTGTCCACCTACAAGTGGTACATGAATAATCATGCGGATACCGTTTTCGGCCAAGAAGGATGGTACTTCGTTTTCTGCCATATAAGACATCAATGGCACAAAAGTAGCAGCCCCGTTGTCAATGACAGCAATACCTTCCTCGTTTACCAGCTTCTCAATCAATCCATCAAAATAGCGGGAATCAATATTATTACTGTCATTTAAAATATCGATTACTTCAGGATTTAACGCCGAGAAACGGCTAAAAGAAGGATTTATGGGATCAGTATCAAAGCAATGCAGTTGCTCTCCACTGGCTTTTGCTTTGAGGTAGTCACCTAAAAAACTTGCAATCGTTGATTTACCAACGCCGCCTTTACCTTGTGCAATAAAATGGACTTCTTTCATGGCATAACCTTTCGTTTGTTCAAATGATTTTTTACAAAAAGAAACCTGCTCGTCCCTGAACAAGTTTGTGTTTGTAAAAAAAGCAGCCCTATATAGCAGGGCTGCCGAAGCTGCTAAACATTTATGCCTATGTAGAGCAGGAGTGAAGATTTAACGAATATCTACCCAGCGATCACCATTCTTCTCTTCGCCGACATATCGTACTTTATCGCCCGCAGTCGTCCATCCGTGGTCGTAATAAGCCTTGCAGTATTCCGGTTTATCAGGTCTGACGTAAAACTTTTTAACCATCTGGCAATTTTCATCAGACGTATATTGTCGGCCAAAACGATATTTGTTTTTTTGTTCGCATACCTTCTCAAACCTTGAATAACGCATCATGCGGTTCAACTCTTGAGCATCACACCGGCCAGCTCCATTTGCAATTGCATCAACCAAACCCGACATTTCGGCACTTTCCGAACTACTCGGACACATTTTTAAAAAGTTACGACGCGCCTTGATCGTATTGCCCAATTTTTTGTGGCGAATCGAAAAATATCGTCTAATAGAAGACGCACATTCGCTTGGACGATCACCTGATGACAGACATAAAATTGCCTCACACGCCAAGCGCGTATCGCCTGTAAGCACATCGTCAGCATAAGTCGCCGGCGCTGCTCCCAGTAACGCCGCAATTAACAAACCCAAAGATTTTTTCATACACACACCTTTTCCATATTGAAATAAAAGACGAAAAAAAGGATAATCTGCGTACCCCTACGAGATCATCCATCTAAACTTAAAGCCGCTTTTGAATGAAAGCGGCTTTTTCATTGCCAAACAACTGTGCGAACTTGGAACTTACATCCATCCTGAACGATATTCACACATAAATCACCATTACCTTTCATCAACAGATCAACCTGTTTAGATGCGGCTCTCATACTATGATAAGTACCAATAATGATTTGCTTAACGGGCTTGCGGATCTTTTTCATGTTACTTCCTTTCGCTTTTAGATGAAGTGAAGGTCGTCTGAAACCATTTTCAGACGACCTTGAGAATAGGCGGGCATTTCTCTACCCGTGTTAAGATTGGATTACCACATCTTCTCTTTACACGAAACAAGAAATGCCCATGAAAAACAATCAAAAAGAGTTATTTGAAAATATTACTATCAGTGTTGTTTATGGCTCGCTTTTGATAAAAAGTATGCCTCTATTTATTTTTTTATGCGTGATATTTTCCGCTTGGCAGCTATGGGAAAACCATAGTGAAATCTCAATAAAATTTAAATGGACGTGGAAACTATTTGTTTCTTCAGCACTTGCATTATTTATCGCCAAAATAATTTCGATCCATCATTTCAATCACAAATATGGGATCTATCCCGAATATCTTAACTATTCAATTTCTGTATGGACTATCATCACTGCTATTACGTTTTTAACACTTCCAATCTTGTGGCATATACTCAAACTCATGATAGAGGGTAGAAATGCCCCGTTATTTAAATCTTTTAAAAAAGGTATCTATGCAATAACACTCTTAATTATGTGGGGGCTTATTATCAAAGCATATGATAAAGCTACCGAGTATGATCGCTGGCCACTCATGTTGGATGCGTACAGCTATTCCGACTGCAAAACAAGTCAAGGTAGTATTGCCATACGAAAAGATGATACAACGTGTTACCGATTCATACTTAGCTATCCACTCAAAATAGAGATGCAGGAATATCCATCACCTAAACCATGAGGAGCAACCGTGGCATGAGCCGACATCCAAGGATAACCAAATAATCATTTCCGATATAATCCACACCTGAAATCCGATGGCTATCGTTGTCAAAGCTGATTGCCTATCGTACTCTTTCCAGCCTCGGAATATATAGAATGAATGCAACAACGCCCATGTTAAAATTATAGACAGTCTGATTTTATTGCAGCAGTCCACTTATCATTCATCTCCAGAAGATTATTGCAGGGCTTTCACCTGCTCCCCGACCTATTGCCGGTAGTCAGCCTTATCAGGACATCGCTCAAAACAGTAGGGTGTGATAAATACCATACTGCCGATTTTTACCCTCCCGCTACTGCTTACTGATTCACAGGCAAAGTGCTTGTACAGAACATCACACACGGACGGTTTCGGAACCGCTCAGTCTTTTTACTCCGAGCCACTGAGTTGCCCGCCACCCTATAATGTAGCCAGGCGGTAGAAAAAACTAATTTGGAATATGTTTTAAGACAAATTTATCTTATAATGCGTTTTTTCGTCATTTGTCATAATGACACCATTGAACTATAATAAACTATCTGATTATTTCAGATGAACCCAAACGGAAACCCGCTTCTTGCACAAGCGGGCTTGGATTTGGATACATGTTTAAAGACGGGTAGCGCCGTCTGAACATTTGGGCATTTGCCCTACCGGACTTTTCCGATAAATACCCGCTCACGGCGGGGAATATAAAAATCAAAATGTGTTTTGCAGCTTGTCCGCAGATTATCGCTGCTGCATCGGGAGTACGTCCCGATTAAGAAATACGTCCAACTTGCCGCCTGTTACCGGACCCCACTGGGCAACCCGGATGCGCGGCATTTTTTTTTGGCAGGTCAGATGCTGCCCGCAACCGTTTGTCCGATTTACCCAAAGGCTCGATCACCTTTTTTACGCATGATGTTTCAGTCTTTTCAGGCCAAAACATCTCCGAAGGCCGGTTGCTTCGTTCCAAATATTTAAAGATCTTTCTGCGTTATTTGCAGAATATATTTGCATTATAAGCAGATTATTTTCTGCGTCAAGTGCAAATTTGCATTTTGATGAAAATAAAAAGGCCGTCTGAAAATTCAGACGGCCTTTTTATTGGGCAGTTGAAGATTATCCGTGAACATTGACCACTATTCCTGAATAACAGAGTGATTCATTCAAAAATAACTTTGGATTTACAGAAACTCCTTGCAAATCATTATTCAGGTTGGAGATAGGTGTAATTATTTTCTTCTATATTTTCGATGCTCAACCATGACCCCCAACGTTTTCAACTCAGAGTGGGAAGAATGGAAAATTTCAAAATCTTCATTTAATGGATATAACTCAAAAACTTTTTTTCCATCAATAATGCCACGGGCACGATATTTCCTGAAAAAAATATCCTGACCATTACTTGTTGCCAAAACAAAGTCTCCAGCTTCGGCTTGCAAAGTTGGGTCTAAGATAATCTTATCGCCTACCTGAAAATCCGGACTCATGCTTAAGTCATTTATCTCGAATGAAAAAGATTGTGCCGAAATTGTTTCTTCAGTTATCAACCATTCGTCGATTTTTAAAAATTCAACATGACTTTGGATTTTATCCCAATCTAATATTTGCTGCTTATTTAACAAAGGAATCCTATGATAGCCAGATGGAAGAGAAATATCCTTTGCTATATGAGATGACATCAAGTCAACAGGGGAGCAGTTTAAGGCTTTAGCAATTACACTTATCTTTTCAGTAGTCAAGGATTGTTGACCTCTTTCTATTCTTGAGAGGTTACCAGTATCCGAACCAATTTCAAGAGCTAATTGCTCAAGAGTCATTTTTAATTCTTTTCGCCTAGCGCGAATGTTTTGTCCAATATCCATTCTTGCATTCTCTAATTCTGCGTGAAATACATCAAAGCTGTGAAAGCAGAATAGCCTTGTTATTTTTCTGCGTTTAACGCATAATAAAAAAGTTTTTAGTAGGAATCAGATTATGACTTCACCTTTAAAATTAGCTCGCCTAGGGCGAAAACTGACGTTGGAACAAGTTGCCGAATTGGTTGGCAGCGATAGTGGGAATATTTCCAGAATTGAAAGAGCGAAACAAATCCCGAATAGAGATTTGGCAGCAAAGCTGGTTGAGTTATTCAGAGAAGATGGACTCACGGAGGTTCATCTTTTTTATCCAGAACGGTTTGAAACCAAATAACGATGCTCACAGCCGAAATCCGCCACCACATAACAACGGACTTCGTGTTTTACCGCGAGTTCGGGCTTTTGTGCGGCTCCAATATTCAGGCAGCGACATTATTGTCAGGGCTGTTTTGGTGGAGCGACGTGGCCGATAAAGAACCAAAACGTCAGGGTTGGTTTTATAAAACCGCTTCCCAGCTGTTCGATGAGTTCGGACTGACACGGCGTGGCTATGAAAAGGCAAGAAAATTCCTATCCAGCAAAGGCGTTATCCAATGCCGACGTGCAGGTGTACACGGCAGGATGCACTGGCAGCTCAATAAAGAGCGTCTGTTAGAGTTATGCTATCTTGTCAAAGGTAAACCAGTGCCGCAATTCAACAGCCGTTACCATCTCGACATCGACAATTTCCGTCTTGAAAAGTGGATCAATCTCGATCTTTGGAATGACTTCCTCAAAATGCGTTCCGAAAAAGGCAAGTCAGTCACAATTAAGCAGAAAAAAATCCTGCTCAAACAGCTTAAAGACCTCAAAAACAAAAACTACGACCTCAATGCCGTGATGCAGAAATCGATTCTGAACGGCTGGGCAGGCTTCTATCCATCCGACCGTTCCCCAAACATCCCTGCGCCACCGACGTCCGAAGCGGCCACGCGCAAAGCTATGGCGGAATACGAAGCGCAAATCAAACAATCCGCCGACCCGCCGCCCGATACAGGCGGACAGCGGAATCCTGACAATCCTAATCGTCAAAATCTCATAAATTACTACAAGAAAAAACAGTAATCATCAGGCTGTTGGCACCGCCACGCCCAAACGCTGCTCCGGCAGCTTTTTTTGCGTTTTTTGCCGGTAGATATGCCACCTAAAAGGCTGTTTTGTCTGTTTCCCTCAACAATTTGAGATGTGATGGGCTGTTTTTCTGCTTCGTTTACCTATTTTTATCCGAATCAAATTTAAAGAATAAGTTTTAATGTTGAATATAAGTATCTGAAAATATTATGTTTGTACATATTGAACAAAGAACTTTGGCTTTAGAAGACAGAGAACTTTGTCCGTATAGGACGGCCTTTATACAAAGACCACATCCACAGACCACTATCAAAAAATATTACAGGCTCGCGCCTGACTGTTTTTTGTGCAATTTATGATGGATGTAGATGGATATTGACGTTTGAGAGGATATAGACTCTTTTTGAGGGAGAGATATGTACAGGTTTTGTGGATAAATCGTTAGAAACATGTACAGGGCAGAACAGGAGGAATTTGTGTAGATTAACCTGTGAGGAAGCGCAGTTTTACCGCTGATACACCCGAAGATTTAGCATATTTGAAATTATTTTTTTGAGTAAAGGCCGTCTGAAAATTCAGACGGCTTTTTCATTTGTAGTCCTTTGGATTAATCGGATTTTGCCAATCAAATTTGTTCTTTCCGAAATTGGATTGAGCCAAAGTTTCTTTTGGCTTTTCAGGTTCAGAAACGGGGCTTTTTGAATTAGTTAATTTATTATCATTTTGAGATTTTTCTACCTTCTTTTCAGCTCCTAAATTCATTTTTTGAAGCCGGGAACGGATGAATCGATTTAATGCCTGTTGGCTTACTCTTACATTTTTCTTTTCAGCCAAAAACTGCAATATCAGTTTTTCAGTAAACCCAAGCTGCTTCATTTTTAAAATTTCATCTTTATAAGGCTCCAGTACGGATCGTTTCCCTGGACTCAATTTTTTTTCATACGATTTGATGAAATCTTCTAAATCACTCATACACACCTCTTACAACATCAAAACAACATTAATACAACCTATTTTACAACCCATACAACACTTATACAACATTAATACAACCTATTACAACAATAAACAACTAAAAACAACATTTAAACAACATCTATACAACAAATATACAAACATATTTACAACATAAATACAACATTATTACAACAATAAAACAACATATACAACAATAAAACAACATATACAACATTAAAACAACCACTGTACAACCTATTTACAACGTATATACAACTAAACAACAACACATATACAACAATTAAACAACAAATACCTCCTCTCCGCGCGTACTTCTTCTCTCAAAAAAGGATATTGGCTAAGTACCAATAAATTTTAACTACAACGCAGGATAGGCAACGAGTGCCAAAAAACGCACTAAATGCGTTTTTCAATTCCGCCCAACAAGGCGGAAACGCCGCAAAGCGGCTGAAGGTTTAAACAACCATCGGGGGCATCTGCCGCCGTGTTGTTGGTTGATGTCTAAATTTCAAAGCGCAAAAAGTCCAAACCAAGACAAGTGTCTCTGCACGTCTTCCACCTTTTCCACCACGCCACAGAAGGCGCACCGGACAAAGATGAAAGCCGCACAAAGCCAGTCTGGACTTTTTGCGCTTTGAAATTTTTAACGACATCACAACACGGCGGCAGATGCCCCCGATGGTTGTTTATTTATGAATGAACATTTATGAAAGGACTATCAGATGGGATTAGATATGTATGGCTATACCATGGAAGCCGAGTTTGTCGGCGACCGTCAAACCGATGTGAATGTGAGTGAAGATGAACGCGAAGAAGCAGCACTGAATCATTTTGCCTACTGGCGAAAATTTAACCATCTTCATGGTTGGATGGAAAACTTATATCGTCAAAAAGGCGGAAAAGCTGAAGTCTTTAATTGCTGCACTGTTCGGCTAGAACTTGAAGATTTAGACCGTCTGGAATCTGATTTAAATGAAGAAAAATTGGAATACACGCCGGGCTTTTTCTTTGGAGACGATGAGATATATCCCGAAGACATTACAGAAACTAAAAACTTTATTGCAAATGCCCGTCTAGCAATAGCTACGGGACAAGCAGTGTTTTATGACAGTTGGTGGTAATGGTACACGGTTTCAGGCGGTAAAGGCCGTCTGAAACCATAGGGAGCAAGAAGATGGAAAACACTGTTAAAGAGCTGAAAAAACGTATTTATTCGTTTGGTGCTGCATACAAACCCTCTGATGTTTTTCGTGATTTCGTAGAGCTGGCAGCCCTTGCGATTTTTAATAGTTATATGCGGGATGATGATTGGGAAATACGCGAGGAACGATACCATACTATCCGCCGAGAATATAAAGAAGAGGCTTTTAAAATCTTTCCTGAGCTGTTGGGCGTTTTGGCTTCGGGCTGCATTAGAGCGGTGAACGTCGGAAGCTACGAAGATTTTTTGGGTGAGCTTTATATGGACTTGGGAGCGTCGAACGAGCGTAACGGACAGTTTTTTACGCCAATGTCTATATCAAGAGTGATGGCAAAACTGGCGGGAATTGACACGGTGGAGAAGCTGGAGAATAAAAGATTTGTTTCTTTACTTGAGCCATGTTGTGGCAGTGGTGCGAATCTGCTTGCTTTCGCCGAACATATCGCCGATAGCGGAAAAATTCCAAGCTTACATATGGCAGCGGTTGCGGTAGATATTGATGTTTTATGTGTGTGGATGTGTTTTGTGCAATGTCATTTTTACGGTATCCCCGCAAAAATCATACATGGAGACAGTATAAAAAACGAATTTCATACGGCATGGCGGACGGTGCATTGGTTGCGTGGCGGTTTTGAAGACTATATGAAAGCCGAAATTGAAGCCGACAAAAAAGCCGCTTTCGACGCAAAACAGCACAGCCAAGACGAAACGAAGATAACCGCCCCTTTGTTGACTTTGGAAGAACAGTTGGTCTTGTTTTAAGGAAAGGAAGAAGCGTGATGATTCAAGATGTGAAAAAAGTGGATTATGACAAAATGTTTTCTGAATGCCTAAAAAGTAAAATTCCAACTGAAACGAGGCTGGATACCGAAGCCCTAATTAATCTATTAATGTTGGAAAATGTTTCTGAAATTGAAGTGAGCATTAGAAAAGGTTGTATAAGAGCAACACATTTTATAGGTTCTGACAAAAAATATATCTATGACACAGGTATTGATGATGAAGAAATTCAATGGGAAATTGAAGATTTCAAGGCTATTTATCCGCATACATGGTGGACGGTAGAGCAGGTTATTTACAATGACTAAGATATAAAGGTTGTCTGAAACGGCGATTTCAGACGACCTTTATATGCTGAAGGGAAATTAACGGAAAGAAACGCCCGCCGCAGCCCCGTTACCGCCTCTCAAGGTTCGGCAGAAACGTCCCCACGCCCCCAAGAGAAAAACAGACTTAGGCAACTTTTCCGGCACCTTCGGCAGCCTGCAAAATTGCCATGCCTATTTTTCTCTTGCCCCCTACGGCGGGCTTTTTTATTTATGAAAAATTAGTACTATTCAATCTAGTAGCTGACAGCTCTTAAAACTGGAGCTATTTAGACAAAATATCTGCCTTTGTCGATTTTGATCGGTGTTTAACGTGGGCTGGGATGAAAAATAACACATAAGGAAAACTAATGCTTTTACTACGGCGTGAACACATTGATAGGTTGTTTGATATGTTAATAGCAAACCGCAGGTTTGATACCCCATTTAAAATTACGGAGTACGATGGTGGGATGAATTTTTTGGGCGCGTTTGGCGAAGTCCCAGTACACGAGCTTGGAAATCGATCGACGACATTGTGCTTCGAATGGAAAGGGGAAATCTCTGAACCACGAGATACCCATGATATTGCGGGGATGAAGCCAAACATTCTTTATGACTTTAACGGATCAGGAAGGCACTTTGATAACCTTGATCCACGTTACCTGCTTCCTGTGGGTTCAAAAAGGGCTGATACTGAAGCATATCGTAATTAATGACGAAGACGAGCTTTTGAGGATTTGGTGTAACCGACGAAAAATTTATTTTTACCGATACCGACTATTGAAAGCCATCCCAATTGTGCGAAACATTTTATTGCATAAGGCATGGCAGGAAATTTACCGGATAAATGAAATGTGTCGTAACACTTCATTTGAAATTGCCATATGCAACCGCCTAATGTAAGATGAATAAACATACAACCGAGTTTTCATCTGCTAGAGCTAATATAAGGTCTATTTTTTGGTCATTACTATAATTGTCCACTTACATTATTTAACTTAATTAATTCTATGAACCCCTTCTTTTCCTCCCAAGCCATATTTCCTCCATTATCACTATTATTCCTATCATTGATAGCTGCCTTTCCTGTCCCAACATCAGCCGCTCCCACTCCCGAAGCCATTTCACAACAACAGGACATTCTCCAGCGTCAACGGGAGAAGCAGCTGCGTGAACAGATGTTGCCTGAACAAGATGTGCGTTTAGATGATGCTGATACAGGTAGGGAGAAGATGGCAACACAGGCAGGTAGTGCAAATTCGGATGAAGCAAGCCCATGCTTTCCTATTTCTGAAGTGGAATTGGTAGGTAAAGGAGCCGCTAAATTTCGATTTGCGCTCAACCAGGCTTTGCGCCAAACACATTTTGTTCCCGGCAAGTGTTTGCATGCGGGCGATATCAATCAAATCATGTCTTTGGCGCAAAATGCGTTGATCGGCAGGGGGTATACCACGACACGTATTTTGGCTGCGCCACAAAATTTGAATAGTGGCAAGCTTCAATTAACACTGATGCCGGGCTATCTGCGCTTCATACGAATCGATAGATCTAATGATGCCCAAACCCACGCTGAACGCATTGCAGCATTCCAAAACAAATTTCCCACCCGCTCAGACAATCTGTTGAATCTGCGTGATTTAGAACAAGGACTGGAAAATCTTAAACGGCTCCCAACAGCAGAAGTCGATATCCAAATCATTCCCGTAGAGGACGAACCAAATCAAAGTGATGTTGTGGTGCAATGGCAGCAACGTTTGTTGCCCTACCGTGTAAGTGTAGGCGTGGATAATTCAGGCAGTAAAGCAACGGGGAAATATCAAGGAAATATCACTTTCTCTGCTGACAATCCTTTTGGACTGAGTGATATGTTTTATGTAAATTATGGACGTTCAATTGGCGATACGCCCAATGAGGAAAATTTTGACGGCCATCGCAAAGAAAGCGGATCGAACAATTACGCAGTACATTATTCAGTTCCTTTCAGCAAATGGACATGGGCATTCAATCATAACGGCTACCGTTACCATCAGGCAGTTGCTGGATTATCAGAAGTGTATGATTATAATGGAAAAAGTTATAATACTGATTTCGGCTTCAACCGTCTTTTGTATCGTGATGCCAAACGCAAAACTTATCTCGGTGTAAAACTGTGGACAAGGGAAACAAAAAGCTATATTGATGATGCCGAACTGACTGTACAAAGGCGTAAAACTGCAGGTTGGTTGGCAGAACTTTCCCACAAAGAATATATCGGCCGCAGTACGGCAGATTTTAAGTTGAAATATAAACGCGGTACCGGCATGAAAGATGCTCTGCGCGCACCCGAAGAAGCCTTTAACGAAGGCTCGTCACGTATGAAAATTTGGACGGCTTCGGCTGATGTAAACATTCCTTTTCAAATCGGTAACCAGCTATTTGCCTACGATACATCTGTTCACGCACAATGGAACAAAACCCCGTTAACATCGCAAGACAAACTGGCCATCGGCGGCCGCTACACCGTGCGTGGCTTTGATGGTGAAATGAGTTTGTCGGCTGAGCGAGGCTGGTATTGGCGCAACGATTTGAGTTGGCAATTTAAACCAGGCCATCAACTTTATTTTGGGGCTGATGTGGGACATGTTTCAGGACAATCCGCTCAATGGTTGTTGGGGCAAACTTTAGCTGGTACAGCAATGGGGATACGCGGACAAATGAAGCTTGGCGGAAACCTACATTACGATATATTTACCGGCCGCGCATTGAAAAAACCCGAATTTTTCCAATCAAAGAAATGGGCAAGCGGTTTTCAGATAAGCTATACGTTTTAAAACAGTATCGTCAAATGAGCTATAAGGAAGAGATAATAAAATTTGATAATAGCTGAGACCCTGCAAAATACCTCTCTTCACCTATTTACTGACAGCCAAAAACCTGTGTTGGGGTTCAGCTGTTGGGGGAAAAGGAATTTTGCAAAGGTCTCAGGATGTGTGTTGTTATACAGGTAAGTAAAGGCCGTCTGAAACGGTTTTTCTGTTTTCAGACGGCCTCTTAGCTCAAACCTTGAGAACTGCATACGTGCGTTCCGCACATCCTACGTATTGAGTTTAGGTTTCATATGGCCACGGCTTGCTTTCCAAATATGCTTTTATTTCATACATTAGATTATTTATATTAGGGGAAACTACATTTCCTGTTTTTCCTATTATTTGCCAAATTCCTTAATAACTTTATTTTCAGCAAGCCGTAGCCTGCATTAAACCTGTGCAGGTAAGGTGTGTGCGGTACGCATGCGGGCTTTGAGTGTGATAAAAAAGATCGTCTGAAACAAGTTTCCGGCTTTCAGACGACCTTTTGCCAAATA
>NZ_KV830576.1:76529-136540 GCF_001836795.1 Neisseria sp. HMSC061H08 | reverse complement strand
ATGTCTTAGTAGGAATTTAGGGGATTTTGGGGGATTTTGCAAAGGTCTCAGGCCGTCTGAAACTCAAAATAAGTTTCAGACGGCCTTTAATCATGAAATCAAGCAATGATTATTCTTGCCAACGTTTGAACACCAGCGAAGTATTGACGCCGCCAAAGGCAAAGTTATTGCTGACCACATAATCGGTTTGGATCTCGCGTCCTCCTGTTTGGATGTAATCCACCTTGCCGCAACGCGGATCGATGTTTTCCAAATTGACAGTCGGCGCAAACCAGCCATTGTTCATCATTTCGATGGTAAACCAGGCTTCCAATGCGCCGCATGCGCCGAGTGTATGGCCGAGATAGCTTTTTTGCGAACTCATCGGCACAAAACCAAACACTGCCTCAGTCGCCAATGTTTCGGCAATATCGCCTTTTTCGGTCGCCGTACCGTGGCCGCTGACATAGCCGACTTTATCAGGCGTAATATCGGCATCTTTCAGCGCAAGCTCCATACATTTTTGCATGGTTTCTTTTTGCGGCTGGGTAACGTGGCTGCCGTCGCTGTTGGCACCATAGCCGACAAGCTCGGCATAGATTTTCGCACCGCGTGCACGGGCGTGTTCCAATTCTTCCAATACAAAAATGCCTGCGCCTTCGCCGATGACCAAGCCGTCTCGAGCGTTGTCGTAAGGGCGCGGCGTCAGCTCAGGTTCGCCGTTGCGGCGGCTGGCGGCATAAAGTGAATCGAAAACATAAACTTCAGACGGACAAAATTCTTCGCCGCCGCCGGCCAGCATCATATCAATCAGGCCGTATTTAATCGCTTCGTAAGCATAACCAATGCCTTGGCTACCCGAAGAACACGCGCTCGAGGTCGGGATAATGCGGCCTTTCAAGCCGAAGAAAATACCGATATTGGCGGCAGTCGTATGCGGCATCATACGCACATAAGTATTGGCGTTGAAATTGCGCGATGTGCCTGTTATCAAAAGTTCGCCCATATCGCCGATGTCTTTGGTGCTGCCGACAGACGAACCACACGCCACGCCCATACGGCCGTCGGTAATGCTTTCATCACCCAGCAAACCCGCATCCGTCAAGGCTTGTTCCGCCGCATCGACACACAAATGCGACACACGCCCCATGCTTCTGAGCTGCTTACGTGTCCAGTGCTCTGGAGGGGAATAGCCTTCAATCGGCGCGCCCAGTTGCGCTTCCAATTCAGGAAAGCGTCCGCTCCAGTCCATGTATTTGACCGCGTTTTTTTCGGCTTTAAAGGCCGTCTGAATACTTTGCCAATCACGGCCGAAAGCGGTAATACCGCCGATACCTGTTACAACGACTCTTCTGGTATTCAACACAAACCTCCGTTCACAGCAATCACTTGGCGCGTAATGTACGCCGCTTTTTCATCCATCAAAAAGCGCACCGCATGCGCCACTTCCTCAGGCAATCCCATACGCGCGGCAGGGACGGCCTTTAAAATTTCTTCGACAGGTACGTTCTCATCGATAATATCGGTATCGATAAGGCCCGGTGCCACGCAGTTGACGGTAATTTTACGTTTTGCCAACTCAACCGCCAAGGCTTTTGCCGCGCCGATCAAACCCGCTTTGGACGCGCTGTAATTGACCTGACCACGATTGCCCGTCAAACCGGACACCGACGCCATGCACACAATCCGTCCTGCTTTGCGGCGGCGGATCATCGGCATGGTCAAAGGGTGCAACACATTATAAAAACCGTCCAAATTGGTACGCAGCACCAAGTCCCAATCATCATCAGTAAACGCAGGAAACGCATTGTCGCGCGTCAGCCCGGCGTTCAACACTACGCCGTAATACGCGCCGTTTGCCTCAATGTCTGCAGTCAAAATTTCACGGCAGGCTTCGCGGTCGGACACGTCAAACTGCAACACGCGCGCATTTCTACCCAACGCACGGATTTCTTCCACTACAGCTTCCGCTTCATCACGACGGCTGCGGCAGTGGACGACAATATCAAAGCCGTCCTGCGTCAAACCAAGCGCGACGGCTTTGCCGATACCGCGATTAGACCCTGTAATTAAAATAGTTTCACTCATACGTTTTCTCACTATATCGACAGGCCGTCTGAATCTTTGTCTTTTCAGACGGCCTTGTAAACGGTTTAAATGATTTGACCGTCTTTCGGACTGTACACATTTAAAGAAGCTTTTGCCAGCAAACCGTCCGGCGGCAACAGGTGCTTCACATCTTCCGGCGCATCCGTCCAGCGCAACTCGCAATCAAATACGCCCATGCCGCCCAAATCCTGAATGGACACATGCGCCCTGACTTCCAGCTCAGTACCGACAGGCACGGAATCGGCAAACAAATCCAGCTTGCGCGTTCCCAATAAAAAACCCAAGCGTACAGGCTCTCCGGCCTTTAAAGCCTCAATGCCTGCAAACGCGCCTATGCCCTGAGCCATCAATTCCATATAAGCCATAGACGGCAACACGCCGTCCTGCAGCAAAATATGCTTGTCGCTAACCGGCGCACGGCAAACCGTATAGTCATCGCCAAATTCTTTCACACAGTCGATAAGCACCATATGTCCGCTGTGCGGAAGCAGCGGAGCCACATCATAAATCGGGGCACTCGGTATTGAAGGCATAAAATGTCATCCGGGAATAAATTACGTTACAATATGCATTATAACAGAGCCTAGCTTTTACTAACCCATTTCATTACAATGTATGAAAATGTAAAACATTGAAAGACATCATGCCTCAAAACGTTTGCCGTTTCAGCTTTAATATCGCCGCATGGCAGGCCTCCTCCAGCAAAATCAGTACGCCGGAGCAATGGCAGGACTGGGCGCAGGGAAAACTCGATACCGCCTCACTGCCGGAGTGCAAACCCGCGCTCTCCTTTTTGCAGCCTATGCAACGCCGCCGCCTGGGAAAAGCGGCGCGCTTGGTTTGCGATGCCGCATGGAATCTGGCCGACCAATATCCCGAAAGCGTACCGGTGTACGTTTCGCACGACGGCGAAAGCAACCGCAGCTTTGAATTGTGGCAAGAACTTTTAAACACGCATACCGTATCGCCGACCTCATTCGGCCTGTCCGTCCACAACGCAACGATTGGGCAATGGTCAATGTTGCACAAAGACATGAGTGAGCATACCGCGTTGGCCGTTGCCGCCGATTCCTTTGAAACCGCGCTGACCGAGGCATTTGCGCTTTTGCAAGACGGCGCGCCATCTGTTTTAGTGATTGTCGCCGATGATCCGTTGTCCGAAGACTATCCCGTCTTGGCTACACGTGCGCCGTTTGCCTATGCATTGGCACTGGTAATCACAAAGGGCGAAGACTATACCTTAAGCTTGGAAACCACATCCGCAAGGCCGTCTGAAAACCCTAACGATACAACAGTCGAGCCCTATTGGAGCAGCCTGGAGTGGGTACGCTTCCTGCTTTCAGACGACCGGCAACACACGCAACACTATATCGGCAGAAACTGGCACTGGCAGAAAAACGCATGAAGACTTTAGACTATTTCCGTCGCTTTTTTGCCACACTCTTCGGCTTCATCCTCTTCGGCGTTGCAGGCGTATTGTTCAAAATCGCACTCTTGCCCTATACGCTCAAATCGACCAAGGGCGACATCAAACGCCAACTTGAAGCAAGGCGCATGATAGGCAAAGTTTGGCGTTTCTTCGTCGGCTACCTGCAATGGTCAGGCGTATTGAGCGTCCGCTTCAACGGCTTGGAAAAACTCGGCAAACCCGGCCAGCTCATCCTTGCCAACCACCCCTCGCTTTTGGATGTTGTTTTACTGATCAGCCACTTCCCCGACCCGAACGTGTTGGTCAAAAAAGACCTGTTGCACAACCCCAGCATGAAAAGCCAAATTATCGCTTCAGGCTACATTCCCAACGACGAAAGCATGGAAATGTTGGAAGAAATCGACGCCGTGTTCAAAAGCGGGCAAAGTCTGCTGATTTTCCCCGAAGGCACGCGCACAGGTTGGGACGGACAGGTTAAAATGCACCGCGGCGCCGTATCACTCGGTTTGCGCAGCGCTTCAGTCATCACGCCCGTGTGCATCAAGATGACGCCGCCCAATTTTAAAAAGGGGCAACCGTGGTACAAAATCCCGCCACAAAAAATTCATTATGAAATTACCGTCGGTGACGACATCCTGCCGGAAGAATGGCTGGCAGAAAAACCCCTGCCCATCGCCGCACGACGTTTAAACGAATACCTGCAAGACTATTTTACAAGGAAAACCACATGAGCAATTTAGAAAACCAAATCAAACAATTAATCATCGACAGCTTAGGTCTGGAAGACATTACCGTTGCCGACATCGGCAGCGAAGATCCGCTTTTCGGCGACGACGGCCTGGGTCTGGATTCGGTTGATGCATTGGAACTTGGTTTGGCCGTACAAAAAACCTTCGGCTTCCAGCTCGACGGTGAAAACGACAACCTGCGTGAAAACTTCGCCAACGTCAAAACTTTGGCCGAGTTCGTCAAGAGCCGCCAAGCATAAGGGAGAGAGAAGATGACCGAACAAGAAGTACGCACCCTGCTGACCGATGCACTGGTTAACCTGTTTGAAATCGAACCGGAACGTATCAAACCCGAAACCAACCTCTACGAAGATTTGGAAATCGACAGCATCGACGCCATCGACCTTATCGACCACATCAAACGCGAAACCGGCCGCAAACTGCAAGCCGAAGACTTCCGCAATGTGCGCACCGTAGAAGACGTGGTTCAAGCGGTTTTGAAAGTACAACAAGATTCCTGATTCCGCTTTGAATCAACATATTTTCAGACGGCCTTGTCAATCGGCAAGGCCGTCTGAAAATCAATCACAACCATGAAAATATTAGGAAAACTCCTACTGACCCTCGCCAGCCTCGCCTATCCGCTCCTATGGTATTACGGCAGGGAAAACGGCGCATTTTTCTGGCTTGCAGCGGCCATGTGTGTGTTATGGTTGATACGCGCCGCCATGCCACAAACCACGGCACAACGCATTACGGCCATTATCCTTGCCGCTTTTTTTGCGGCGGTACTAGTTTTCAGACGGCCTGACTCGATGTATTGGTATCCCGTTGCCGTCAACGCGCTGATGCTTGCCGTTTTCGGCGGCAGCCTGTTTGCCAAACAAACCGTTATCGAACGCCTTGCCCGACTGCAACACCCCGACCTGCCGCCCGAAGGCGTGCGCCACACCCGGCGCGTTACGCAAATCTGGTGCGCGTTCTTTATCTTCAACGGCGCAACCGCCGCCATTTTGGCAGGCTTGCAATATTACGATTGGTGGGCAGCTTATACAGGCATTGTGTCGTATGTGTTAATGGGAATCTTATTTGCCGGAGAGTGGATTTATCGGAAATTGGTTTTGAAGGTTTAATCCATTAAAAATATTTCATCAATTATCAGCCTTTTTGTAGACGGACAAAACGGCAAAACCGATCGGTTACTCCATTGCTTCAAAAGAAGTGAAAGCCATTCATTGGAAGGGTGGCAGGCAAATGATTACGAATTGGTACGCCAAACGACAAACAAACAATACGATGAATGCTTGGCACAAATCAAAGAAGAAACCAAGGCAAATACATCGAAATTATAAAACCTTAGAACCATCATGCACCTAACCCGAATCCTATCCCCCAACCTACCCCAACACGACCTTATCGCCACCCATCCGAATTGGACGCGTGCTGATTTCAACCGTGCGGTTTTCCATCTGTCAGGCCGTCTGAAAGAGGCAGGCATGCAAACGGCCGCGTTGTGGTTTGACGATGCCGCGCTGTTTGCCTGTGCCGTGTTGGCAGTATGGCATTCTGGCGGAAAGGTTTTATTGTTGCCCAATTTGGCGCAAGACAATTTGGAATGGGGAAAAACGGCAGAAGCGTTTTTAACAGATTCAACAGATAAAAAGCTGTCTTCAGACGGCCTGAACATCTGGCACTTGCCTGATGTATTAGCTAAAACAGATTTGGAAGAGCTGGGCACCTATCCTGAAAACCATCTGATTCCCGACCATGCCGAAGCATGGCTGAAAACATCAGGCTCCAGCGGCGAAGCGCAGATTATTGTGAAAACCGCCGCGCAAATGCAGGCAGAAGCCCTGACTTTGGCAAATACGCTGCCATTTGGGCAACACGGTGAAACCGTGGTCGGCAGCGTGATTCCGCAACACCTTTACGGCTTCACGTTCCGCTTCGCACTCGCGCTGACAATGGGTTGGACTATGGAGCGGCAGCAGGCGGTGTATCCGGAAAACCTGCTTTCCAGCACGGCCGCACACGATAAAGTGGTTTGGATTGCCAGCCCGGCCGTACTCAACCGCTTGGGCGAAAACCGCAACTGGCAAAGTATCGGCCATAAAATTGCAGGCATTGTCTCGGCTGGCGGCGCATTGCCCGCAGCCACAGCGGATTTGCTGCAACAGGCTGCCGTCCGCCCGTTTGAAGTCTATGGCAGTACCGAAACCGGCGTGATTGCCTCACGTTGCGAATGCCAAGAATGGCAGCCTTTCAAGGGCGTGGAAATCGGGCAAAACGAAGAAGGCGCACTTTGGGCTTCTTCGCCTTGGTCGCCCGAACGCCGTCAAACAGCCGATTTGATCGAGCCGCAAGATGACGGTTTTCTGTTACTCGGTCGCCAAGACCGCATTATTAAATTTGAGGACAAACGCGTGTCGCTGACCCAAATCGAACACGAACTTTTACAACACCCTTGGATTGCCGACGCCCACTGCGGCCGCCATCCGCAGCATCAACGCATTGCCATATGGGCGGCATTAAATGCAGACGGTATCGCCGCCTTGCGCGAGAAAGGCCGTGCTGCGGTTGCCGATACGCTCAAACGCCACCTAGCCGCCACGCAGGACACCATTGCCCTGCCGCGTTACTGGCGTTTTACCGACAGCCTGCCGCGCAATGCCCAAGCTAAAATCGCCGCAGCGGATTTTCAGACGGCCTTTACCGTTGCCCAAACTTCGCCCGTTTGGTCGAAAACATCATCTGACGATGAAACTAATACCGAAACTTTTATCGGGCGCGTGCCTTTGGATTTGGTTTATTTCGGCGGCCATTTTGCCACCTTCCCGCTGGTTCCCGGCGTGGTCGAGCTGCAATGGGTGCGCAACCTGATCGCACCGCATCCATGGAGTAAACAGCGCGTTATCCGCATCGAAAATCTAAAATATCAGCAGTTTATCCATCCTCACGATGAAGTGTCGGTAGAGCTGAAATTTGATGAAGGTAAAAACAAACTGAGCTTTAAAATCAACAACGGAGAGCATCCGTGTGCATCAGGACGGATTGTGTTTGAGGCCGTCTGAATATACTTATTAACTTTTTAGTGGAAAACCAACAATATGCAACTCTTCCCTGCCCTAGAACAACGCTATTCCCACGAACACCAGTCCGCAGGCGAGGCTCAACGTCTGGCTCAAGAAATCGCTTTTGCACCGATTGTGTTCCAAGTTTCCCGCCTGATGGTGAAATTTGGCATTCTGGACCTGCTGAACGACCATCCAGACGGCCTCACTCAAGCCGAAATCGCCGAAAAAGCGAAAATCAGCAACTACGCGGCACAAGTCCTGCTGGAAGCCTCGCTGTCTATCGGTACCGTCTTGACTCGCGACAACCGCTATTTCATCAGCAAGGCCGGTTGGTTTGTCCTCAAAGACAAAATGGCCCGCGTCAACATGGATTTCACGCAGGAAATCTGCTACCAAGGTATGTTTGACTTGGAAACAACCCTGCAAACCGGCAAGCCCGAAGGCCTGAAAGTATTCGGCGACTGGCCGACCATTTACGAAGGCTTGTCTTCATTGCCAAGCATCGCGCAGGAAAAATGGTTTGCATTCGACCATTATTATTCCGACAACTCCTTCGCCGAAGCACTCAACACCGTGTTCGCCAAACCGGTTAAAAAACTGCTCGATGTCGGCGGCAATACCGGCCGCTGGGCGGAGCAATGCGTCAACCACAATGCCGAAGTTGAAGTAACCATCATGGATCTGCCGCAACAAATCGGCTTGATGCGTGAGGCAACCAAAGGCAAAAACGGCGCGGACCGTATCCACGCCCATCCGGCCAACCTGCTTGATCCTGAGATTCCGTTCCCAACCGGTTTTGACGCGATTTGGATGAGCCAATTCCTAGACTGTTTCACCGAAGAACAAGCCACCAGCATTCTTCAACGCGCCGCTGCATCCATGAGTGAAAACACCAGCCTCTACATCATGGAGCCTTTCTGGGACAGACAACGCTACGAAACCGCCGCCTACTGCCTGACCATGACCAGCCTGTATTTCACTGCCATGGCCAACGGCAACAGCAAAATCTTCCACTCTGAAGACCTGATCCGTTGCGTTGAAAAAGCCGGATTGAAAGTAGCGGAAATTTCAGACGGCATCGGTCGCGGCCACAGCATCTTGCGCTGCGTTAAGGCCGTCTGAACATTATCTTTTAAACCCTACAAAGAAACCGACCCCGACAGCCATTTCAGCTATCAGGGTCGGTTTGTTTTTAGGTAACAGCCTTAAAACATCAGCCGCGCAACATCCATACTGCGCACACTACCGCAATCACCACCAACAAAGCAGCAAACAGTTGCCCCACTCCGGCCAATTTAGGCTGCTTGACATCGATGGTTTTAAAGCCGTTAATCATCGGCGTAATCAAATCCTGTTTTTTCACAAAGCGATACAGCAAAACAGCCGCGATATGTACGCCCGCCAAAACAGCTAAGACATTAAAGAAATTGACATGGATTTTTCGCGCCAGCGTACCGGCGTGTTCGCTGACCAAATGATTCAAAAAGCCGGAATTGGTAAACGTATTTTCATCGGCGGCAAATAAGCCTGTGGCCGTCTGAAAAACCAACGCGGCCAATAAAGCAATGACCATCAGCGCGCCCAAAGGATTGTGGCCGACCAATTCGTCTTCAGACATTTGGCCTTGCGTGTAGCGGCGGATTTCGGAAAACGGACGCACAAATCGGCTGAATTTTGCCGTATCGCTGCCCCAAATCCCCCAGCACAAGCGGAAAACTACCAAAGCCAGCATCAACAAGCCGCCGCGCAAGTGCCATACCAGCATATCGCCGCCTTGGGTTGCGCTGTACCACATGAATCCCATCAATAACACCAAGAGCCAATGGAACAGGCGCGTGGATGCGTCCCAAACTTTTATTTTTTGCTTCATTACCTTTTACTTTCTGATTTAAAATTAAATCTCTTATCTTGGAAGGTTACGCCATGCAGCCCATCTACACGCTTCCCGAATCGCTTCAAGCTTTTCAGACGGCCTTAGCATTTCCCGACGTATTCCGCCCCCGCGCCCAAAAATCACACAAAGGCACATACGGCACGCTTGCCATTATCGGCGGTACAACAGGAATGAGCGGCGCGGTGGTTTTGGCAGCCACAGCCGCGATGTATCAAGGATGCGGCAAGGTTTGGGCAGGCTTCAACCAAGCCACGCTGCCCTTTGCCATTATTCCCGAACGCCCTGAAATCATGCTCGCCACTACGGCCCAACTGATGGAGCGCAACGATGTCAGCGCGCGCGTAATCGGCTGCGGCTTTGGCTTGGACGGATTATCAGAGCAGCTGCTGCACCAAATCCTGTCTACACACCATAACCAGCCTTTATTACTCGATGCAGATGCTTTGACACTGCTTGCCCGTTCTTCCGAATTAGCCGAACGCCTCAAATCGTACAAACATATCGTCCTGACACCTCATCCGGCCGAAGCTGCACGCTTACTTGGTGTCGATACCCAATCAGTTCAAACCGACAGGCAAAAAGCCGTAACTGAAATCAGCCGTAAATATGGTGCGACCGTCGTATTGAAAGGCCACCATACATTGGTGGCCACGGCAGACGGCATAGTCTATACCAACACCAGCGGCAATGCCGGTTTAGCCACCGCAGGCAGCGGCGATGTCTTGAGCGGCATTATCGGCAGCCTGCTGGCGCAAGGCATTCCAATATTCCAAGCCGCCTGCGCCGGCGTATGGCTGCATGGTGCGGCGGCCGATGTCATCAAACACAGCAGCCAAATCGAAACCGGTATGCTCGCTGGAGAAATCGCACCTGCCGCCCGATGGCTGCGCAATATTTTATCAAAAGAATAATGCCGTCTATATAGCAAATACAAATCACAGGCCGTCTGAAAATCAATTCTTATCTTCAGACGGCCTTATTTATTCTAATCCATTTTGCAAATTAAGGTTAAGGCGTGTATCCTTGGTTTCCTTTAAAAACAACTTCACAACATATCATCATGAATACCCTCAACAAAATCAGTAATTTTATCGGAAAGACCTTTTCCCTCTGGGCCGCGCTCTTTGCCGGCATCGCTTTTTTCGCACCCGACACCTTCAAATGGGTCGGCCCTTACATTCCTTGGCTACTGGGCGTCATCATGTTCGGCATGGGCTTAACCCTCAAACCCTCCGACTTTGACATTTTGTTCAAACACCCCAAAGCCGTCATTATCGGCGTGATTGCCCAATTCGCCATCATGCCTGCGACTGCCTATCTGCTGGCCAAGCTGTTGAACCTGCCTGCCGAAATCGCGGTCGGTGTGATTTTGGTAGGCTGCTGCCCGGGTGGTACGGCCTCCAATGTGATAACCTATTTGGCACGCGGCAATGTGGCTTTGTCGGTTGCCGTTACATCGGTTTCCACCCTGATTTCCCCATTGCTGACTCCTGCCATCTTCCTGATGCTTGCCGGTGAAATGCTGGAAATACAAGCGGGCAGTATGTTGATGTCCATCGTCAAAATGGTTTTGTTCCCCATCGTTTTGGGCTTGATTGTCCATAAAGTCTTGGGCAACAAAACTGAAAAACTGACCGATGCGCTGCCGCTGGTTTCCGTTGCCGCCATCGTGCTGATTATCGGCGCAGTCGTCGGCGCCAGCAAAGGTAAAATTATTGAAAGCGGCCTGCTGATTTTTGCCGTTGTCGTACTCCACAACGGCATCGGCTATCTGCTCGGCTTCTTTGCCGCCAAATGGACCGGCCTGCCTTATGATGCACAAAAAACGCTGGCCATCGAAGTCGGTATGCAAAACTCAGGCTTAGGCGCCGCCCTTGCCGCCGCACACTTTGCCGCCGCGCCGGTCGTTGCCGTTCCCAGCGCATTGTTCAGCGTGTGGCACAATATCTCCGGCTCGCTTCTGGCAACTTATTGGGCAGCCAAAGCCGATAAAAATAAAGAATCCTAAACGTCTTTAATCATAAGGCAATCATAAGGCCGTCTGAACAGGGATAAACGAAATCAACGATTTCTGCCTTACCTGTTTAGACGGCCTTTATTTTGAAATCAAACAGGATTATTGTTTGGCTGCTTCGATTTGGATATTGATGTTTACTTTTTTGCTCATACCGGCACTTACCAAATAATCCAAGCCCCATTTGGTACGGTCGATGGTGGTGCTGAAGTCGCCGCCACACACTTCTGCTTTTAACATCGGGCTTTGGTAGCAGTTGAATTTGTCGGCTTTGAGTTTTACCGGCGCAGTTTTGCCGTTCATGGTCAGATTGCCGTCAACGGAAAGCAGTTTTTTGCCGTTGAAATTGAATTTGGTGGATACAAAACGGATTTCAGGGTATTTGTCTGCATTGAAAATATCGGCAGATTTCAAATGTTGGGTAAAGTGATCAGAACCGGTTTGCAGTTTGGACAAAGGCAATACGATATCGATAGAGCCTTGGCGTTTGGCACGATCAAATTCCAAATTGCCGGTCAAACCATAAATACCGCCGACGTTGGTGCTGGTGTTGAAATGGTCGATGGCAAAGCGGGCATTGGCATGAAATTCGTCCACTTTATAAACAGCGGCAGACGCAGCAGAAGCCAACATGGCAGAACACAATGCAAACATGATTTTTTTCATCGTCTTATCCTTAGAAATGTGAGAAGTTCCCTATCATATCACTTTTTGATGCCAACATCTTTTGCAAATGAGAAAGACAACGTTTCATCCTAAGAAAACTTCAGGCCGTCTGAACGAGAGGACAGCAAATTCAGGTGAAGCAAACACAGTTTAGTTTTATTACAAAATAGCGTGCTTCATCGCTCGTAATTGGTATAAAATACCGAGTTATTTCTACAACGGGCCGCCAATTAACCAGCCTATTTCAGACGGCCTCAGCATAAAACAAAGGAACAAAAATGCCTGAATACCGCTCCAAAACCTCTACCCACGGCCGCAATATGGCAGGCGCGCGCGCATTGTGGCGTGCGACCGGCGTCATGGAAACCGACTTCGGCAAACCGATTATCGCCATTGCCAACTCCTTCACCCAATTCGTCCCAGGCCATGTGCACCTGCACAATATGGGCCAACTGGTTGCCCGTGAAATCGAAAAAGCCGGCGGCATTGCCAAAGAATTTAACACCATCGCCATTGACGACGGCATCGCCATGGGCCACAGCGGTATGCTCTACTCCCTGCCCAGCCGCGACCTGATTGCCGACTCCATCGAATACATGGTCAACGCCCACTGCGCCGACGCACTGGTGTGCATTTCCAACTGCGACAAAATTACCCCGGGCATGCTGATTGCCGCCATGCGCCTGAATATTCCGACCATCTTCGTTTCCGGCGGCCCGATGGAAGCCGGTAAAGTTATCGGCGTGGCCAATATTCAGCCCGAACGCCGTTTGGACTTGATCGATGCCATGATCGAATCGGCTGACGACAATATCAGCGACAGACAAGTCGAAGAAGTCGAGCAAAACGCCTGCCCGACCTGCGGCTCCTGCTCCGGTATGTTTACCGCCAACTCCATGAACTGTCTGACCGAAGCGCTCGGCCTTTCCCTGCCGGGCAACGGTTCTTATCTGGCTACCCACGCAGGCCGCAAAGAATTGTTCCTCGAAGCCGGCCGTATGATTGTCGAAATCACCAAACGCTACTACGAGCAAGACGACGAAACCGTGTTGCCGCGCAGCATTGCCACTAAAAAAGCGTTTGAAAACGCCATGACCATGGACATCGCCATGGGCGGCTCTACCAATACCATTCTGCACCTGTTGGCCGTTGCCAACGAAGCCGGTGTCGATTTCAAAATGGCCGACATCGACCGCCTGAGCCGCATTGTGCCCTGCATCTGCAAAACCGCCCCAAACAACCACGACTACTACATGGAAGACGTACACCGCGCAGGCGGCATTTTCGCCATCCTGAAAGAATTGGACAAAGCAGGCAAACTGCACACCGACGTGTATACCATCCACGCACCGACGCTGAAAGACGCGATTGAAAAATGGGACGTGACCAACCCTGAAAACACCCACGCCATCGAGCGTTTCAAAGCGGCTCCCGGCGGCGTGCGCACCACTCAGGCGTTCTCGCAAAACCGTATGTGGAAAACCCTCGACCTCGACCGAGAAAAAGGCTGTATCCGCGATGTCGAACATGCCTACTCGCAAGACGGCGGTTTGGCAGTATTGTTCGGCAATATCGCCGAGCGCGGTTGCGTGGTAAAAACTGCAGGCGTGGACGAGAGTATCCTCAAATTTACTGGCCGCGCCCGCGTGTTTGAAAGCCAAGAAGACGCAGTCGAAGGCATTTTGGGCAACCAAATCGTCGCCGGCGACATCGTTATCATCCGCTACGAAGGCCCTAAAGGCGGCCCGGGCATGCAAGAAATGCTCTACCCGACTTCTTACCTGAAATCCAAAGGTTTGGGCAAAGAATGCGCCCTTCTGACCGACGGCCGCTTCTCCGGCGGTACTTCCGGCCTGTCCATCGGCCATGCTTCGCCTGAAGCGGCTGAAGGCGGCGCCATCGGTTTGGTACACGAAGGCGACACCATCGAAATCGACATTCCAAACCGCAGCATCCACCTTGTCATTTCCGATGAAGAGCTTGCCGCACGCCGTGCCGAAATGGAAGCACGCGGCAGCAAAGCGTGGAAACCGGAAAACCGCGACCGCTACGTCTCCGCAGCCCTGCGTGCCTACGGCGCGATGGCGACTTCTGCCGACAAAGGCGCAGTACGCGACGTATCGCAAATCGAACGTTAATTAACCTGACTTTAAGGCCGTCTGAACGCTTTCAAGTGTTTCAGACGGCCTTCATTCAAACGGACCAATATGGACAAATTCATTTTAGCGATGATCGGCATGGCCATTGCCCTGCTGATTATTATTGGCGGCGGATTTATCGCTGTCGAATATTTCAAATCCCACCCTGAAGCATTCCAAGTCAAGCCGCTATCAAAATAATCATGTAGCGGCATGAGTTTCAAGAGGAAAGAGCCGTAGCTCAAGGCCGTCTGAACGCAGCATATATAATGAAACACATTCTTTACTGGCTGGGCGGTTTTGCCGTCGCCCTCGGCATATTCCAATACTACGAAACCCATCGCTATTCCGAAGACCAGCTCATCTATGCCCAAGCACCGCAAAATCGTACTGCCGTGGCCGATTTTGACGCCTTGGCGTATTTAAACTTCCTCCGCGCCTCAGCCAACCTGCCCGCACTGGCGCACTCGGCCACACTCGAACGCGCCGCGCGCAATCATGCCCGCTATTTGTTGCAAAACCCCGACGACGGCCATGACGAACACAATACGCGCAATCCCTTTTATACAGGCCCACGCCCATCAGACCGCACGCGCAAAGCCGGTTATGCCTATAAAGGCGTGCATGAAAACGTCAGTACCGGCCAGCACCCGCCAAACGAAAAAATCAACGACCATCTACCTGCCCAACATCAGCTGGACAATCTGATGACGGCGATTTACCACCGTTTCTCCTTGCTCGATCAAAATATCGACGAAGCCGGTGCAGCATTTGAATCGCAAGGCAAACAAATCGCGCTGAGCATCAATCAGGGCGACAGCAGATTCAACAGCCTCTGCCAAAAAAACCGCCCTCTCTCCGACCTCAGCCGCTCGTTTTATCAAGATGCCTGTCATGGTCATGCTATTGTTTATGCAGATGAAATTTCCAACCGCAAACTCCGGCCTTACATCACCTATCCGCAAGGCAACTTCGCCTTGCCGGTTTTCCACGGCGAGCGTCCCGACCCTATGCCGCATTATGAAATGACCGGCAATCCGGTCAGCATCGCCTTCTCCGAACAATCGCCCCCGGTCAAAATGCGTTCGTTCAAACTGTATCAGGACACAAAAGAAATCAAAGACGTCAAAATCTTAGATAAAGATAATGACCCAAACCGCCTCCTGACCGAACGCCAATTTGCGCTGTTTCCTTTACAGCCCTTGGAATACGACACCGAATACCGTGCCGTGTTCCAATACCGTCAAAACGGAAAAGACAAAACGGCCGAATGGACATTCAGCACGCAAAAACCCGATTATCCTTACTTCATCGTCAAAGGCGGCGAAACACTGGCCATCGAATCCGGACAAAAATATTTTATCCATTGGCAAGATTTCTGGTGCTTGAAGCAATGCGAACGCTACAACTACCGCATGAACCGCGACACCCAACTCGACATCATCGAGCGGCAGGCCGGCGGCATCATTATCCGTGTCAACGGAAGCAAAGGCAGCAGCATCCGCTTAATGCCCGAAGGCGAAGATAGGCGCGCCATTACACTTTATTTATGGAAATAAAGCCGTTTTCAGACGGCATGAAGCACCAAAAAGCTGATAAAATACCGCCTCACCACCCTACGGCAAGCTATCCAATATGACCAAACATCCTCAGACAGCAGCCAATACCCGCTATGCCTTTGCCAGCATTGCCGCCATGTTGGCCGCGTTTTTACTGTTCGTTGCCGTCATGTTGCTGCCTTTGGGGTTGACGGCGGGCACGCAAGTGAGCCTGATACGGTTTTCACTCTACGCAATCGTGCTGTTTGCCGTACTTGGCGGTATTTTTTCTGTACGCGTTGCCTATTTGCGTAAAAAGAACGGAGCATGACATGACCCAAGCCGATAAAATCCCACAAGAAATCCGCCTTCAGAAAGAGCGGCGCGTACTGACTTTGGTCTACGTTGACGGTGCCAAGAGCCTTCCTGCCGAATACCTGCGCGTGTACTCGCCCAGCGCGGAAGTGCGCGGACACGGTCCAGGTCAAGATGTTTTGCAAACAGGCAAAGCCGAAGTCAGCATTACCGATTTAGACCCCGTCGGCCAATACGCCTTGAAAATTACTTTTTCAGACGGCCACGATAGCGGCCTTTACGACTGGGACTATCTCTACCGACTGGCTCACAATCAAGATGTGCTTTGGCAAGACTATCTCGACCGCCTCGAAAAAGCCGGCGCGTCCAGAACGCCAAGTGCTGAAGATTTGAAACCCAAACACACACATTCCTGCGGTAGCGGCGGTTGCGGCGGAAAGGCCGTCTGAAAAAAGGCGAGACCGTAGCATTCAACGACGGCAGAATCATTGACGGCAAAGCATTCCTCTCTCTGCCCCAAAAAGGACGAGTAGTGGCTATCTTCGGCGATACCAAAGCCTGCCTGCAAGCAGTACGCGCCACGCAAAATGCAGATGTTTTGGTGCATGAAGCAACCTTTGCGGCAGGCGATGAAGAGACAGCGGAACGAGTGTTCCATTTGACCGTATCCGATGCCGCCAAGCTGGCTTTACAGGCCAATGTGAAACAACTTTACCTGACCCACATCAGCGCACGTTATACCGAAGAAGGGCAACGCCTGATGCTGGAGCGGCAGGCACAAACTATATTTCCCGCGTCGAAAGTGGTTGGCGATTTCGACGTATTCGATACTGAATCCGTATTATTTTAAGAAGGCAGACACTATGAGCGACCACAAAACCCATTTCGGCTTCACTACCGTTGACGAAGACGAAAAAGCAGGCAAAGTTGCCGAAGTCTTCCACTCCGTGGCAAAAAACTACGACATTATGAATGACGTAATGTCCGGCGGTCTGCACCGCGTTTGGAAACATTTCACCATCAATACCGCCCGTCTGAAAAAAGGCGACAAAGTATTGGATATCGCCGGTGGTACAGGCGATTTGTCCCGAGGCTGGGCGAAACGTGTGGGCAAAGAAGGCGAAGTTTGGCTGACAGACATCAACTCCTCCATGCTGACCGTCGGCCGCGACCGCCTGCTCAACGAAGGCGTGATTCTGCCCGTATCGTTGGCAGACGCTGAAAAATTGCCGTTCCCCGACAACTATTTCAATCTGGTTTCCGTCGCATTCGGCCTGCGCAATATGACGCACAAAGATGCCGCGTTGAAAGAAATGTACCGCGTGTTGAAACCGGGCGGCACCCTGCTGGTGTTGGAATTCTCCAAAGTGTACAAACCTTTGGAAGGCGTGTACGACCTCTACTCTTTCAAACTGTTGCCGATTATGGGCAAACTGATTGCCAAAGATGCCGACAGCTACCAATACCTCGCCGAGTCCATCCGCATGCACCCCGACCAAGAAACCTTGAAACAAATGATGCTGAATGCAGGCTTCGACAGCGTGGATTACCACAACATGAGCGCAGGCATCGTTGCCCTGCATAAAGGCGTGAAATTCTAAGGCCGTCTGAAACAAACACAAAGGGCGTGATTGATAGACACGCCCTTTGTTTTTTTCAAACCTTATTCAAGCCAGTCTGACACAAACCAAAGGCCGCCTGAACAGCCGTAAAACGAAATCAAGGATTTCGGTTACACCATTCAGACGGCCTGAATATGATTCAAATCAGCTTATTTTCCTGCTTTCACGCTTTGCCATTGGCGGACCATAAATTTCAACGCCGCAGGTTGAATAGGCACCATGATAAAGCTGTTTTTCAAATCTTCATCAGTCGGGAAAATCGTATTGTCGTTTCTAAACTCTTCATCCATCAGCTCCTGAGCTGGTTTGCTGGACGGCGCATAAGTAACAAAATTGCCGTTTTTCGCCGCAACTTCAGGATCTAAGAAATCATTGATATACGCATGGGCATTGGCCACGTGTTTGGCATCTTTCGGAATCACAAACGAATCCACCCAAATTCCCACGCCTTCTTTCGGCATCATCACACGGATTTTTTCCTTGCCGCCCGCTTCTTCGGCACGACGTTTGGCAATGTTCAAATCGCCGCCAAAACCAATTGTTACGCAAGTATCGCCGCGCGCCAAATCATCGATAAAACCGGACGAGGTAAAACGCTTGATGTACGGACGGTTTTTCTTCAAGACTTCCGTAGCCGCCTTAATATCCACCGTTTCACTGCTGTTTGGATTTTTACCCATATAATTCAATACCATAGGATAAATCTCTGCCGCGCTGTCCAAATAGCTGATGCCGCATTGCTTGAGTTTGGACGTGTATTCGGGGTTAAACACCAAATCCCATTGATTGTCCGGCAGTTTGTCCGTACCCAAAGCCTTTTTCACACGCTCGGTATTGATGGCAAAAGTGTTAGTCCCCCAATAAAACGGAACGGCATATTCGTGGTTCGGATCAACGCCTTCCATCAGCTTCATCAACTGAGGATTCAAGTTTTTATAGTTGGGAATCAGGGATTTGTCGATTTTCTGATACGCACCTGCCTTAATCTGCCTACCGACAAACGCATTGGATGGACCCACGATGTCGTAACCCGACTTGCCGGTCAACACCTTGCTCTCCAGCGTTTCATCGCTGTCATATACATCATAAGTTACTGAGATACCGTGTTTTTTCTCAAACGCGGCAACCGTCTCGGGATCGACATATTCCGACCAGTTGTAAATGCTCAATACCTTTTGATTATCGGTTTGCGCCGCCTTGTCGGCAGAAGTTTTGTCCGAGCCGCCGCAGCCGGCCAATGCCAGCGCAGTCAGTACGATGAGGGGCAGATGTTTGGCCATTATCATTCCTTGCGTATCCGGTTGAAAAGAGAAAGGCATTATAAAGCAGGCAAGCCGGGGCGGATAGGCTTCATTGCTAAAAGATATCGACCCGCTTGAAGCCGTCTGAAAGACAGCTTGCCGCCAACTTAAAACCTTTCTGCCGATAGCTTGAAATATGGTTTTGCGGTAAGATAACGCCCATTCGTTTTTAATCGCAACGCGCCGTCCGGGCCGTCTGAAATCTTTGTACAAAATTTTATCGAGACATTATGAAAACCACCGAACTACGCCAAAAATTCCTGAAATTTTTCGAATCTAAAGGCCACACCATCGTCCGCTCCTCCTCGCTCGTGCCACACGACGACCCAACCCTGCTGTTTACCAACGCAGGTATGAACCAATTTAAAGACGTATTCCTCGGCTTTGACAAACGCCCCTACAACCGCGCCACTACCGCGCAAAAATGCGTACGCGCAGGCGGCAAACACAACGACTTGGAAAACGTAGGCTACACCGCCCGTCACCACACCTTCTTTGAAATGATGGGCAACTTCTCCTTCGGCGACTACTTCAAACGCGATGCCATCCACTTCGCTTGGGAATTCCTGACCTCCCCCGAATGGTTGAACATCCCTAAAGACAAACTGTTGGCAACCGTTTACGCAGAAGACGACGAAGCCTACAACATCTGGCTGAACGAAATCGGCATGCCTGCCGAACGCATCGTCCGCATCGGCGACAACAAAGGTGCGAAATACGCATCCGACAACTTCTGGCAAATGGGCGACACCGGCCCTTGCGGCCCTTGCTCCGAAATTTTCTACGACCACGGCGAAGAAATCTGGGGCGGCATTCCGGGCAGCCCTGAAGAAGACGGCGACCGCTGGATTGAAATTTGGAACTGCGTATTTATGCAGTTCAACCGCGACGAACAAGGCAATATGAATCCGCTGCCCAAGCCTTCCGTCGATACCGGCATGGGCTTGGAGCGCATGGCCGCCGTCATGCAGCATGTTCACAGCAACTACGAAATCGACTTGTTCCAAGACCTGCTCAAAGCCGTTGCCCGCGAAACCGGCGCAGCTTTCAGCATGGAAGAACCCAGCCTGAAAGTCATCGCCGACCACATCCGATCCTGCTCCTTCCTGATTGCAGACGGCGTGATGCCGTCCAACGAAGGCCGCGGCTACGTATTGCGCCGCATCATCCGCCGCGCCGTGCGCCACGGTTACAAACTAGGCCAGAAACAGGCGTTTTTCTACAAACTCGTGCCCGATTTGGTGAAAGAAATGGGCGCCGCGTATCCTGAGTTGAAAGAGAAACAGACACAGATTATGGAAGCCTTGCGCGCGGAAGAAAGCCGCTTCGGCGAAACGCTGGAAAAAGGCATGGGCTTGTTCAATCAAGTGTTCAACGGCATGAAATTCTTGAAACTGGAAAGCCTGCTGCCGCAAGATGGTGCGGGCAAACCTCTGACATTGAAAACCGCAGATGGTGTGGAATTTACCGCCGCTTCCCGTGTTGCTCCGAGCAAAAAGCAAATCGTTATCCGTCCTCGAGTTTCAGGCAGCCTGAACGAAGGCATGTATATCGATTTGCAGGCTGCTTTGGAAACCGCCCATATTCCCGACGCGAAAAAACCGTTTGCCGAAGCCTTGAATACCTACTTGATGGACAACATCGCCAACAGCAAACTCGTTATCGGCGGCGAACACATCTTCAAACTCTACGACACCTACGGTTTCCCCTACGACCTAACCGCCGACATGGCGCGCGAACTGGGCATCGAACTGGACGAAGCAGGCTTCGAGCGTGAGATGGAAGCCCAACGCGCACGCGCACGCGCCGCACAAAGCTTCAAAGCCAACGCTCAACTGCCTTACGAAGGTCAGGACACCGAGTTTAAAGGTTATAGCGAACGCCAAACCGAATCCAAAGTCCTCGCCCTCTACAAAAACGGCGAGCAAGTCAACGAATTGAACGAAGGCGACGAAGGTGCCGTCGTTATCGACTTTACCCCGTTCTATGCAGAATCCGGCGGCCAAGTCGGCGACGTCGGCTATATCTTCGCAGGCGAAAACCGCTTTGAAGTACGCGATACCCAAAAAATCAAAGCGGCCGTATTCGGCCAATTCGGCGTACAAACTTCAGGCCGTCTGAAAGTCGGCGACAGCGTTACTGCCAAAGTGGATGACGAAATCCGCAATGCCAATATGCGCAACCACAGCGCGACCCACTTGATGCACAAAGCCCTGCGCGACGTATTGGGCGAACACGTTGAACAAAAAGGCTCTTTAGTTACCGCCGAATCCACCCGTTTCGACATTTCCCATCCTCAAGCAGTAACTGCCGAAGAAATCGCCGAAGTAGAACGCCGCGTCAACGAAGCCATCTTGGCCAACGTTGCCGTCAACGCCGCCATTATGAGCATGGAAGATGCCCAAAAAACCGGCGCCATGATGCTCTTCGGCGAAAAATACGGCGACGAAGTACGCGTACTGCAAATGGGCGGTTTCTCTACCGAATTGTGCGGCGGTACACACGTTTCACGCACCGGCGACATCGGCCTCTTCAAAATCATCAGCGAAGGCGGTATTGCTGCAGGCGTGCGCCGTATTGAAGCCATCACCGGCCTGAACGCACTCAAATGGGCGCAAGAACAAGAGCGTTTGGTGAAAGACATTATTGCCGAAACCAAAGCCCAAACCGAAAAAGACGTACTGGCGAAAATCCAAGCAGGCGCGGCACACGCCAAAGCATTGGAAAAAGAATTGGCACGCGCCAAAGCCGAACTCGCCGTCCACGCAGGCGCCAAACTCTTGGACGATGCAAAAGACTTGGGTTCAGCCAAACTCGTTGCCGCACAAATCGAAGCCGATGCAGCCGCCCTACGCGAAATTGTGACCGACTTGACCGGCAAATCAGAACAAGCCATCGTATTGCTCGCCGCAGTCAACGACGGCAAAGTCTCCCTGTGTGCCGGCGCATCCAAACCGTTGACTGCCAAAGTCAAAGCAGGTGATCTGGTTAAATTTGCAGCCGAACAAGTCGGCGGCAAAGGCGGCGGCCGTCCTGACTTGGCACAAGCCGGTGGTACTGATGCTGAGAAACTGCCTGAAATGCTGGGAACCGTGGAAGGTTGGGTGAACAGTAAGCTGGTTTGATAAGTGATGTATTAAGTTAAGTAGAGAAGGTCGTCTGAAAATTTTTCAGACGACCTTCTTTGTACAGCCTGCGATATATACAGGATATGGCTTGCTAAAGCTTGCTATGGTTTGATCATCGATATCGCTTACCTCTTCTTTCTTCTGCTGTGTACGCATGGAATACGGGGTGAATTTGCCACTTATATTTTTGAAGATCACTGTAATTATTTATTGTTAATAAATCAGGAAAATCATTGTAATTTAAATGGCTATAAGAATCTCCTGAGTCTTCTCTTGGATTTAAAAAACATGCCATGTGCAATAATTTAAGAATACTGATTTGTTGTTCTTTCGTTGGTGGAGCTTGAATTGAAATTCCATCAATCTGTGTTGCCCTTCTACTTGGAATAGCTTTAATTATATCAGTTACCTCTTTAAAACTATATATATCTTTTTCTGAGAAGTCTCTCATAATTTCTTTTATTTGTGGACATATTTGTTTGTATTCATTGAAAATATTGTCAACTCTATCTTTGGAAAATTGTAATAATATAGCATGAGCTTGTCTTGAACTGATTTTATCTGCCTTATCTTTTTTTGCCTCTTTAATTAACTCTTGAACGGCTTTTATTAAATCCCTTGGACGAAATCTTGCAAGCTTAGGTAACCATTGATTCCAATCACGTAAGGATCCTGTTGTTCCTGGCAAAATGACTGCTTTATTTTCAAAAAAAATGGAAAGTCCTGTACTATAATTATAGCAAGCCGTAGCCTGCATTCCCACCAACCGCGTGCGTGGCTACGCCACACACCCTACCTGCGGGCGACGCAAACCTTAAGATTAAGGTGTAGGGTGTGTGCGGTACGCACGCACGCGGTTTTTGTTGCTACCGAATGATTCCAAACCATGCCGTAATCCAGTCAGCAGCAAACGCAGCTTGGGGCATGTACCAACAAAACTCAATATCAAAGGCCGTCTGAATTTCAGACGGCCTTTCTGTTTTCATTTCAAGCTAATATTTAAGCTTTTTATTCAGCCATCTAACATCAATCTTTCTCAACCGTAAAAAACAGTTCTTCCTGTTCTAAAGCATTGCCGTCTGCATCGGTCAATACTGCTTCTGCTGCGGAAAACTTGATAACGGCGAGGCTGAGGCTGCCTTGCTCTGTGAGTGCAGTATTAAGAATAACGCCTGCTTCTTCCTCGCCGACTTTGACGGCAATACCGGCGGCTTCTAAAGAATCGCCGCTTAATACGGCCAGACCGCGTTTGACTTGGCCTCGGTATTGGGCGCGGGCGATGATTTCTTGGCCGGGGTAGCAGCCTTTACGGAAATGGACGGCGCCGATGATGTGTTGGTTGAGCATTTGGGCAACAGCCGCTTCTTTGGTTGCAGCGCAAATCCACGGATAGCCGCTGCGGATTTCGTGCAGGTTCCACGCGTTTTCGGCTCCTGCTTGATATTCGGCTGCGTTTTCGGCTGCTGAAATTTTCAGACGGCCTGTGTGCGGCAAGGCAATTTCTACGGTGTTTTCTTGAATTTGGGCCGGGAAAGACAGTTGCGGTTCGGCAGCAGGATGTGGTTCTGCATTGTCTGCCAACTCGCTGCTGACTACTAAATCAGGCATTAACTCGAAGACGACTTTTGCGCGCAAGACAAACATTCTCAAACGTTTGACGATGGCTTCGGTCAAATCTTGCGCCATGACCAACAGTAAATCTTCTCCGCGGTTGACGACCAGCATATTCGCCAACACACGGCCTTTAGGCGTATTGTATGTGGCATAACATGCCTGACCGATAGCTAAATTATTAATATCGTTGGATAATTGGCCATGAAGAAATGATGCTCTGTCTTCACCGCTGACGCGGACAACGCCGAAAAAAGGCAGGCGGGTTTGCATAATCAACTCCTTAAATTGTAGATGCTGAATTATCGCCCAAATTGCTGCTTATTATCAAATAAATAAATTCAGGCCGTCTGAATGTTTCAGACGGCCTGTTGTTTGGATTCAAGCAATCAAAATTATTTGATGCTGACTTTGCGGATAATCACGGCTTCGGTCGGTACATCTTGATGGAAACCGCGTGTCGCTGTTTTCACTTTGCTGATTTTACGGACAACGTCCATGCCGGAAGTAACTTTACCGAAAACGGCATAACCGTAGCCTTGAGGGGTTTTGCTTTTGAAATTCAAAAAGTCGTTGTCGGCCGTATTGATAAAGAACTGGCTGGTTGCGGAATTCGGATCGCCGGTGCGCGCCATGGCGATGGTGCCGACGTTATTTTTCAAGCCGTTGTCTGCTTCGTTGTTGATGGCTTTATCGGTGGATTTTTGAACCATTTTCTCGGTAAATCCGCCGCCTTGAATCATAAAATTGTCGATAACGCGGTGGAAAATCGTGTTGTCGTAAAAACCCTTTTTGGCGTAATTGACAAAGTTTGCCACTGTTTTCGGCGCTTTGACTTCATCCAGCTCCAGTTGGATGTTGCCCATATTGGTTTCAATCACCGCATGGGTAACCGCTTGCGCTTGCACGGAAAGTGAGAGTGCGAGGGCGCACAGGGTCAGTTTGATGGATTTTTTCATATGTCTTCTCGAATAATGTATTGTGAAAATGGAATATTAACCTTGTTTCGCGTGAAATCCATAAAAAACATGTAAGATTTTTCAAGCAAAAAACATAAGGCAATCAAATCAGGCCGTCTGAAAAGGGATAAAAACCAAATTCTTGCTCTTTATCATTCCCTTTCAGACGGCCTGCTATTACGGTCAAACCGAAATCAGATTAGAAATCCAATTCCGCTTTCAGCCAGTAAGTGCGCGGCATACCGACGACGGCGAAGCTGCGATCGTATTGGCCGCGCTGTACCTGCCAGTAGTTTTTGTTGAACAGGTTTTCTACCGAGCTGCTGACGGTCAGTGTGTTTTTACCGAGCTTGGTTTTGTAGCGCGCGCCTACGTCAACCAAGGTGTAGGACGGGAAGGCGTATTGTTTTTGCGTGTCTTGGTAAGACTTGCCGAAATACGAAACGTTGCCGTTCAGGGTCAAGCCTTTGGCAAACGGGGTGTCCCATTCAACGCCTGCTTTGGCAATCACGCGTGGGTTGGCGACTTGTACGCCGCTGACCAGCATATCGCGTGAATTTGGATAGTCTTTCACGGTCGATTGCAGATACATCAGACCCAAAGTCGGACGCAAAGTATTGTTGAGCAAATTCGCGTAGGTGTTGAACTCGATACCGCGGCTACGTTCCATGCCTTGTTCGTCGCCTGCCGCAGCACCGGAACGGGCAAAAGCGGAATTGTTGCCATAGGTCAGCGTTGTTGTTGTTACCCCATTTATTGTCTTGGTGGTTGTCTGACCGCGCCAGTAGCCCGGACGTTTGATTTGGAACGCGTTTAACGTGGTTACGAAATTGCCCCAGTTTTTACGCACGCCCACTTCAAACTGACGGCTGACACGTGGTTTGGACATGGTGGTATGGCCGTCATCATCGGTTTTGATGTCGGCAGGCTCTAAGTCTTCCATGTAGTTGCCGTACACGACCAAGTCAGGTTGCGGTACCCATGCAGCCATCAGCATCGGGCTGAAGCGTTTGGAATCTCCGCTTTGACCTTCTTTTTTATTGGTGTATTCAACTGCTTGGAAACGTCCGCCCAGCGTCAGGCGGTATTTATTGTCGGCAAAGCCCAGTGTGTCGGACAAGGCCAAGCTGTTGACTTTGATATTGGCATCCAGGTTTGCTGAGCCTTCCCAGTCTGTCGCGTAATTAGGAACAAAAGAAGCCAGTTGATTTTCAATATTGCCGTTTGCATCAACCTCAACGCGGCTTTTACCAGCCGAACCACGGACAGTCGCACGCTGACGAATGACACGGTCAAAAGCAGTACTCCAGTTATGCGTTACCGGGCCGGTTTCAAATTCGCCGCGCGCGGATAAATTCATACTCAAAGTACGGAAATATTGGTCGGTCAGGCGTGCCGTACCTGTGTGGTATTGGTTGGCACTTGAGCAGGTTGCGGTTTGGCTGCTTGCGCCATCTTTGCCGCAAATAGTTGGAGAAATCAGCGTGCCGTAATAACGCGCCTTGTTGTAGCCGATACCGCCTGTAATCTGTGCATTGTCAAACGCATCCCATTCAAACGTCAGCATATTGGTTTGACCGACGGTGTTTTGCCAGTTCCAAGAAGGCAGCAGGTTGGTTTTACCGTCAGGTGCATCAAACAGACGGCCTTGCAGGTTTTGAATGTCCTGCATACGCGCGCGGCCGCCATTGGTTTTGCGTTTCGCGTAGATGGAATCGAACGCCACGCGCAGTTTTTCGCCGCGGTAGTCGGTATTCAAAGCAAATTCTTTGTTGTCCTCGCTGTAACCGTCGCGCGGGGTGTCGCCGTGGCGCAGTTTGCCGTTGGCGCGTACGCCGAATTCTTTGTTTTCGCCGAAGCGTTGGCCCAAGTCGAACGTACCTTGGGCGCGGTTGTTGCTGAACCAGCCCAAACCGATTTTGCGGTTGCCTTCGTCGGCGGCTTTTTTGGTTTCGATATTGACGGAACCGGATACCGCGCCTTCAGGATCCATACCGTTTACGGCAGTGGATGCGCCTTTAATCAGTTGTGCGGAGCCGACTTGCACGCTGGCCGTACCTTGCGTGCCGTACATACCTGCCAAACCGTTGACGCTGAATTGGCGCGCATCAAGTTGGTAACCGCGGAAATACAGGCCGGTCAAGGTGTTGCTTTCGCCGCCAAACTGCCAAGTCGAAGCGTCTTTTTTCGCTACGGCATCTACCAAAGTACGCGCTTCGGTATTGTTGAGGGCTTTTTCGTCGTAATTGACCACAGTAATCGGAGCGGTAAAGGCATTCGCTTTACCCAACACACCCAAATTCACACGGTCGCGCATATCGCCGTCGCTGGCGATGGAGTAAGAACGGGCGGCTTTGACGCGTTTGGCGTCGGCGCGGACATTGACTTCCTGCAACTGCTGTTGCACAGGGGTTTCGGGTGTCGCTTCATCGGCGGCATAAGAAAATGCGCTCATAATCAAAAGCGGCATCAGGGCTAATTTGCTGTTCATAAAATACCTTCTGGTTTGAAATATTAATAATTCTTATTTCTTATATCGAGTAAAAAATTACAAAGTAATTTGGTTTTGCGATTATATTTGATAAGATTTCTGCTTTCCACAAAAACAAATAAGAACCGTTTGTAAATACAAAAAATACAACAGTTCAGAAAACTATTATTACAGTTACCATAGTCAAATAAATTTGCCGTCCTTTCAGACGGCCTTTACTTCCTTTCAGAGAACACCTCATGCAAAAATGGCAAATCGAGCTTTATTCCACGCCGTCTTGGCTGTTGCAGACCTTATTGATGGTCGCTGCAGCCTCGGCGGTCATTCTGTTTTTTGCACGCAACACACGCTTCGGGCGCGAGTTTAGCTATATCCTGCGGCTGTGTCTGACGCCGAAAAGTACGGTCAAAGTATTGCTGCTGATTACGGCGATGATTACGCTGCTGTTAACCGAAGTACGGCTGAATGTGTTGAGTACCTTTATGTCCAAAGGGCTTTACGACTCGATGCAGGATTTGAATGCCTCCACGTTTTGGATGTTTGCAGCGATGAACGCGGGCGTGGTGTTGATACGTGCGTTTAACAACGTCGTCAACGACTTTCTCGATCAAGGCTTGGCGATTAAATGGTCGGAGCGGCTCAATGAAGTTTTGACTTCACGCTGGCTTGCCGACAAAAACTACTACCGCCTGCAAATGCGCCGCCACGCGCCGGACAACATCGACCAACGTATCCAACAGGACGCGCAGGATTTCATCGCTTCGACCATAGAATTTGTGCGCGGCATGGTCAATTCGGTCGTTACCTCGTTGGAATTTGCCGTTGTTTTGTGGGGCTTGGCGGGCATCCTGACCGTGTTCGGCTTCGACATTCCGCACGGCATCGTTTGGTTTGTCTATATGTTTGTGATTTTGGCGACCTTTATCGCCATGTGGATAGGCAACCCTTTGATTCGTTACAACTATGAAAACGAAAAGCTCAACGGCGACTATCGTTATTCCCTTATCCGCGTGCGCGACCACGCCGAAAGCGTGGCGTTTTACAGCGGCGAAAAACACGAACATGACCAGCTTTCCAACCGCTTTAAAGCCATTATCCGCAACCGTTGGCGCATCGCCCGCCAAAGCGTCTGCTTAAGCGGCTTTAACGATATGTTTACCAACGGAATCAAGCTCTTCCCCATTATTTTGCAAGCCCCGCGCCTGTTTGCCGGACAAATCAAAATCGGCGACATCCAGCAGACCGTCCAAGCCTTCGCACGACTGCAAAACGCGCTGTCTTTCTTCCGGATGTTCTACAACAAATTCACCGCATACCGCGCCCGATTGGAGCGTCTGTACGGCTTTTTGCTGAGTACGGAAGAAAAACACACCGCACAACAACCCGAGCTTACCGAAGTTTCAGACGGCCTGATCTTGGAAAACGTTGCCCTATACCGCCACAACGGCGAAGTTTTATTAGACGGCATCAACATCAACCTCAAAAGCGGCAATTCCCTGTTGATACGCGGCCCGAGCGGTTGCGGCAAAACTTCATTGCTGCGCGCGCTGGCTGGGCTTTGGCCTTTCGGCAGCAGTGGTAAAGTCAGCCATCCACCGCATCAAGACATCCTCTTCCTGCCGCAACGCCCGTACACGGCGCAAGGCAGCCTGCGCGACGCGATTTGTTATCCCGACATCGACAAGCAGCATCCGGAACTAATCGACGCCATGAATACCTGCCGCTTAGGTTATCTCGTTGATAAATTAGACAAACCCGACGATTGGCAACACAAACTCTCCCCCGGCGAACTCCAACGCGTCGCCTTCGTCCGCGCCCTGCTCTCGCAGCCCAAAGTCATCCTGCTTGACGAAGCTACCGCCGCTTTGGACGAACCGACCGAAGCCATGCTCTACCGCGCCTTAAAGCAAAAACTGCCCGACAGCATCATCATCAGCATCGGCCACCGCAGCACGCTCAACGAGTTCCATGATTTATGCCTCGATGTCGGTCATGTACAATGCTGAATTAATGGCATACCAAAGGCCGTCTGAAACAGTGAAAAACGAAATCTAACGATTTTGTCATCGCCGTTTCAGACGGCCTTTTCAAACGCCATGGCATGTTTATTTGCTATACTCTGCATTGTGTTAACGTCGTCTAAAAAAATATTTATGAAAACCCTGGCCCTCATTCCACATTACAACCACCCGACCACCATCAGCCACGTTGCCCAAACCATGCGCGGCTTTGGTTTAAACGTTTTAATTGTGGACGACGGTTCACGCGAAGAATGCAAACCTGTATTGCAGGCTTTGGTTTCAGACGGCATTGATGTCCTTTACCGTCCCATCAACGGCGGCAAAGGCGCAGCAGTCAAAACCGGCTTGGAATACGCTCAAGAACATGGCTATACCCACGTCTTGCAGGTTGATGCAGACGGCCAACACTGCTTGAGCGACACACCCAAACTCCTCGCCGCAGCAGAGCAAAACCCCGAAGCCGTTGTTTGCGGATGGCCGCAATACGGCGATGACGCGCCCAAAGCACGGCTTTACGGACGCAAAATTACCGATTTCTGGAATATGCTGCACACTTGGTCATGCGACATCAAAGACGGCATGTGCGGCTTCCGCCTCTATCCGCTTGCACCCGCGCTGTCCGTCGTCCGCGAAGAAACCGTAGGCGACCGCATGGACTTCGATACGGAAATCCTTATCCGCCTGTACTGGCGCAACGTCAAACCGGTTTGGATTAAAACGCCCGTCCAATATGCCGCCGACGGCGTGTCTCACTTTGATGCCTTTGCCGACAATGTCCGCATCAGCAAAATGCACACACGGCTGTTTTTCGGTATGTTGAAACACCGATTGGGTAAAGTTTTCGGAAAGGCCGTCTGAAACCATGACCGATAATAAACAAACCCATTGGGCGGCGCAACCCGAACGTGGCAGCCGCCTGTTTCTCGCCCTGACCACATTGATGGTGCGCTATCTGCCGGCTTTTTTCATGAGGCCGTGCATTTGGTTTGTGGTGCTGTATTTTTATGCAACCGCGCCCAAACCGCGCCGTCATGTCTTACGCTATCAAACCCGTCTTCAGACGGCCTTTCCCCATACCGTCCTGCCGAAACACAGCGTATTCAAACAGTTCGTCGCATTTGGCGAAGCGGTTTGCGACCGTTTTGCCGTGTGGCAACGCAAAATCCGTTATGAAGATTTGGTGATTGAAGATCCGGACGACATCTATTCGCAAATCAAGCGCAACGAACGCGGCCAGATTTTTGCCTGTTCGCACTTAGGCAATACCGAAGTTTGCCGTGCGCTGGTGTCGCACCATAAAGATTTCAGACTCAATGTATTGGTGCACAGCAAGCACGCGCAGGCATTTAACGAGGCATTGCAAAAAGCCGGTGCAGATCATATCCGTCTGATTCAGGTGACAGATTTGGACACCACCCTGATGATGGAATTGAACCGCCGTATCGAAGACGGCGAATGGATTGCCATCGCGGCCGACCGCGTGCCTGTACGCGGCGAGAAAACCGCCGACATTAATTTCTTAGGACATACCGCCCCTATGCCGCAAGGCGCATGGCTGTTGGCTTCGCTTTTAAAAACGCAAGTAAACACGCTGTTTTGCGTCAAACAAAACGGCCGCCATCATTTGAAACTGCGCCGCTTTACCGATACTTCCAGCTGGAAACGCGGCAACCGCGAAGCCGCCGTCAAAGATGCGATGCAGGGTTTTGCCGACATTTTGGCGCAAGAATGTGCGCAAAATCCGCTACAATGGTTCAATTTTTATGATTTTTGGGGCGAAGACGCCGTCTGAAACCATCACACTTACTCTTTTAAACCATGAAAAAACACATCTACTGCCAACACAGCTTTGAAACCGAAGTTCCTTTTTTTGATGTAGATGCCATGCACATCGTGTGGCATGGCAACTATGTCAAATACCTTGAAACTGCACGTTGCGCTTTTCTGTCTTCCATCGGTTATGACTACAATGAAATGGGGCGGCAGGGGTACAGCTGGCCGATTGTGCAGATGAACCTCAAATACATCCGCCCTGCCCGTTTCGGCCAAAAAATCCGCGTTGATATGGACATAGTAGAAATCGAAAGCTGCCTGCGTATCGATTACACCATTTACGATGCCGAAACCAACGAAAAACTGACCCGCGCTTCGACTACCCAAGCCGCAGTATCGCTTTCAGACGGCCTAATGCAGTTTCAAACGCCGGACAGCTGGTTGGAAGCCGTCAAAAGACATCCGACTTTTAAGGCCGTCTGAAAAATTTAGCGATTAAACAACATATTGCCTGCTTATCAGTATTACCCTTTATAATTTTAAATTTCCGTTTTCAGACGGCCTTTATCCTCAAATCGCACACATTATGCTACTGAACCTCAACCGCTTTGCCTTTCCTGTTTTCTTAAAAGAAACCCGCCTGCTTACCGCCCTCGCCCTGCCTATGCTGTTGGCGCAAGTGGCGCAAGTGGGCATTGGTTTTGTCGATACAGTGATGGCCGGCGGCGCAGGTAAGGAAGATTTGGCCGCGGTGGCTTTGGGTAGCAGCGCGTTTTCTACGATTTACATTACCTTTATGGGCGTAATGGCGGCGTTGAACCCGATGATTGCCCAGTTGTACGGCGCAGGTAAAACCGAAGAAGTCGGCAAAACAGGAATGCAGGGCATTTGGTTTGGCTTGTGTTTGGGCGTATTCGGCATGCTGTTGATGTGGACGATGATTACGCCGTTCCGTCATTGGCTGACATTGAACGATTATGTCGAAGACACGATGGCGCAATATATGTTCTTTACCAGCTTGGCAATGCCGGCCGCCATGATACACCGCGCCCTGCACGCCTATGCCTCCAGCTTGAACCGTCCGCGCGTGATTATGTTGGTCAGTTTCGCGGCATTTGTGTTGAATGTGCCACTGAACTATGTGTTCGTTTACGGCAAATTCGGTATGCCTGCTTTGGGCGGCGCAGGTTGCGGCGTGGCAACGGCGGCGGTATTTTGGTTCAGCGCATTGGCTTTGTGGCTTTATATCGCCAAAGAAAAATTCTTCCGTCCGTTTGGTTTGACGGCAAAAATCGGCAAACCCGATTTGGCGGCTTTCAAACAGATTTGGAAAATCGGCGCACCCATCGGCTTGTCTTATTTTCTAGAAGCCAGCGCGTTTTCGTTTATCGTCTTTTTGGTGGCGCCATTCGGCGAAGATTATGTCGCCGCGCAACAAGTCGTCATCAGCCTGTCGGGCATTTTGTATATGGTTCCGCAAAGCGTCGGCTCAGCAAGCACGGTACGCGTAGGCTTTTCGCTTGGACGGCGCGATTTTTTGCGGGCGCGTTATATTTCAGGCGTGTCGCTGGTGTTAGGCTGGGTACTTGCCACCTGCACCGCGCTGCTCTTGGTCATCTTTCGCTTTCAGTTGGCCAGTATGTACACCAACGATGCGGCAGTATTAGGCATTGCCGCGACCGTTTTATTTTTCGCCTCCCTATTCCAACTGGCAGACGCTACCCAATGTATCGCTTCATATGCGCTGCGCGGCTATAAAGTGACCAAAATGCCGATGTTCATCCATGCCGTGGCTTTCTGGGGTTGCGGCCTGTTGCCCGGCTACCTGCTTGCCTATCATGCCGATATGGGCATTTACGGCTTCTGGACCGCGCTGACCGTTTCACTGACGATTGCCGCCATCGCATTGGTATGGTGCCTGGAGCTTTGCAGTAAAGAGATGGTCAAATCGCATAAGGCCGTCTGAAATTTCTTTCAGACGGCCTCTATTGATGTTTTATTTACGGCTTATTCACTTTTAAGGAAAAAAATGTTTTCAACTTCCATTATAGAAAAACTTGCTTACTATATTTATTGCCTGATTGACCCTAGAGACGGCAATATTTTCTATGTAGGTAAAGGCTTGAACAATCGCGTTTTCCATCATGCCCAAGCCTCATTACAAGAAACAGAAAAGCCAAGTGATAAAATTGCCTTGATTAGGGAAATACATAAAAGTGGGAACCAGCCTGTGTATTACATTCTACGGCACGGCATCAAAACCAGCGACCAAGCTGAACAATATGAAGCGATGGCAATAGACCTACTCTCCCTAGTCAAACCGAGCCAGCAGCCGCTGACTAATATTCAAGGCGGCACGCATTCTTCTGAAGTAGGACTGATGAGCTTGTCCGAATTAAAACGAAAATATGATGCACAAGAATTAAAAACTGGTGAACCTATTGTTTTAATTACGATTAATAAAGAATACGAGAAACTGAAAAAAGACATCAGATCAGGGAATATTCCTGAAGCCGATAGGCATAAGGAAATTTATGAGCGCACACGGAAATATTGGAAAATCGGAAACCGACGTGAAAAAGCAAAATATGCAGTTGCAGTCTATCGCGGCTGGACATTGGCAGTATATGAAATCAAAAGATGGATTTCCGCCGATGATATTATTAAAGGCCGCTGGATGTTTGAAGGCAAGCCACTACCAGAAGAATCCAAGATTTATCAAGAAATCGTGGACAAGCTGACCTATTCTTCCCAAGAAAACTATAAAGCCCCCCAAAACCCCATTACCTATCGTAATTGTTAAATAGTAAATTTTCAGATGACCTGAAATCCACGAAATTACAAATCATCATGCAACCCATCCAATACCAAACCGACCTCACTCCCTACAACACTTTCGGCCTGAAAGCCCAAGCCCAAGCATTTGTTTCACTCAAACATGCCGATGAATTACGCGACATCGTCCGGCTGCCCGAGTTCAACCGAGATACTGTTTTATGGCTCGGCGGCGGCAGCAATATCCTTTTGATGGAGGACTACGCCGGTCTGGTTGTGCATATGGAAAACAAGGGAATTCGTGAAATTGAGCGTTCAGACGGCCTGGTTTATATCGAAGCGCAAGCCGGGGAAATTTGGCATGATTTTGTTTTGCATACGGTTGGACTGGGTTTAAGCGGGCTGGAAAACCTCAGCCTGATTCCGGGCACGGTCGGCGCGTCTCCGGTACAAAACATCGGTGCATATGGTGTTGAAGCGAAAGATGTTATCCATAGCGTACGCTGCTTTGATTTGGATACGGAAACCTTTGTCGAGCTTTCTAATTCCGACTGTGACTTTGCCTATCGTGAAAGCCTGTTCAAACAGGAAGGCAAGGGACGTTATGTGATTGTTTCGGTTGTATTTGCGCTAAAAGAGCATTTTGTGCCGAACTTGGGCTATGGCGATTTGGCAGCAGCGGTTGCCGAACTGAGCCAAGGCAGAGAAGCAACGGCCAAAGATGTTTCCGACGCAGTGTGTGCAATCCGCAACAGTAAACTGCCTAATCCTAACGTGCTTGGTAATGTCGGAAGTTTCTTTAAAAACCCTGTTGTCAGCGCTGAAAAAGCTGCCGATTTGTTGCAGCAATACCCCAATATGCCACGCTATCCGCAGCCTGACGGTTCGGTCAAACTCGCGGCCGGCTGGCTGATTGACCAATGCCGTCTGAAAGGTCATCAGATCGGCGGTGCGGCAGTGCATGACAGACAGGCTTTGGTTTTGGTGAATAAAAACAATGCATCCGCGCAAGATGTCCACCAGCTGGCACAATATGTTTGTAATACAGTATTTACTCAATTTCAGGTAGAATTACACGCAGAACCCAACTGGCTGCCTACTTCATACAGCCTATAAAACAAAGGAGTGTATTCCATGCCGCGCATTGCTAAAGTCAACACTTACACACGAATCATCAATGCCAGCCTCGCCTTGTTCAACGAAGAAGGCGAGCGCAATATTAGCACCAACCATATTGCCGCCCACTTAGGTATCAGCCCGGGCAACCTCTACTACCATTTCCGCAACAAAGACGAAATCATCGTCCAATTGTTCAAACGTTACAGCGAGGCCCTGCTTGCCTACCTTAATGAAGCCGTATTGCCGTCTAATGTGGAAGACTCCATCAACTACATGGCCGGTATTTATGATGTGATGTGGGAATACCGTTTCCTTTTCAGCGATGTGAACACCCTGCTTGCCCGCAGTGCCGAATTATTGGGCGAACACAATACCTTTACCCAAGCCAAAGTGTCCCCGCTGTTGGTCAACCTGCTGACTCAGCTCAACGGTCTGAACATCATCAGCGCAGACCAAACCGCGATGAACGACCTCGCCGTCAATATGTGGATGGTAACGAAATACTGGTTCGACTTTGACAGCTCCCTGCGCGGCCGCGCCAAGTTGACCGAAGATTCCAAAGTACGGGGCATCAGCCGCACACTCAGCCTGTTGCGCCCTTACCTCCTGCCGGAACACCGCGCTGAATTCGACCAAAAAATCGGCAGTAACCATTAATTTTTCCAGACAAAGGCCGTCTGAAAACGTGGCTTTAACCAAGTTAAAGCTATTTTCAGACGGCCTGTTAATTTTCGGATGCTTTATTTATGCACCTTCCCGATATTTCCATTCTCGGCTTAGGCTATCTCGGCCTGCCGCTGGCACAGAAATTTTATGAGCAAGGCAGTCAGGTAGCCGCCATCAAACGCAACCTGACCTCTGACGACATCAATCTGCCGATTGAACTCGACATCATCGATTTGAATCAAGACGATATTTTTCACAGTTCGACCTTGTGGCAAAACCATATCAACAAGCCGACATGGTTCTGCCTGCTTCCGCCTTCGTCATTAAACCATTACGCCGATACGCTGAAAAAATGGATTCAACTTGCCGAGCAGTCCAAGGTACAACACATCATCTTTACCAGCAGCACCAGCGTGTATGGCGACCAAGCACGCATATGCGATGAAACCACGCCGCCCGATCCGCAAACCGAATTCGCCCGTCAAATCCTCGCGGTTGAGCAAGCCTTGCTGAAAAGCGCCGTCCCCCATATCGACATATTGCGACTGGGCGGGCTTTACTCTGCCGACCGTCACCCCGTTACCAAGCTGGTTCAAAAAACACGCATTCAAGGCGGCAATCAACCCGTCAATATCCTTCATAAAGACTTAGCCGTCCAAATCCTTTTTCAGACGGCCTGCCAAGCCGACGGCAAACGTATCCGCAATATTGTCGAACCCCGCCACCCAAGCCGGGCCGAATTTTATACTGCCGAAGCGACCAAACTCGGCCTGCCGGCTCCTGATTTCATCGTTGATGATGAAAGCAACGGCAAAATTGTAAATACCGTTTGCGCAGACGGGCTAAGCCTGTAAAATTGCGACTCAACCCATTCATCCGTTTCAGACGGCATTTAGAGTAAACCATGTCCGCCCTATTTCCCATTATCAACCACCTGATACAGCAAAATCCGGAGCAGCAGCGCGAGCTGTCTGAATTTGCAGGCAGCATCATCTGCATCAGCCTGACCGGTTTCAGACTGACCGGACGCATCAGCGAACAAGGTTTTCTTGAAACCGCAAACGATACCGTCGACACCAACATCACATTCCACAACAGCGCCATCCAAAAAATCCTCCAAGGCGGCCAGCCCGGCGTGGGCGACATCAGCCTCGAAGGCGACTTGGTATTGGGCATGTCAGTCCTTCCTATTTTGGGTGGACTGCGCTATTATCCGAGCGAAGATTTGGCGCGGATATTCGGTCATGTAGCCGCAGAAAGCATCAGCTCGCGTGCCGGCGACATCGGCCGCACCATGAAAAAAATCGGCAAAAGCATTGCCGAGCAAATCAGCGACTTTTCACGCGAACCCGAATCCCCTGTTATCGACCAAGCCACGCTTGCCGCATGGCTGGAAGAAGTGGACAAACTGCGCGACGACGTTGCCCGCTTAAACGAACGCCTCGACCGCCTCGAGCGCGATATCTGGATAGATTAAATACTTAATTTCAGACGGCCTGCTATCATGAAAAGCCCATTTAAAAACATCGGTATCGTTACGCGTCCCAATACGCCCGAGATTCAAGATACCGTCCACACATTGGTTTCTTTTCTGCGCGAAAACGGCTTCACCATCTATCTGGATGAATTGAGCGTAGAAGAACACTGCGTCTATATCCAAGATTCCGCCTACTGCGAAACCGTCAACAAAGCCCAGCTGGGCAAATACTGCGACCTCGTCATTGTGCTCGGCGGCGACGGCACCTTCCTCTCCGCCGCCCGCGAAGTCGCCCCGCGCGCCGTCCCCATCATCGGCATCAATCAAGGCCACTTGGGCTTTCTCACCCAAATCTCACGCGACACCATGGTTGAAGGCATCCGCCCCGTACTGGAAGGCAAATATCTGCCCGAAGAACGCATCCTCATCGAAGCCAGTATCATTCGTGACGGCGAAACGATTGAACGTGCCCTCGCCCTCAACGACACCGTACTGTCTCGTGGCGGCGCAGGCCAAATGATTGAATTTGAAGTCTTTATCAATCAAGAATTTGTCTATACCCAACGTTCTGACGGCCTGATTATTTCCACACCGACAGGTTCAACCGCCTACGCGCTTGCCGCCGGCGGCCCCATCATGCAGGCCGGTTTGCACGCCTTCACGCTTGTGCCTATCTGTCCGCAATCCATGACCAACCGCCCGATTGCCATACCCGACACCAGCGTGATCGAAATCCTCATTACCAAAAGCGGCGACGCACGCGCACATTTTGACGGACAATCCCATATCGACGTACAAAATTTCGACCGCATCATCATCCGTCGCTATCACAACCCCTTGCGCGTCCTCCATCCCACCGATTACCAATACTTCAAAACCCTGCGCCAAAAGCTGCATTGGGGCGAACAATTAATTTAAACACCACTTCAATTAATAGGCTGACCATGAAAACCATTTCCCAAACCTTAATCATCGCGCTGTGCGCCCTTTCCTCCCTCTCCGTCTCCGCACACGGCATGCACAAAAGCAAACCCTTGTCCTTTGAAGAATTGCCGAAAATTTGCCAGCAATACTTTACCCGCGCAGATGCGTGTTACCAAAAAGCAGGCGATAAAGCATCGTTCCAACGCGACAACACAAAATACCTGCGTCAAGTCCTGCCTGCCGCCGACGTAGGCCAACGTGAACGCATGTGCCAAATTGCCATGGATACATTCGCTGAAAAAACAAAAGGCTTAAATTGCGAATAAAGACTTCTGTCTTAGCTCTAGCAATTTTTGATTTCATAAAAAGGCCGTCTGAAACATTGGATTGTTTCAGACGGCCTGATTACAAGGTTCTTACCTATTAAGAAGAAACCACAAAATCCACTGTATGCGCTTCACTGTAATCAGGGATTTCTAGCTTTTCTATCATGCGATGCAACACATCATTCGGCACAGAATGTTCGCGGTTACGGTTTTGCGATAGTAATTGCGTGTAAGGCACTTCCAAATAAATGAGATGCACGCGTGCGCCGTAATCGGCAAACATCGGCAGCCATTTGCTGCGCAGGTCGCGGTTAAGATTGGTCGCATTAAAGACAAACGACGTACGGGCACGCAGGTATTCTTTTGCCTGCTCTTTACCCAAACGCACTGCTTCGGCGGTATGTTTGGAATCCGCGGGATTGAGTTTTCGCTCACGGCGAATCTCATCCAGCGACAGCATAGGCAGATGAGCAAGATGTTGCCTGATGTAACTGTCTTTGCCGCTGCCTGCTATGGCGCACATGGCGTACACATCAAAGGTCTGATCATCAAATGGCTGATAATCCGGCATTTCGCTACGGCCGTTAAGATAGAGATAGCGTCCGTAGTCACTGGCGAAAGTACGTGCCTTACCCCAACAAGCATTTTCTTCACAGAGTTCACGAAACAAATCAATGCGCAGCAAAATATCCTGTTGGTCGCAACATATACGGCCTAAAACATCGGCTTTAGCAAGCATGGCAAGATGCGCAGTGTTGACCTGCAAACTGGCCGCTATGACGGCTCGCTCAGGATTAGGCTTGTTAATCGCCCATAAGGGCAATCCGTGCAAGCGCACGAGTTTGGCGATTGATTCTCTTACGGCAAACGGAGCGGCAAGTTCGGTATACAGTAAAGTACGGGCGGTATGCTCGCCTTTTTTTGCGTGATGCGGCGAAACGATACGCTCTTTGCCGTTTTCTATTTCACGCTTGGTCGTACTGCGTTTTTCTACGTCATGCAGCATGGCGGCGGCAAACAAGATGTGTTGCTCCTGCTCGCCGAGTGCTTGGAATTCGGGCAGTTGCAGCAGGGCTTCGCACACCATTTTGGTATGCGTAAATACATCGCCTTCGGCATGCCATTCAGGATCTTGGGGAACGTTTTTCATATCGGCAAACCAGCTGAAACGACGTTCTAAGGCTTGCCAATCAGGAAGTTGGCCGGGTATGTAATATGGGAATGTCCACATGGTTGTCTTTCTTATTATTGAATAATTGGACTTCAGGCCGTCTGAAACTGCCAGCTTTGCCAATGGTATTTGTCGTAATCAATAAGATGGGCAGGCTTCCAAGTTTTCGTCCAATGAACATCGGTTTTAACGTGTTTGGCTCGTACCAATTTGAAAAGGTTGTCGAATTCATTGGATTGAACAGGCAGGTTGCCGTTGTTGGTGGCAAAATCAGCGGCGTTACGGATAACAAAACCTTCGCTGCATGCTGCTCCTGTATTCGGATCGTAGCCGCCAAGTTTGCCGGCAGTTTGTACGCTCTCCGTCCACGACTCTCCCAAATTAGCGGCCAGCCATTGCGCTAAAGCAATATCTTCATTGGCGTATTTTTGGGTAAAGTCGGCAAGAGGCTGCACAATGGGAATTTCTGGCACAGTCGGAAAATCAAACAGCTGCGCATAAAATTTAACCTCTTCCCATGAAAGCCAATGTCCGCCACGACGGACGGCGAATAGATAAAAATAGCTTTCCAATTGAGAATAGGCAATCGAATGAATGCCGTACATATTCTCGCCAAAAAGTTCGAGATCGCCCAAATCATCTTTGATTTGCTGCCATCGTTGCAGCAAAGGTTTATCCCACGGATGCTGAGTAGGCGCAGTATGACTACGGGCATAGAGGCCGTGTGCGGCAAAGCAGTTGTTTTGCCCATCTAATTTTTCGGTTAAAACCAATTTCGGCAGCGAGGCAAAATATGAAAGAAAGCCGCGCGGCATAAAGCGGTCGTCAGAGGTGGTACCGAGGCTGATGGGTGCGTGCAGGCTGCGGGCGTATTTTTGAGGTTCATTAGTTGTCATAATATTTTTTCCTTTTTATTTATTTTTTAATTTTCTTTTCAAATATTCCCAGCAACCCGTTACATTTTCCCCACCACATTTTCTTGCTTGGAAACCAAAAGTTGATCGATTTTCAAGTTTTCGGTATCGATGATTTCAAACTTATAACCGGCATAAACCAAAAAATCGGTGCGTTTCGGGATTTTGCGCAGGGAATACATCATAAAGCCGGCGATGGTTTCGTAGTTTTCCGAATCGGGAAACTCTTCGATATCCAGCGCACGCATGACATCGGCGAGCGGGGTCGCGCCGTCCACTAGCCAGGTGTCCTCGGTACGGCGGATGATTTGCGGCTCTTCTTCGGTATTGACCAGCTCACCCATCACAATGCTCATCACGTCTTTCAACGTTACCACGCCGACCACCAGCGCGTATTCGTTCACTACGACGGCAAAGTCTTCGCCGGAAGTTTTGAAGGTCTCCAACACATCATAAAGCGACAGCGTGTCGGGAATAAACAAGACTTTGCGCAATACACGCTTGTCGGTCAGGCGGACGTCTTTTTCTTTTAAAAACAAGGTCAGCAGCGTATGTGATTCGATGTAGCCGATGACGCGTTCCAAATCGCCGTCGCATACGAGGAATTTGTTGTGCGGTTTGTCGGACATCATTTCCAACACGGTATCGCTGTTGTCGTTTTTATCAAAATAGACAATGTATTCGCGCGTGCTCATGGTGGAAGTTACCTTACGCTCCTGCATATCAAAAATGTTTTCAATCAGATAGTGTTCCTGCTCTTTCAACACACCAGCCTGAGCGCCTGCATCAACGACGGCATAAATATCTTCCGAGGTCAGCTGCTCCTGACGGACGGTTGAGATTTTGAAGAGTTTGAATATTGTGTTTGCCAACCCGTCAAAAACCCAGACAAGGGGTTTTAAGATAAAAATCAGAAACATCATCGGACGGACAATGCGTACCGCCACCGCTTCGGGATGGGTCATTGCCATACGCTTGGGCATCAGGTCGGCAATTAAAATAAAGCTGCCTGTAACCAGCGAGAAGGTCAACAAAGAGGCAACTGTGCTGCCCCAACTGCCTGCATTCTCCAATAGCTTGCCAAAATAAGGACGTATTGCCGCCTCGCCGACGATACCGGCAAGAATGGCGACGGCGTTCAAACCGATTTGGACAACGGTAATAAAACTGCCCGGCTGCTGCTGCATATTGATTACGTCAAGCGCACGCGTATCGCCGCCGTCTTTCGCCATGACCTGCAATTTGATTTTGCGTGCCGAAGCAAGCGCGAGTTCGGAACAGGACACAAACGCGCTAATGACAATCAGCAGGCACAATAATAGTAAGGCTTCAAAAATATTCATGAAAAAGTATGTGTATGGTATAGGTTAAAAATATTCAAACAGAAAAGGCCGTCTGAAAAATTCAATTTGATTTTAGATTTGCGTTTTATTTGTCAGTGATGCGTGAAGTAAATGATGTTTTGGAATAAATTTTACTTAGAAGTAAGTCATATTTTTTTCAGATAATCTTGAGGAAAACCTCATTATCTAGACAGATAAGGCACGACACTTTCCTTCAATATTTCTATCAACTCTTCATCCATGTATCTGTAATCATCAGGAATATCTAAAACAATCATTTCCTTATATTGCAAAGCACGGGGAAACTGTGCCAGCAGACGGCTCTTATGTTTTTGTTCCATCACGAAAATCTTATCTGCCCATGCAATATCATCTATGGAAACAGTATGCCGCGCATTGGGGCTGGTCCCTGCAGAACGTGCCTGCACATTTGGATAACGTCGAAATACGGTTTCAGCGGTAGGACTGCGCCATTGGTTACGACTACAAATAAAAAGTGCATTCATAAAAATTAAAAAAGGCGGAAAGTATCCGCCTTGTGAAAACCATCTCGATTGAATCGAAAATGTATCTTTTGAGTTAATCAAACCATTCAGCATCAAATTCATGCTGTCTGAACGGATAAATAAAACCCAGTTTTTGTGCACGTTTGATTTTATTGCTGCGGAGATACATCAAATCCCACTTTTTTTCAGGTTTATATTTCAAAGGATTTTTGCCATGTACACGATGACTAGGGCGTTGCTCTTGATGTCGTCGCCATGCACGGCTACGACTTTGATCTAAATTGTCCATTATCTGCTTTCTAATTTTGTTTCGGAAATCGGGTTCAGCAGCCGCGATTTTTTATGTATTCGATTATTCGGCAAGAAAATAGGGTGACAAAATTATAGCGAAACTAAAGATATAATGCCAATATTAAACAATTTATTAGGCTCAAAATAGCCAAAGGCCGTCTGAAACTTGAGACACATTTACTGTTTTAATCATCCAGCGCATCTTCATCCAAGGATTTCAACCATTTCAGCTTTTCGCCAATTTTGATTTCCAGTCCGCGCGGGACAGGTTGGTAGAAATCCGGCTCGTCCAAACCGTCGGGCATATAGCTTTCGCCAGCGGCGTAGGCGTTTGGTTCGTCGTGGGCATAGCGGTATTCGCGTCCGTAACCCAATTCTTTCATCAACTTAGTCGGTGCATTGCGCAGGTGGACGGGCACTTCGTCGCTGGCATTTTCTTTGACGAAACGGCGCATTTGGTTGTATGCCTTATAGCCTGCATTGGATTTGGCAGCGGCGGCAAGGTACAACACGGCTTGAGCCAAAGCAAGCTCCCCTTCCGGCGAGCCTAAGCGCTCATAAGTCGCGGCGGCATCATTGGCAATCGTTAAGGCACGCGGATCAGCCAAGCCGATGTCTTCCCATGCCATGCGGACAATGCGGCGGGCGAGATAGCGCGGGTCGGTACCGCCGTCGAGCATACGGCAGAACCAATACAGCGCGGCATTCGGATGCGAACCGCGCACGGATTTGTGCAATGCGGAAATTTGATTGTAGAAACTCTCGCCACCCTTATCAAAACGGCGGATTTGCGCACCCAAACTATCGGCGAGAAATTCGGCGGTTAAGGTTTTCAGACGGCGTGTATCGGCAGCACGTAAAAGTTGTTCCAATAAATTCAACAATCTACGCGCATCACCATCGGCGGTATTCACAAGCAATTCTTGCGCATTCGCTTCAATCGTAAAGTCTTGGTATTCGGGCAAAGCCAATACTTTAGCAATCAGTTTTTTTAGGTCGTCTGAAGACAAGGATTGCAAGACATAAACCTGCGCCCTGCTGAGCAATGCCGGATTGACTTCAAATGACGGGTTTTCCGTGGTCGCGCCGATAAAGGTTAATAAGCCGCTTTCGACATAAGGCAAAAATGCGTCCTGTTGCGCTTTGTTGAAGCGGTGTACCTCGTCAACAAACAAAATCGTCGCTCGCCCTTGTTGCAGAGCAATTTCAGCCTTTTCAATAGCCTCGCGTATGTCTTTCACGCCTGAAAATACGGCGGAAACAGGCAGAAACTGCGCATTGAAACTCTGCGCCAAAATCCGTGCCAGCGTGGTTTTGCCTACGCCCGGCGGCCCCCACAGCAACATAGAATGCGGCTTTCCGCCTTCCACCGCCACGCGCAAAGGTTTACCCTCGCCGATTAAGTGTTGCTGCCCGATGACATCATCTAAAGAATGCGGGCGCAGGCGTTCGGCTAAAGGGGCTTCGGGTTGGCGGGCGAAAAGGTCGGACATAGCGGCTTTCGTGCTGGCTGATTGAAAAGAAAACTCGCTAGCATTATACGGCAGTTTCGCAAACTCACATATCGGGCCGCATTACGGTATAATACATGCTATTTTGAGAACTCTTCGGGCGTTTCAGACGGCCTTGCTTACAGGAAACATCATGACTTCAAAAACTCTTTTGGCAGCTGTTACATCAGTTTTCTTATTGGGTGCATGCGCTACCGGCGGCGACTCTTTCGGCGGTTTGGGCAGCGGTACGGGTATCGGCAGCAGCGTAGTGAAAATGGCGGTAGACAGCCAATGCCGTACCGAATTGAACAAACGTAACGAATGGCGCGTCATTGCTTTGGCCATGAGCGCGGAAAAACAAGCCGAATGGGAAAATAAAATCTGCGGCTGCGCCAGCGAAGAAGCACCAAACCAATTGACTGCAACCGAAATGATGCAGGTATTGAGTCCGGCAACCCGCGAACAGGCCATTGCTTCCGTTACCGCAAAAACGGTTACCGCCTGCTTCAAACGACTCTACAAATAATCGTTCAGACGGCCTTTTTTCACATCAAGGCCGTCTGAATTCGTTTTGACTTTCTATTTGAATTTTAAATACATAGAGAAGAAACCATGAAATACATCAGCACCCGCGGTGCGACCGCACGCAAGCAATTTAGCGAAGTTTTATTGATGGGTTTGGCTCCTGATGGCGGTTTGATGCTGCCTGAGCAATACCCTCAAATCGACCGAGCTACTTTAGACCAATGGCGCACACTCAGCTATCCCGAGCTGGCGTTTGAAGTCATGAGCCTGTTTGCCACCGACATCCCTGCTGATGATTTACGCGACATTATCAACCGCACCTACACCGAAGAAGTATTCGGTACCAAAGCCATTACTCCGGTGCGCACACTTTCAGACGGCATCAAAATCCAAGCCCTGTCCAATGGTCCGACTTTGGCATTCAAAGACATGGCCATGCAATTCTTGGGCAATGCGTTTGAATATGTATTGAATAAAGAAGGCAAAGAACTCAATATCTTGGGTGCCACCAGCGGCGATACCGGCTCTGCCGCCGAATACGCCCTGCGCGGTAAAAAAGGCGTCAACGTCTTTATGCTGTCTCCGGAAGGCAAAATGAGCGCATTCCAACGCGCGCAAATGTTCAGCCTGCAAGATGCCAACATCCACAACATCGCCGTTGAAGGCATGTTTGACGACTGCCAAGACATCGTCAAAGCCGTACAAAACGATGCCGAATTCAAAGCCAAATACCATATCGGCACAGTCAACTCCATCAACTGGGGCCGTATCGTCGCCCAAGTCGTGTACTACTTTGCCGGTTATTTCAACGCCACGTCGAGCAATGACGAAAAAGTCAGCTTCTGCGTACCAAGCGGCAATTTCGGCAATGTCTGCGCCGGCCATATCGCCCGCCAAATGGGCCTGCCCATCCACCGCTTGATTGTCGCCACCAACGAAAACGACGTATTGGACGAATTTTTCAAAACCGGCGCATACCGTCCGCGCAACAGCGAACATACCCACGTTACTTCCAGTCCGTCCATGGATATTTCCAAAGCCTCCAACTTCGAGCGTTTTGTGTTTGACCTGATGGACCGCGATGCGGACGAAATCCAAACCTTATGGGCGGAAGTAGCCTCCGGCAAAGGCTTCAATTTGGAATTTGCCTTAAACAAAGTACATCAACAATATGGCTTTGTTTCCGGCAAATCAACCCATGCCAACCGCCTTGCCACCATCAAACAGGTTTACGAGCAAGATCATGAATTGATTGATCCGCATACAGCCGATGGCGTCAAAGTTGCCCGTGAAGTCCGCGAAGCCGGCGAAACCATCGTCTGCCTCGAAACCGCACTGGCCGCCAAATTTGAAGCCACCATCCATGAAGCGGTCGGAGAAGTTTCCATCCCCCGCCCTGCCGCATTGGAAGGCTTGGAAAATCTGCCACAACGGGTCCGTGTTGTCCCTAATAATGCGACGGCAGTGAAAGACATCATTAAGGAAGCTCTGGCTTAACCGGCCGTCCTTGACGACTGATGAGGCCGTCTGAAACTTTTTCAGACGGCCGCAACCGATATTTGAGAAGTGGGCAACATTATTGCCAAACCCACCAAACCATAGTCGTTCCCAATATAAAATCAAGGCGTTAAAACAATACCGACTCCTTTTGACTTTCAATTGCAAACATTGTAATGACAGATATTTTCGTTTAGAATTGCATGTTTGCTCTAAATTTGGATTGATATGCAGACAACACAAGCCACATCCAACTGGGAGCTATACAAGCGCTTGCTTGGATATTTGAAAAGCTATTGGAAGATGTTTATCGTCTCCGTAGTGGCCATGCTGATTGTCGCCGGTACGATGCCGGCTTTCGGTTACTTGCTCAAACCTTTGATCAATGAAGGTTTTGTCGATAAAAACATGAAAAGCATGTCATGGTTGCCGCTGGCAATTGTGGCGCTGTTTTTCGTTCGCGGCCTGTTTAACTTCATCAACGAATATTGCACAACGTATCTGTCCAGCCACTTAGTGCAGCGCTTGCGCGGTGAAATGTTCAACAAAATGATGCACCTGCCGACTTCGTATTTCAGCAGCAATACCGGCGGCCGTTTGATGTCTCGTATCTTGAACGACGTCAATCAAATTACCGATGCAGGGTTTAACGTCATTACTGTGATTGCCAAAGACGGTGTGAGCGTAGTCGGCCTGTTGGGCTTGCTGACTTATCTGAACTGGCGTTTGACCCTGATTACTTTTATCATCTTGCCGGTTGTTGCTGTATGTATCCAAACAGTCAGCAAACGCCTGCGCAAACTGTCTGCCAACAACCAAATTTATCTTGGCCAGCTGATGCAGGTCTTGGGCGAAAGCATTAATGGTGAACGCGTTGTAAAAATCTACGGCGGTCAAGATTATGAAAACCGCCGCTTCGACCGTATTGCCAATGATGTTCGCCGCAACCTGCTCAAACAGGTTTCCGCCAGCTCTGCCGGTACCGGCATTACGCAATTAATGGCTTCGGTTGCACTGGCTGCGATTATTTACGCAGCCGCCCGCCAAGCCGGACTTTCAGGATTTAGTGCAGGCGATTTTATGTCATTTTTGTCCAGCATGATCATGATGTTTGACCCCATCAAACGCATGACCGGCGTGATGCAGTCCCTACAACGCGGTTTGGCGGCGGCAGAAAGTGTCTTCACCTTTTTGGATCAACCCGAAGAAAGCAACGAAGGCAAACAGATTCTCAGCCCAAACCCTGGCGATATCGAATTTTGCGATGTTGTACACCGTTATCCCGAAGCCGAACGCAACAGTTTGAACCACATCAACCTGCTTGTACCGCAAGGCAAAGTGACTGCATTAGTCGGCGCATCAGGCTGCGGTAAAACCACCCTGGCCAATATGTTGCCGCGCTTCCTTAATCCGGATGAAGGCAAGGTTTTGATTGGCGGCGTCAACATCAATGAATATACGCTCGAAAGCCTACGCAGCCGCATGGCATTCGTCAGCCAAAACGTTGTCCTGTTTAATGGTACGATTGCTGAAAACATTGCCTATGCTCAAGCTGACAAATTCAGTGAAGAAGAAATTATCAATGCTGCAAAAGCAGCCAATGCTTGGGAATTTATCCAAAAAATGCCGCAAGGCTTGCACACTGAAGTTGGCGAAAACGGTTTAAAACTGTCTGGCGGCCAACGTCAACGCCTTGCCATTGCGCGTGCGCTTTTGAAAAATGCGCCGATTTTAATTTTGGACGAAGCCACCAGTGCATTGGATAATGAATCCGAACGTTTGGTACAAACCGCATTGGAAAACCTGATGCAAAACCGTACCACATTGGTGATTGCCCACCGACTTTCGACCATCGAAAAAGCCGACAATATTGTTGTGATGCATGAAGGCAATGTAGTCGAACAAGGCACTCATCATGAATTGATCAACGCAGGCGGACGCTATTCCGACCTGCACAGCCTCAGCGAAAAATCAGCCAAACCGGCAAGCAAGTAGCTGAACACCATATTCCATTCTTTTTATTAACCTTGGCCGCCCCGACCTATCCTTTTCAGACGGCCTTATCCGACAGGAAATATCAATGGCAGCATTCAACACCCAGAAAGTCTTGTCCGTACACCACTGGACTGACGCTTACTTCACTTTCACCTGCACCCGTGACGAGTCTTTGCGCTTTGAAAACGGCCAATTCGTCATGGTCGGCCTGATGGTTGACGGCAAACCACTGATGCGCGCATACAGCGTGGCTTCCGCCAACTGGGAAGAGCATCTGGAATTTTTCAGTATTAAAGTACAAGACGGCCCATTGACCAGCCGCCTGCAACACCTTAAAGTCGGCGACGATGTCCTCATCAGTAAAAAACCGACCGGCACATTGGTTGCCGGCGACCTGAATCCGGGCAAACACCTCTACCTCTTGAGCACCGGTACCGGCATCGCCCCTTTCTTGAGCATTACCAAAGACCCTGATGTTTACGAGCAATTCGAAAAAATCATCTTGGTTCACGGTGTACGCTACAAAAAAGACTTGGCATACTACGACCGCTTCACCAAAGAATTGCCCGAACACGAATACTTGGGCGATTTGGTTAAAGAAAAATTGATTTACTACCCGATCGTTTCACGCGAAGAATATGTACATCAAGGCCGTCTGACCGATTTGATGCGCAGCGGCAAACTCTTTGAAGACATCGGCCTGCCTAAAATCAATCCGCAAGACGACCGCGCCATGCTGTGCGGCAGCCCTGCCATGTTGAAAGACACCTGCAGCGTCTTGGACGAATTCGGCCTGACCGTTTCTCCGAAAACCGGCGTTCGCGGCGACTACCTGATTGAGCGCGCATTCGTCGATCAATAACGTACGTCAGCAACAGGCCGTCTGAAACCCTTCTTTCAGACGGCCTAAACCTTAATAATTTATCCCACATTATGCCTACTCTACTCATCATCCGTCCGTCCAACCGTCCACAGCAAGATATCCAAACCTGCCATGCAGCCGGTTGGCAGGCTCAGGTATTGAGTCCGATTGAAATAGAGTTGGATCATTCGGCGCTAAAAAAACTTCCCGAACAATTCAAGCAAGCCGATGTGGTGTTTTGGGTCAGCCCGACCGCTATTGAAACTGCAGTACCGTGTCTGACCTTTTCAGACGGCCCTAAAGTACACATTACCGTCGGCCAAACCAGCCAACATACTTTGGCACAATTCTCCCCCTATCCCGCCTTCTCTCCCGAAGATGGTAACGACAGCGAAGCCGTCTTGAGAATGCCTATTTGGAAAACCCTGCCACCCAACGCCCGAGTTCTAATCATTCGAGGCCATGGCGGCCGTGATTTTCTGGCAGACAAACTGACCGAACTGGGTTTCCAAATCGACATCGCCGAAATCTATTTCAGACGGCCACACCCCATCGATTGGCAGAACTTTAAAACCGAAGACATCGCCGCCGCCTACGTCACATCCGGCGAACTCGCGCGCGAATTTTTCCATCAGATTCCGCCGCAATTTTCCCGATTCTTCGAATCCTTGCTATACTTTACCCATCATCCGCGCATTGCCGATGCGCTTCGCATTGTCGGCGCCAAACATGTAGAAACCGTCACTTCTTTATCCGTTGCACTTTCATCCATGCCACAAAGGAGCCAAGCAGTGAACCCAGTCGAAGACAATAAAGATACCCAACAAGTTGCCAATACGGCAGCTCCGGCACCTGAACGTTCTGAAAACACCAGGCCGTCTGAACAAATCAAACCTACCCAACCTCAGCAAGTGGAGGCGAGCATGCCCGAGTCCAACAATCTCCCACAAAACAACGCCCCTGTTATCATCAAACAATCTGGCGGCAAAGCCTTGGCCGCAGGTGCAACTGTCTTGGCACTGCTTGGCTTGGGCGCGAGCGGATTCCTGTTCGTACAGGGTCAAAATGTTTTAAAAAACCAAGAACTCGAATTCAACCAAAAAATCGACAAAGCTGCGTTGGGCGAATCTGAAAACGCCAGCCTTTTAAAAGACAACCTCAACCGCCAAACCGCTATTCAGGCCGAGTTAGACCGCCTGAACAACGGTCAAAAAAGCAATAGCGAGCAAATCCTGCAAATGCAGAAAGCTTATCAAGAGTTACTCAAAGGCCGTATCAACTGGCTGGTCGATGAAGCCGAATCCATGTTGAACACTGCTTCGCAACAATTGATGCTGTCAGGCAACCTCCAAGGCGCGGTCAGCGTATTGGAACACATCGACAGCCGCTTAAGCCGTTTTGAACAGCCTGAGCTTATCCCCATCAAGCAAGCCATCAGCAATGATTTGGCCGCGCTGAAAAACCGTCCTTATGTCGATATTTCCGCCACTGCCTTGCGTATCGACCGTTTGGAAACCGGTATTTCCGGCCTGCCTTTGGTTTTGGACGGCGTATTGAAACCAGGTGCCGCGCCTGTCGAAGCTGCTAATTCAGGAACTTGGTGGGAAAATACATGGGAAAAATCCCTCAATGCCCTCAAAGGCTTGGTTGAAGTCCGTCATCTGGACAGCAACGACGCCATGTTGATTTCCCCCGATCAAACCTACTTCATCCGTGAAAACCTGCGCCTGCGCCTTTTGGATGCGCGCATTGCCCTGTTGCAACACAACGGCGAAGTGTATCAAAGCGATTTGAACAACGTTGAAGCAACCGTGAAACAATACTTCGATAGCAAATCCCCTGCTACCCAGTCATGGTTGAAAGAGTTAGCCGAACTCAAAGCCCTTGATGTCCGTATGATTTCAGACGACAGCCTGAAAGCCAGCTTGAGCGCCGTTCGCGCTTATCAAGAAGGTTCGCGTACACAAATGACAACCGAGGAAGCTGCACAAACCCAAGCTGCCGAGCAAACCGCTTCCGCTCCGGCTGCGACTACCGAACAAGCCACAACTTCCGCACCGGCTGCCGCTTCTGCCCCTCAATCTCTGGAAGCACCTGCATTGCCGTCTGAAAACAAAAAAGAACCGGCCGCTGAAGCTGCCAAACCACAAAACCAAACCAAGCCTGCTGCCAAAATTAAAGGAGAGCAAGCATGAAAACCGTCGTTTGGATTGTCATTCTGTTTGCCGCTGCCGTCGGTTTAGCCTTGGCTTCCGGCATTTATACCGGCAACGTGTATGTCGTGGTTGAACAAACCATGCTGCGTATCAATCTGCATGCCTTTGTTTTAGGCCTGCTGTTGAGCGTATTCGTCTTGTATTTCCTGATTAAATTCGTGTTCGGCCTCTTGAACATTCCGGCGCGTATGCAACGCTTCGGCATCGCCCGCAAAGGCCGTCAGGCTTCCGCCTCTTTGAACAGCGCAGGTTTGGCATATTTTGAAGGCCGTTTTGAAAAAGCCGAACAAGAAGCCGCCAAAGTCTTGCAAAACAAAGAAGCAGGCGACAACCGTACCCTGGCTTTGATGTTGGGCGCGCACGCAGCCGACCAAATGGAAAACTTTGAATTACGCGACCGCTATCTGCACGAAATCGAACAGCTGCCACAAAAACAACAGCTTTCCCGTCATCTTTTGCTGGTCGAATCTGCACTGAGCCGCCGCGATTATCCGACTGCCGCACAAAACCTTGAAGCAGCAGCAAAAATCAATAGCAACTTAAGTCGCCTGGTCCGCCTGCAATTGCGTTATGCCTTTGATCACGGCGATGCCTCAGATGTCTTGACAAAAGCGGAAAAACTGGTCAAAGCCGGCGCCATCAACGATTATGAAGCCGAACAGTATCAAAACTGGGCATATCGCCGCCTCTTGAGCGAAGTAACCGATGCAGGCCGTCTGAAAGCCTGTTTGAAACAGATTCCCGAAAGCGTGAAATCTGGCGAATTGTGCGTCGCGATTGCCGAGAAATACGAGCGTTTGGGCTTGTATGCCGAAGCGGTCAAATGGGTAAAAACCCATTATCCGCAAAACCGCCAGCCCGAGCTATTGGAAGCATTTGTCGAATCCGTTCGTTTCCTAAGCGAGCGCGACCAGCAAAAAGCCATCGATTTGGCAGATTCTTGGCTGCAGGAACAACCGAACAATGCGCTACTATTGATGTATCTCGGCCAACTGGCTTACGGCCGCAAACTTTGGGGCAAAGCCCAAGGCTACCTCGAAGCCAGCATCGCCCTGCAACCCAGCGTATCCGCACATTTAGTCCTAGCGCGCGTGTTTGATGAAACCGATCAGCCGCAAAAAGCGCAAGAACAACGCAATCTGGTTTTGGAAAGCGTGGCCGAGGAAGAACATCCGGCAGCCCTTCCTCAACCAAATTGATGTGCCGGCTTCACATTAACAACTCATGAAATCTTTCATACCAGCTTCTATTTAATTATTTCAGACGGCCTGAATAAACAACTAAGGCCGTCTGAACTTTGTTCCAACATACCAAATCAGAAAGCCTATTGATCATGACTGCTCTGAAAAACGACACTTTCCTCCGCGCCCTGCTCAAACAGCCTGTCGAATACACGCCCATCTGGATGATGCGCCAAGCCGGACGCTATCTGCCTGAATACAAAGCCACGCGCGCACGCGCAGGTAGCTTTCTCGATTTGTGCAAAAACACCCAGCTGGCGACTGAAGTTACCATCCAGCCTTTAGACCGCTTCGATCTGGACGCAGCGATTCTGTTTTCCGACATTCTGACCGTACCCGATGCCATGGGTTTGGGCCTATATTTTGCCGAAGGGGAAGGCCCAAAATTTGAACGCGCCTTGCAACACGAAGCCGACATCGCCAAACTGCAAGTTCCCGACATGGAAAAACTGCAATACGTCTTTGATGCGGTAACTTCCATCCGCAAAGCACTGGACGGCCGCGTTCCACTCATCGGCTTCTCCGGTAGCCCGTTCACACTCGCCTGCTACATGGTCGAAGGCGGCAGCAGTAAAGAATTCCGCACCATCAAAACCATGATATATTCGCGCCCTGATTTGCTGCATAAAATCCTCGACACCAATGCCCAAGCCGTTACCGCTTATCTCAACGCCCAAATCGATGCCGGCGCACAAGCCGTACAAATTTTCGACACTTGGGGTGGCGTGTTGAGCGATGCAGCATTTAAAGAATTCAGCCTGAAGTACATCCGACAAATCGTTGCCGGACTCAAACGCGAAAGCGAAGGCCGCCGCGTGCCTGTTATCGTATTTGTCAAAGGCGGCGGCTTATGGCTGGAAAGTATGGCAGAAATCGGCGCAGACGCATTGGGCTTAGACTGGACCTGCAACATCGGCGAAGCACGTCGTCGCGTCGGCGAACAAGTTGCCTTGCAAGGCAACTTCGACCCGTTTGCCCTCTTCGGTACACCGGAATCTATCCGCACCGAGGTCGCACGCATCCTCGCCGACTACGGCAACGGCAGCGGCCATGTATTCAACCTCGGCCATGGCATCAACCAACACGCCGACCCCGAACACGCCAAAATTTTGGTCGATACCGTACATGAATTATCCCGTCAGTATCACCGTTAATTAAAGCAACTCAAAGGCCGTCTGAAAGCAAAAACACGATTATCGTGTAAATTTGTTTTTAGACAGTTTTTCTATATACTTAATATTTGAAGCTTATCAGCTGACACCTTCAAACTTAAAACACATCTACTCCCGCTACCGAATATGAATTTTTTAAAAGACATTACCTGGACCGAAATTTTTATCTTCGCCCACACCTGCGCCGCACTCATCTGCATGCTGCGCGTGTTGTACAAACAAAAAAACATCGGCTCAACCTTTGCCTGGCTGATTATCCTATTCCTTTTCCCCGTATTCGGAACCATCGCCTACATCCTTATCGGAGAGCCTCGTCTAGGCACCGCCCGCGCCAAACGTACCGGCGAAATGAACCGCTTCTACCGCAACTTTGCCGCCACCCATCTAGCCGATATCTATCTCGACATTGCCGACCAAGTCAAATCACGTTACCACGGCATCAGTAAAGTTGCCGAAAAAGGAACGGGGCTGGGTGCCACCAAAGGCAACGCCATGAGCCTGCTCTCAACCACCGATACCATCATCGACAGCATGCTCGCAGACATACGCGCCGCAACCCATTCCTGCCTACTGGCCTTTTACATTATCGAACCCAAAGGCCGCATTGAAGAAATTCTAAATGAAATTCTTGCCGCCAAAGCCAGAGGCGTAGACTGCTCCATACTGGCCGATGCCGTCGGCAGCAGGAGCTTTTTTGAAAGCGATTGGGTAGAGATACTGCGCCAAGCAGGCATTGAAGTACATACCTCATTACCTGTCGGCATCTGGCGTACATTATTCACGCGCACCGACCTGCGCAACCACCGCAAAATCCTCGTTATCGACAGCAAAATCGGTTACACCGGCAGCTTCAACCTTGTCGACCCACGCTATTTCAAACAAAACTCTGGCGTCGGAGAATGGATAGATGCCATGATGCGCTGTACAGGGCCTATGGTTTTGGAACTGTCTGCCGTCTTCTTCGCCGACCTCGCCGTCGAAACCGATGAAAACCTCCAAAACGTACAAACATACCTCAACCAAGCCCAAAGCCTGCTGCCCCAAATCCTTCCTGAAAAAATGCAGCAAGGCAATATTGTTGCCCAAATCATTCCATCCGCCCCTGAGCAAGGCAGCTTCGTTATCTACGAAACCATCATCAGCGCCATCTATGCCGCCACCAAACAAATCACGATTACCACTCCCTACTTTGTCCCCGACGAGCCGCTTCTCATGGCATTAACCGTTGCCGCCAAACGCGGCGTCAAAGTAACTCTAATACTGCCTGCCAAAGTCGATTCACTGATGGTTCGCTACGCCTCACGCGCCTACTACCCTATGTTGCTGGAAGCCGGCGTCAAAATCGCTATGTTTGAAGGCGGTCTTCTACATGCCAAAACCATGACCATTGACGAAGACTACTCCCTCTTCGGCACGGTCAACATGGACATGCGCAGCTTTTTCCTCAACCTCGAAATAAGCCTTGCCATCTACGATCGCGACACCACCAAACAAATCTACCACCTACAGCGCAGCTACCTTAAAAACAGCAGCTACATTGCCATCAAATCATGGCAACAACGCTCCAAACTCCGCGGCCTCGTAGAAAATGCCGTCCGCCTGATGAGTCCTTTACTGTAAAAAAGTAGTGAGGCCGTCTGAAAAACACTTTTCAGACGGCCTTTTTATACAGAAACAGATTAACCAGCGATACCAACTCACAAAATCAAAGTCCGGTTTGTTTTCAAATCTATTTTAATTACTATAAATAATTTATCTTGTTTTTACAGCTCTGCTTTCTACCCAATTAGATTAATAGTATAGAATACGGATAATTTTTCATATTATTTAATATATTCAAATTGTTAACCTATTAAATTATCTCAGGAGCAATTATGTTTAAAATAAAATTCAAATTGTGGCTGCCAATGCTGTTGGCTGCAATTTTAGCTGCTTGTTCCCAGCAATCTCCTTCATCTGAAGCTCCTGCACCAGCAGATTCAGAAATAGCCAATCAAAGCGTAGAAACAGCAGAAAAACTAGGAACCAGCTGGGGAGATGAAGTACAGTCTTCCGTTCATTCCGTAGATTTGCGCCGTGTCACGAAAAACCCTTTGGCAGAAGGCGTATTGAACTACTCTGCTAAAGATTATCGGGGTAAAAAAATCAACTCGATTTCTTTAGCAGCAGGCAAAGTGGAATTATCCGTGCAATCTGACAATGGCGACCTATTTCCAATCTTCCGCGACGGTAGCAACTACTTTTTACAAGGTAAAGACGGTCAGTCATACCGTTTGGTTTATAAGAACAATAGCAATAAAACTTTGGAAATTATAGCCAGCGTAGATGGTTTGGATGTCATCTCAGGCCAGGCTGCCAGCAGATACTCAGATGGCTATGTTCTGTACCCACATGATTCACTGGTAATCGAAGGTTTCCGTAAAAGTGATGATGCTGTAGCATCTTTTGTATTCAGCAACCCAGAAGACTCTTACGCTGCAAACTCGGATAAAGGCTCCATCAAAAATACAGGTGTAATTGGTACGGCTATTTTTGAACTATACGACCCAACGCAAAAAAATAACGAACCTGACGCATTCCCAGCCGATAACGGATATGCCCAACCACCTTCCAAATAAACAAGCCTCACAAACTGCATAGTTAAGCTTGTTAAACTTAAAGGCCGTCTGAAAAACACTTTTCAGACGGCCTTTTAAAACACTTATACACAATATTTATCATCGATAAATATTCAACTCATCCCTTTTCTTCAGTTTCAAAAAAGTAAGCCTCAACATATTTTCTCTCAAAATAGTTTTACAAAATTTAACCATAAATAAACCGATTGATATTTATAAAAATATTCAAACCACAAATCAAAATGAGACCAATATGTTCTTTTACATTTATTTGTAGTTTGATAATCATTATTAAAATAATTAGAATAAGCAGTCAATTTTTTATTTCTTGGGAAAAATCATGAATAAAACCTCTTTTCCTGTATTCCGCCTTAGTCTCATTACACTCGCACTATCAACAGGCTTCGCCCATGCCGAAAATACGCACCCCGCAGAAACTGCCGAACTGAATGAAATTAAGGTTACCGGTACTGCCGTACCGACCCGCGTTACCCGCAATCAGCTTGACCGCGAAACTTCGACCGATTTGAAACAAGTCATGAAAGACCAAATCGGCATGGATGTCGGCGGCGGCAACGGCGTGGCGCAGTTTTACAGCATCCGCGGCGTTGGTGAAGACAAAATTAACCTAGAAGTCGACAACACCAGCCAATCCACAAAAATCTTCCACCACCAAAGCCGCTTCCAGCTTGATCCTGCTTTGGTGAAAAGCATCAACGTCGAAAAAGGCACAGGCGCGGCGAGCGCGGGTTTGGGTGCGGTCGGCGGTACCATCCGTGTAACAACGGTTGACGCAAAAGACCTGCTGACCGACGGCAAACCTTTCGGTTTCAAACTGGGCGCAGGCTTGAGCAGCAATAAAGGCTCAACCGGCAGCGCAGCGGTTTATGGCTATCAAAACGGCTTCGATGCCCTGTTTGCAGGCAACTTCCTCAACAACCGTGACTACAAAGATGGCAACGGCAATGTCAACCTCGGCAGTCGTCTGAAACAGCACAGCTACCTCGCCAAACTCGGCTACGATTTCAACGACGACCACGGCATCCGCCTGACCTACCGTCAGGAATACCAAAAAGGCAACCGCACCGACAAAGCCGAGTTCCAAAACGTTGACAGCTACATCGGCGTGGACGGCACTTATCAAAAAGAACAAACCTACAATCTGGAATACCGTGGCCGCAACGTCGGCTTTATCGACAAAATCGACGCCAACGTCTTCCAAATCAATACCGACGACACCAAACCGCCCAAAGGCGCCCCTTCTCCAAAAGCCCAAGCTTCCGGCACTGCGCAAGGCGGCGTTCCTATCGGCAAACTTGAGTTAAGCAAAATCAAAGCGACCGGCGCTAACCTGAACCTCGCCAGCTCCTTCGGCGACGGACACATGGTGAAATACGGCGTCAACTACCGCCACGAAACCTCAGAGCCTTCCGACAAAGGCGCGTGGCTGAAGATTCTCGGCCTGTATGACCGTGACAAAGAGAAAAAAGCCGAATACGGCGTGTACGCGGAAGGCATTTGGAACCTGCACCCCGTTACCCTGACGACCGGCCTGCGTTACGACCATTTCAAATACAACGCCGCCAGCAAACAAAGCGCGTCGCACGGCCAGCTCAACCCCAGCATCGGCGCGATTTGGGACATCAATGACAACTTCTCCCTCTTGGCAAACCTCAATCAGGCAAGCCGCGCGCCCCGCCTGAACGAAGCCTTGTTGGCTAACGAACGCGCAGGTGCCGCCGCTGATTTGGACGGCAACCTCAAAGCCGAAACCGCCCGCCGTGCCGAATTGGGCTTCAAATGGCGCAACGACAACTTCAACGTCAGCGGCAGCGTGTTCCACCAACGCATCAAAGACCTCATCGTCTATCGTTGGGCAAAAATCAACAACAACACCGCCTCCATCACCGAACGCGGCAAGATCTACAACGGCGGCACACTTAAAACCTACGGCTACGAACTTGACGCGTCCTACCGCTGGGGCGGTCTGACCGCGCGCGCCGGCGTGTCCTACGTCAAACCCCGTCTGAACGGCGAAATGTACTACGGCGAAAGCCCGATTCAAGCCGAAGACCACGAAAGCTCGTTCACCTTCTGGAACACGGGCCGCCAATGGCTGACCGGCCTGTCTTATCAGTTTGAAAACCCCAAACTCGAAATCGGCTGGCGCGGCCGCTACGCCCAAAGTGTGAAATACACCGACGTCGCCCGCGGACAAGGCACGATACATGGCAAGAAATCAGGCTACGGCGTACACGACATCTACGCCAACTGGCAGCCGCTGAAAAAAGACAACCTGAACGTCAACTTCGCCGTCAACAACATCGGTAACAAGCAATACCGTTCACACAGCCAACGCTTCCCCGACGGCAACGGACGCGTCCCCTTCTACGAGCGCGGCCGCGAGTTTGCCTTGGGTGTGAACTATCGTTTCTGATGATACGAACGACGTTATAAAGAAACTAAAGGCCGGCTGAGATTCAATTTTCAGACGGCCTTTTATAATTCGTAGACAATTTGATTTTAAATTGTTTCCTCTCCCTTGCTAGTTACACAACGGATTATCCAGTCTTCAAATCGTCTCCATTGGGCTTCTTTTCCGAATCGGTCATGATTTGATTCCTTCTGAAAACTGACTACTCATTCTTCCAATATAAATAAAATATTATATAGATCATCTCCAGTGCCGTCTGAAAATATCAGGCTGTATTTTTACATTTAACCATGCCGTTGGAGATTGATTCTATTTGTGCGTTTAAAAAATACAATGCAAATATTCATTACACTTTTACTGTAAACCATTTGACAAAGTCATCTTTAAAGCTATAATATTTCTCATATATGATTTTTGTTATATATATTTATTTATAGACAATCCGTTCTTAAACAAGGAGCAATAAAATGAAACGAAACTTGGGTACTTTAGATCGCGTAATCCGTATTGTTATCGGCGTAGCGCTGATTGCTGCAGCCGCTACCGGACAAATTGGCTGGTGGGGTTGGCTGGGCATCATCCCCCTGGGTACAGCACTGATTGGCAACTGCGCGCTGTACAGCTTATTGGGCATCAACACCTGCCGTATCAACAAAAAATAACGAAGGCAAAACATGACTACGGTCGGACAACTCCCGCGAATTATGCCTTCCGAAGCAATGGCAAAAATCCGTGAGGGCGCGTTGGCAGTGGACATCCGAAGCCAAGCCGAATATCGGGGCGGGCATATTGGCGGTGCATTATCCCTTCCGCCTGAACAGCAGCGAGACAAACTGCCCGATGATACGGCCCCATGCCTGATTTTTTATTGCCTGAGCGGTAAACGTACAGCAGGGGCTGAAACAATATTGTCAGCGCTTGGCCAAAGCCGCGAATGCTATATTTTAGAAGGCGGCTTACAGGCATGGAAGGCTGCAGGGCTTCCTATTGTTGCCGACCGTGCCGCACCGGACATCATGCGGCAGGTGCAAACCATAGCGGGCAGTTTGATTCTGTTAAGCGTGCTGGCAGGTTGGCTGGTATCGCCTTGGTTTTATCTGATAGACGTAATGGTCGGCGCAGGCCTATTAACGGCCGGACTAACCGGATTCTGCGGCATGGCGCGCCTGCTGGCCAAAATGCCATGGAATCATTAAACAAAAGCCGTCTGAAAGTTGCTGCTGAGGCCATTATGACTGATAATTCGACCTCCTCATTTGCCGACAAGCGTGAAAAATGACCATTGCCGACAATCAACCGCCCTACGAAGAAGCCAGCGCTTTTCTCAAACTACTGGCCAATCCCAACCGCCTCGCCGTATTGTGCAAACTACATGAAAGGCCGCACAATGTAACCGAGTTGGCTGAATCATCCAGACTGCCGCAAGCGGCAATGTCCAGCCAATTAGCCCTATTGCGTGAAGCCGGTTTGGTATCATTTGAAGTAAACCATCGGGAACGGCAATATTACATTGCCGACCCGAGGGTAACCGAGATGATACAATTGCTGTATTCCTTTTTCTGCGCAGAAAAATCTTGAAATGTGGTTGTACTGCCTTAGAAAGGCTATTCGGAAAATTAACCTAAAAGGTCGTCTGAAAATTTTTCAGACGACCTT
>NZ_KV830576.1:33627-76429 GCF_001836795.1 Neisseria sp. HMSC061H08 | reverse complement strand
AGGTCGTCTGAAAATTTTTCAGACGACCTTTTTATACTGCTTCTGTATTTACACTTAAAGCACGCGTACGTGCGTACCGCGCACACCCTACCTGCAGCTTTCATGCAGACTAATGCTTGCTGGTGATAAAGTTATTAAGGAATTTGGCAAATATGGGAAAGATTGAGAAATTTAAATCTGAATTATTGGAAAACATCTTTGAGTACATTCAGTGTATATCCATTTTTGTCTATAAGAAAAATATATATTATATAATTGATTATAAAGAGAATTTTGAGTTGGATGCAAAAATATCTTTTGATATTTATTTAAAAGAGGGAGTTATAACTAAAGAGCAATATGATTGTGATTATAAAAACTACCGTAATGGTATCTGGCAGTTAACTAAGGACAATTTTGAAAACTATCTTCAATCAGATTCAGTCATTGTATTAAAAAAAGATGAATTGAAGGAACTGATGTTTCAGGGGTTTACTTCTGCTGAAGCAGTAAGGTTATATTCCGTTGTCGAAAATAAGTTGTCGTACAATGAACCTATCTCAGACTCCGGCCTGCAAAGTGATTTCTTAAAAATCAATCAGATTTCTTCGAGGCTGCCATTGTTCTATATTAATTTTAATACGGAAGTTTACCTTCATATGGATTGGGACAGATGCCATGAAGATTATGTCTATGATGGTTGGTTTTCTAAGGCAATGGACTTTGGGTATTTGATACCGGACGAATTTTGTTATTGGAAAATTGAAGGACGGGATTATTGGAAATTTCAGCAATTATAAAAATAAACAAACGATACAAGTCGTAGTCTGCCCAAAACTTGAAGGTGGGGCTGAGGTGCGCACGAGGTTAGAAGGTTAGATAAGTGATATTCCGCATCATTTGATAAAAGGTCATCTGAAAGTCGGAAAATTGTTTCAGACGACCTTTTTTATTACGCTTAAAGCCCACGTTTGTGCGTGCCGTATACACTCTACTTATAGGTTTAATGCGGGCTAAGGCTTGCTTACACCCCTTCTAAAAATATTAAAAATTAAAAGCTACAGGAGATTCGAGATGTCGAGAGATATAGGTTTAAGTATTGATTTATCGATGAATAACAAAAAAATTTCTCGTTATGAAATACTGAAATATTTATGGGAGGGTGGTTGGCGTTTTCTCGATAATGGACAATTTACTTATTTGCTGGTTGGTAATGACGACTGGGATTGGAATTCGGCCTCTATGTCGGAACAAGAAATTTTTGATTTTTTAAAAATCAAAAGTAATTCGGATGAAGTTATCGGGTTTGTAATGACATGGTCTGATACCAATATCGGTGGAAACGTCTTATTTTTTCCTAATTTTGAATTCTTATTCAGCATTAATATTAAGGAAATTTATAATAAAATAGTGGATATAAACTGGTATCTAATTAAATTACTGCCTGTTTTTGACAAGAATGGCGTTCTATATAATTCTATTGTCTATAATGAATACAGATAATTGATGGAAATTTTGAAAATTTAAATGATGAAAAGCTAATTAATACAATTATGTAATTGATTTAGTTCATCTTTTAAAAAAGAGCGGTAGGTGTAGGTCGGATTCTCGAATCCGATAGCTTCATGGGAGATTTTGTCGGATACAAGTATTCGACCTACAAATTTTGGATAAGGAAAGGTCGTCTGAAAATTTTTCAGACGACCTTTTCTTCATCAACCTCTACTTTGCTACCACTCTTTCTTTCAAAGTCTTCAATACGTTCTTCACTGTATTAATCCGCACTTCGATATTTTCCATCTCCGCGGTAAATCTCAGCTTATCCGCGCCGGCAAGGCGGTATTTTTTGTCATTCTGAATCAGCAGGATGATTTCGGTTGGATCGACATTGTTGTTTTTTCCAAAGGTTACCGTTACCGATTCGCTGGTCGCATCAATGGCATCGATACCCAATTCTTTTGCCGCAAGCCGTAAGTGGTGGCTTTCTATGAGGGTTTTGACGGGTTGTTCGGGCAGGCCGAAGCGGTCGACGAGTTCTTCGTGTATGGCGTTGATTTGCTGTACGGTTTCGCAGACGGCGAGGCGTTTGTAGAGGACGAGCCGCTCGTGGATGTCGGGGCAGTAGTCTTCAGGCAGTAATGCCGGGCTGTGCAGTTTGATTTCGGTGGTAATGCCCAATGGCGCGTCAAGGTCGGGCTGGCGGCCTTTTTTGAGGTCGCGTACGGCTTGTTTGAGCATTTCGGTGTAGAGCGTGAAGCCGACCTGTATCATTTCGCCGGATTGTCCTTCGCCGAGGATTTCGCCTGCGCCGCGGATTTCCAAATCCTGCATGGCGAGGGTGAAACCTGCGCCGAGTTCGTCTGCCGCCGCAATGGCGTCGAGGCGTTTTTCTGCGTCTTTGGTGATGTATTCGGGCGTGAGCAGGTAGGCGTAGGCTTGGTGGTGGCTGCGGCCGACGCGCCCGCGAAGCTGGTGCAGTTGCGCCAGCCCGAATTTGTCTGCGCGATTGATGATGATGGTGTTGGCGTTGGGGATGTCGATGCCGGTTTCGATGATGGTGGAACAGAGCAACACGTTGAATCTTTGCTGCAAAAAGTCGCGCATGACTTGTTCCAGCTCGCGCTCGCGCAGTTGTCCGTGTGCCACGCCGATGCGGGCTTCGGGCAGCAGGGTTTCCAGCCGCTCGCGCATATTCTCAATCGTATCCACTTCATTGTGCAGGAAAAATACCTGCCCGCCGCGTTTGAGTTCGCGCAACACGGCTTCGCGCACGCTACCTTCGCTGAACGGTTTGACAAAAGTTTTTACGGCGAGGCGGCGGCTGGGCGCGGTGGTAATCAGCGAGAAGTCGCGCAGGCCTTCGAGCGCCATGCTGAGGGTGCGCGGAATCGGCGTGGCGGTCATGGTGAGGATATCGACATTGGCGCGCAGGCGTTTGAGCTGCTCTTTCTGGCGCACGCCGAAGCGGTGTTCTTCGTCGATGATGACTAAACCTAAGTTTTTGAATTTTATGTCATCCTGCACCAATTTGTGCGTGCCGATAACGATATCGACCGTGCCGTCCGCCATGCCTTCCAGAGCAGCTTTGGTGGCTTTGCTGTTGTTGAAACGCGAAAGGCTGGCGACTTTCACGGGGAAATCGGCGAAGCGGTCAGCGAAATTTTGCGCGTGCTGCTCGACCAGAAGCGTAGTCGGAGCGAGTACGGCGACCTGTTTGCCGCCCATCACCGCCACAAACGCGGCGCGCAGGGCGACTTCGGTTTTGCCGAAACCGACATCGCCGCACACAAGGCGGTCCATCGGCTTCGCCTGCGTCAGGTCTTTAATCACGGCGGCAATGGCGGCGGCCTGGTCTTCGGTTTCTTCGTAGCCGAAGCCGTCGGCAAACGCCTGATAGTCCAACTCGTTGATTTCAAACTTGTGTCCCGATTGGGCGGCGCGTTGGGCGTAGAGGTTGAGCAACTCGGCGGCGGTGTCGCGCGCTTTTTCGGCGGCTTTGCGCTTTGCCTTGTTCCACGCGCCGCTGCCGAGCTTGTGCAGGGCGACGTTTTCATGCGCCTGGCCGGAGTAGCGGCTGATTAAATGCAGTTGCGAAACAGGCACATAAAGCTGCGCTTCGCCCGCGTATTCGAGCAACATCATTTCGTTGGTTTCGCCGCCCAAATCCATCGTTACCAAGCCCATATACCGCCCGATGCCGTGTTCTTCGTGCACAACGGGGTCGCCGATGTTGATTTCGGCAAGGTCGCGCAACAGGCCGTCTGAAACGGCGGCATGTTTCTTGCGATGATGTTTGCGCGAACGGGCGACATATTGATAAAGATCGGATTCGGTAATAACCGCGATATTTTGATCTTCTAATTTAAACCCGTAAGCCAATGGCGCCACTGTAATCATCAGCGGCTCGTGCGCCGATAAAAAGCCCTGCCAGTCGGACACAGGTTTGGTTTTCAAACTGTTTTGCCGCAAGAAACCGAGCATGGTTTCGCGTCGCCCCAAACTTTCGGCACACAGCAAAATCCGTCCGTCAAAGGTCGTCTGAAAATCCTTCAATGCCTGCAACGGCTCGTCGGATTGGCGGTTCACGGCAAGGTCGGGCAAGGTGTGTTCCTTGCCGGAAACATCGGGCAGCACTTGTCCGTAGTTTTTCAGACGGCCTGCGAATACATCGGCAGAGAGATACAAATGCTGTGGAAGCAAAGGCGGATAGGTTTCGTCGCCCTGCGCCATGGCGTAACGCGATTTGACGTCGCTCCAAAAACGGTTTGCCTCGGCGTGAACATCGCCCAAAGAGACAAACAGAGCGTCTTCACCGATATAGTCAAACAGCGTTTCCAGCTCGTTTTCAAAAAACAGTGGCAGGTAATATTCCACGCCCGCGCCAAAGTGGCCGTTGCTGACGGCTTTGTACACGGCGGCATCGTTCGGATTGCCATCGACTTCCTCGCGGAAGCGGCTGCGGAAAATCTTTTGCGCCTCGCTGTCGGTGGGGAACTCGTGCGCCGGCAGCAGGCGGATTTCGGAAACGGGCGAGATGGTGCGCTGCGTTTCGGTGTCAAAGGTTTTGATGCTGTCGATTTCATCGTCGAACAAATCGATGCGGTACGGCATTTCGCTGCCCATCGGGAACAAATCGACAATGCCGCCGCGCACGGCAAACTCGCCCGCCGCGACAACATGGGAAACATGGTTGTAGCCCGCATCCACCAAATCGGTTTTCAGACGGCCTATATCCAAAGTCTGCCCCGTTTTCAGCCAAAACGTGCGCCCCGCCAGAAACGGCACGGGCGGCAGCTTCTGCATCGCCGTGGCAACCGGCACGAACAACACGTCCGCCGCGCCGCTTTTAATCTGCCACAACGCCGAGAGACGTTCCGACACCAAATCCTGATGCGGCGAAAAACGCTCGTAAGGCAGAGTTTCCCAGTCCGGCAGGAACACCGCCGTGTCGTGCGGACGGAAAAACAGCCAGGCCGTCTGAAGGCGTAACGCCTGTTCCGCATCTAGAGTCAGCACGACTTTGAGCTGCTTATGCGGCAGATAACGCGCCAAAGCCAGCGGCAGCGAGCCTTGAGACAGATTGAGCCAACGGGATTTTTCACGGGGTTTGGGAATTGGATAGGTCATGACAAAAAACAGTTTGTAATAAGTAAATACAAGCACCATAGGCCGTCTGAAAAATTTTCAGACGGCCTTTAGCGATCAAATCAATTCTCAATTTTACTGGATACAGGTTTAAAAGAATATAAGGCCTTACATTCAGATGGCCACGCCTGCCAGTTTTCCAATAAATCCGGTTATCACCAATGCCGCCACGCCCCACAGGCACACGCGCAAAACGGCAGGAACAACAGGCGCGCCGCCCAGTTTGGCGGAGACATAACCCAGTAATGCCAGGCCGAACAAAGTGGAGACTGCCAAGGCCGGAACAATGGCGCTAGAAGCTGTCAACGCAACCAGTAAAGGCAAAATTGCGCCGGCACAAAATGAAGCGGCAGAAGCCAGCGCAGCCTGCATGGGACGGGCGGCAGAGGCTTCGGTAATACCGATTTCGTCGCGCGCGTGGGCGGCGAGTGCATCGTGTTCCATCAAGGCTTTAGCCACCTCTGCGGCGAGCGAATCGGACAAACCGCGGAGGCGGTAAATTTCAGTCAGCTCTTCCAACTCCGCATCAGGATTATTTGCCAATTCGTAGCGTTCTTTGTGCAAATCGGCTTTTTCCGTATCCGATTGGCTGGACACGGAAACATACTCCCCCGCCGCCATTGACACCGCGCCCCCGATAAGCGCCGAAACGCCCGTCAAAAGTAGGGTTTGGAAATCTGGCGCGGCTGCGGCTACGCCCGTCAACAGCGAGGCAGTGGAAATCAGGCCGTCATTGGCACCCAATACGCTTGCCCGAAGCCAGTTGTTGCGGTCGCTGAAGTGGCGTTCGCTGTGATGTGAATACATATATGCTCCGATAAATTGGCTGTTTCCAGATGATGATAACATTGTATTGTTTTTTGAAATCAATGTCAGTTTATCCCTTCAGATCAAGCATTCGTAAATCTTTCTGCTGCCATTTCAAACCATAAAAGCCAACACTCCTCTTTGGGGTTTTTCAGACGGCCTTAACGCTTTTACAAGTAAATTTATTGTTCCAAGTCATGGCATTATCACAAGGCAGTTTTGTACTGCTTGGTTTATCGCCTTAAAGATGCTATCTTTATGAATCTTTCCACTCCTCAATCCATTGAAAGGATGTATCATGGCTGAAGAAAACAAAATCAAAGTAAACGATTTGCCTGAAGATAAAAAAGAGCAAACCGAAGAAACCGAGCTGCCCGTTATCAACAATGAAGAAAAACGCGGCGGTCACAGCGAAGGTGGTTGCTGCGGCGCATGCGGCGGCTAATCTTGCCGATAAAGCCCCGAGGCCGTCTGAAAAGTCTTACTTTTCAGACGGCCTTTTCCTTTCTAAACACTTACAGGTAAATCAATGAAAGGATGCGGGAGAAGAATTTAAACCCAACCGCGTTTGTGCTACATTCACATCTTTACAAACCACAACAATCTGCACACGCAGACACACAAGGAAGAAAAAATGTTTTGGTATATCGTCGGCTTTTTCGCCATTATCGTTTCCCTACTCGCCCTCTGGGTCAATGCCAGCGCGTTCGGTATGCAGGAAGACGGCACGCCGCAATCCGAATACGAAAAAATGTTGGGTCTGGGCGCGAAGCTGAAAGACAAAGATACGGTTGCCAAGGAACGCGAAGCGGCGCGCTTTCATCCTGACGATTAAGCCTTATTAACTGGACAATCTTGCCGAACTGGGCTAATGTTCCAAACGCATAATGCACACCAACACAACTATACGAGAAGGTAAGAGAAATGACTGTACGAATCGAACACGATTTACTGGGCGACCGCGAGATCCCTGCTGAAGTATATTGGGGCATCCATACTTTGCGCGCCATTGAAAACTTTAAAATTTCCACACAAAAAATTTCCGACGTACCGCAATTTGTCCGCAGCATGGTCATGGTTAAAAAAGCCACTGCGCAAGCCAACGGCGCATTGGGTGCCATCAAGCCGGAAATTGCGGCCGCCATCGAAAAAGCCTGCGATGAAGTATTGGTCAAAGGCCGCTGCCTCGACCAATTCCCGTCCGACGTTTATCAAGGCGGCGCCGGTACTTCGGTCAACATGAATACCAACGAAGTCATTGCCAACCTCGCACTGGAAGTCTTGGGACATGAAAAAGGCCACTACGACATCGTCAATCCGATGGACCATGTCAACGCCAGTCAATCCACCAACGACGCCTACCCTACCGGCTTCCGCCTTGCCGTGTATTACAGCATCGGCGAATTGCTCGACAAACTGGCCGTCCTGAAAAATGCCTTTGCCGCCAAAGCCGAAGAATTTAAAGACGTTTTGAAAATGGGCCGCACCCAGCTTCAAGATGCCGTACCAATGACTGCCGGCCAAGAATTCCAATCTTTCCAAGTGTTGTTGGAAGAAGAAATCCTCAACCTCGACCGTACCCGCTCCTTACTGCTTGAAGTCAACCTCGGCGCCACCGCCATCGGTACGGGCGTGAATACGCCTAAAGGCTATGCGGCTTTGGTCGTTGAGAAACTTTCCGAAGTCAGCGGTCTGCCTTGCAAATTGACTGAAAACCTGATCGAAGCGACCTCCGACTGCGGCGCATATGTGATGGTACACGGCGCATTGAAACGCACAGCCGTCAAATTGTCCAAAATCTGTAACGACTTGCGCCTGCTCTCTTCCGGTCCGCGCGCCGGTTTGAAAGAAATCAACCTGCCTGAATTGCAGGCCGGTTCTTCCATCATGCCTGCCAAAGTCAATCCCGTGATTCCCGAAGTCGTCAACCAAGTCTGCTTCAAAGTCATCGGCAACGACACCACCATCACTTTCGCAGCCGAAGCAGGTCAGTTGCAGCTGAACGTTATGGAGCCGGTAATCGCCCAATGTATGTTTGAAACCATTTCCCTCTTGGGCAACGCCGCGGTCAACCTGTCCGACAAATGCGTCAAAGGTATTACGGTCAACCGCGAAATCTGCGAACACTACGTCTTCAACTCCATCGGTTTGGTCACTTATCTGAACCCATACATCGGCCACCGCAATGGCGACTTGGTCGGCAAAATCTGCGCCCAAACCGGCAAAGGCGTGCGCGAAGTCGTATTGGAGCGCGGCCTGTTGAGCGAAGAAGAGCTCAACCGCATCCTCTCCCCGGAAAACCTGATGAATCCTCATCTGTAATCAGGATTTGAAATCAAAGGCCGTCTGAAACTTTAACGTTTAAAGTTTCAGACGGCCTTTTCATATTGATATTGATATTGATATTTATCGAATTTTTTTGCGAAATTCAGAATTTAAAGATAGCCTAACCGCAGGGTTTGATTTAACATGGTGCTGCCCTATCCTGTTTCCTCCTTCAATTCACGCAAACCGGATATCGGCAAAACGGTCAAAATAACATCTTCATTTATTAGGAAAAACCAATGAGTAAAATTACACGCGAACAAATGCTGCAAGTATTCGAAAATCGCCGCGCCACCCGTTATTACGATCCCAACAAAAAAATCAGCCAAGAAGATTTTGCAGCAATTTTAGAATTTGCCCGCCTCTCGCCCAGCTCTGTCGGCTCCGAGCCATGGAAATTCTTGGTGATTCAAAACAAAGCGCTGCGTGAGAAAATCAAGCCTTTCAGCTGGGGGATGCAATTCCAACTGGACGACTGCAGCCATCTGGTGATTATCCTTGCCAAGAAAAATGCCCGTTACGATACCCCGTTCTTCCACAGTGCTGCCGAACGCAGGGGTCTGCAAGGAGAGCAGCTGGAAAAAGCGTTGGCAAGATACAAAAGCTTCCAAGAAACCGATATTAAAATTGCCGACGACCAACGCGCACTCTTCGACTGGAGCGGCAAGCAGACCTATATCGCTTTGGCCAACATGCTCACAGGTGCAGCCGCCATCGGCATCGATTCCTGCCCAATCGAAGGCTTCAACTACGACAAAATGAACGAAGTATTAGCAGCAGAAGGCCTGTTTGATGCCAACGAATGGGGTGTATCCGTAGCGGCAACATTCGGCTATCGTGCCAAAGAAATCACCAAAAAATCACGCAAACCGATTGAAGAAATGGTGACTTGGGTCGAATAAGCAGTTTGTATTCTCAGGGCGGCGAGTGTCGCCCTTTTTACTTTTTAAAAAAGTGAAGCAAATTCCGTAACAACAAATACTTCTAAATTTAAAATCGAAAAGGCCGTCTGAAACCATATGTCAGAAATCCTAGATTTCATTTCACACCGCTTCAGACGGCCTGATTTAATACGCTTCTACTTAAAACGATACTTTCAAACTGCCGTAGAAGGCACGGCCATGCTCGTTGTAAGTTTGTGCGCCGGCAGTTGTGCGGTACAGTTTTTTGTCAAACAGATTGCTGATACCGCCACGGACGGCCACGCGTTTGTTCCAGTTGTAGCCTGCATTGATACCCCAAATGCCGTAAGAGCCGACTTGAGTTTGGCTGTGTTCGGAAGACAACGCTGCCACGCCTGCACGAGGATTGCCGTCTCGTTCCAATCTATTAATCGCTACGCCGCGCGGTTTGGTGCGACCATAGTGGGTAAAGGTCAGGTTGGCATCAAAGCGTTCGTTCGGCGTCCAAGACAGTGTGCTGTTGATGGTATGTTTCGGCACCAAAGACAATGGATTGCCTTGATAATCTTCGGATTTGTGCATGTAAGTGAAATTGTTGCTCCACTTGAGTGTGTCATGCAACGGAATCACCAAGTTGCCTTCGATACCCGAAATAGTCGCTTTCGGCGTATTTTCCCATTGCAGGAGCCAGTTGCCGATATTACTGGTGGCAATAAGCTGGTCGCCAATTACGATTTTATTGCGGTACGCATTATGGAAATAAGTCGCAGAAGCCTGCCAGCCGTTTTTGTTGAACTCAAGGCCAATCTCTTTATTGATGCTTGTTTCAGGTTTCAAATTACTGTTGCCCATGTAATAGCAACGGACGCTGTTCGGCGCATTGAGCGGACAGCCTTGACCGCGTGTGTACAGGATAAAGTCAGGATTGGTTTGATACAGGTTTGGTGCTTTGTACGCGCGGGCAACACCACCTTTGACCAACCAGTTTTCGCCAATTTGATGCGAGAAGTTCAAAGCCGGACTCCAGTTGCTGCCGCTGTCACTGTTGTGGTCGAAGCGGATGGCCGGAATCAGATGGGTTTTGTCGGTCAACGAAATATTGTCTTCAACGTAGGCCGCCCAGTTACGTTGCGAAGCCTTACCGCCGCGCGTTGCGGAGATACCGTTGAATGCATCGGTTTTACCTTGGTCTTTAAATCCCTGAGTATTGGAAGCAGGATCATCCAATTTGCTGTCGGTAAATTCCGCACCGACCGTCAATACATTATCGACACCAAGTTTAAACGGAATATTTGCTTCGCTACTGAAACGCAAGTTTTTCAGACGGCTTTGAACAAAATCCAAGCCTGTATAGCTGCCTTCCGGACCACCGGCCAAACCTTCAGGCAAGTGGCTGTTGACTGTGCGCTCATAACTGATCACGTTTTTGGTATCGCCCCATTCCCATGCGCCGTCATGCGTTAAGGAATAAGCAGAACGGTATAAACGGGCAGTTTCGGCTTTGCTGTCGGCCAAAGAATTAACCAAAGCAGAACGCGGATTGCTGTTTTGCGTATCGCCGTTGTAGATATTGCCCTGACGGCTGTAACTGCTGTCTAAAATCAGCGTTTGCGCTGGGCTGATTTTCCATTGCAGACGGCCTGCGATGTCTTTATTGCGTACGCCTTCGACACCGGCCGCGCTATCATTGCCGTGTCCAGCATTAATATCGGCAGCATCTGCATCCGTTTTATTCAGGTTGCCGTAAATGCGGAAGCCCAAAGTATCTTGGATAATCGGGCCGCTTAAATTAAAGCCGATACGGCGGGTTGTGCCCTCTTTGCTGTCTTGCGGCTGATTGGCGTAAAGATTGACTTGGCCTTTAAATTCTTTAGACACTTTTTTGGTGACAATATTGACCACGCCGCCCATCGCGCCGGAGCCGTAACGGGTCGCTGCCGGACCGCGCAAGACGGTAATGGATTCGATCTCTTCAACCGGCACCCAGTTGCTGTCGCCACGCGTATTGCGTTCACCGCGCATACTGATACGCTCGGACTGGCGCGAATTAACCGGCTTGCCGTCAATCAAAATCAAAGTGTTTTCAGGACCCATACCGCGCAAGTCGATTTGGCGTTTGTTGCCACGCTGACCTGTTGCCGTATTACCGGTCAGGTTGACACCCGGCATGGTGCGGACAAATTCGGAAATATCATTGGCTGCAGGGCGTTTGTCGATATCGTCTTTAGATATACGCGATACGCCGAGCGACTGTTGCAACTGCTTCTCGGCAGTAACGTAAACGGTATCGACTTCAGCCTGCTCAACGGCTTTCTCTTCAGCTGCGTGTGAGAATGCGCTGATTAACGCCAAAGGCAAAATGGCGAGTGTGAATGTTTTCATTGCATTGTTTCTCTTGGTTTTGTTTGTTTAAAATTAAAATGAAAATTATTTTGGATTTTAAATAAACTTAACAGAATTTTCAATGCAATTAAGAGTGATTTACAATTAATAGTTAAATTACGCTAATAAAAAATAACAAAATACCAAACAACTAAAAAGGCCGTCTGAACCGGCATGAAACGAAATCCGAGATTCCTATCATACCGTTCAGACGGCCTTATTCAATTCTTAATTATTTGCCTGCTGCTTTTTGCAGAATAGCATACAATTCGTCTTTGAGTTTGAGTTTGGCTTTTTTCAGTTCTTCAATCTCTTCGGCACCGCTGGTTACCACGTTATTCACCAAACCGGTGATTTTATCGTCCAGCTCATTGTGCTCGTCAAACAAACGGGCAAAGTGTGCATCTTCTTGTTTCAGTTTAGAAATCAAATCGCGATATTCTGGAAACATTTTGTTTTCCTCTCTTGTTAATTAAATAAAAAAGTACTGCTGTCAAAAACTAGGACGAATCAATCTTTAGCTTCATTATAACAAACACGGGCGTTTTATCCAGTCTTTTTTAAGTCGAAACTGTTTTACATCAAAATTAATAATATCAACATAAGTTAGCGCCAAAATAGAAAGAAACGGCTTTATAGACGGCTTGCCGACTTGGGCATACAATCGGACTTATGCGTTTACACAATGGCCGAACCACCCTATTCCGTCATATCAACGGCATGGACGGACAATTTATCCTGCTTGAGAACCATCCTTCATGGATGCCGGTCAATGATGCCGATTTCAACCATGCCGCGCCCCTGCCCGACGGTTTGGCCGTGCACGAAGAATCGTTTTATCCATTTGAAAAAATAGATGCCGAATCGGCAGACAATATCAAAATCTTCAGCGAAGAAGCTCTACGGCTGGAGAAAGAACGATTAAATGCGGTAGCCTTGGTAGAGCTGGCAAAAAATCTTCAAGCTGCCCAAGCCGAAGCCGATTTGGCCGCGCTTTTGGAAAAAATGGATTTTCATTTAAAACAAGACGATATTTTCAAATGAGTCCTTCAATCTCAGGCCGTCTGAAACCAAACACCCGACACAATTGTTGACAATGCAAGAAAAATAGTTCATCTTGAACCAATCCGCAGCACTCCATCCTAATATTTTCAGCCCATCACAAAGGAATCGAGAACATGTTTTCAAAAAGCGTTACCCTCGCACAATATGACCCCGATTTGGCAGCAGCCATTGCCCAAGAAGACAAGCGCCAGCAAGACCACGTCGAGCTGATCGCCTCTGAAAACTACGTCAGCTGTGCCGTTATGGAAGCCCAAGGTTCGCAATTGACCAACAAATACGCTGAAGGCTATCCTGGCAAACGTTACTACGGTGGCTGTGAATACGTTGATATTGTTGAACAATTAGCGATTGACCGCGTAAAAGAACTGTTTGGCGCCGCCTATGTCAACGTTCAACCACACTCCGGCTCCCAAGCCAACCAAGCCGTATATGCTTCTGTTTTGAAACCGGGCGACACCATTTTGGGTATGTCTCTGGCACACGGCGGCCACTTGACCCACGGCGCAAGCGTTAATATCTCCGGCAAACTCTACAACGCCATTACTTATGGTTTGGATGAAAACGAAGTTCTCGATTATGCCGAAGTCGAACGCTTGGCTCTTGAACACAAACCTAAAATGATTGTGGCCGGTGCATCTGCCTATGCGTTGCAAATCGACTGGGCAAAATTCCGCGAAATCGCCGATAAAGTCGGTGCATACCTCTTTGTCGACATGGCGCACTATGCCGGTCTGATTGCCGGTGGCGAATATCCTAACCCGGTACCATTCTGCGACTTCGTCACCACCACCACCCACAAAACCCTGCGCGGCCCTCGCGGCGGTGTGATTTTGTGTCGTGACAATACCCACGAAAAAGCGTTGAATTCCGCCATCTTCCCAAGCCTGCAAGGCGGTCCGTTGATGCACGTTATCGCCGCCAAAGCCGTAGCGTTTAAAGAAGCGTTGCAACCCGAGTTCAAACAATACGCAAAACAAGTGAAAATCAACGCCGCAGCAATGGCGGAAGAGTTGGTCAAACGCGGTTTGCGCATCGTTTCCGGCCGTACCGAAAGCCACGTTTTCCTCGTTGACCTTCAACCGATGAAAATCACCGGCAAAGCCGCCGAAGCCGCGTTGGGCAAAGCACACATCACCGTCAACAAAAACGCCATCCCGAATGATCCGGAAAAACCATTTGTTACCTCCGGCATCCGCATCGGCTCCGCCGCCATGACCACACGCGGCTTTAACGAAGCCGACGCGCGCGTATTGGCGAACTTGGTTGCCGACGTATTGGCCAACCCTGAAGACGAAGCCAACCTCGCCAAAGTCCGCGAACAAGTGACTGCTTTGTGCAATAAATATCCGGTTTACGGCGCATAAGCATTTCGCCTTGGATAAAATAACAGGCCGTCTGAAACTTCAGACGGCCTTTTTTATTGCAACTTTTCTTTTAAATTTCAAAACTGTTTGTTTCGCTGACTTTGCGTATCATGCCTGCCGCGACAGTATGGTTGGTGGCTTCGTCAATCAAAATAAACGCGCCTTGTGCATGGTTGTCTTCGTATGCGGCAGCGGCAAGCGGCTGCTGGGTTTTGAAGCTGACGCTGCCGATGTCGTTGAGCTTGAGCGTTTCGGCGGATTCGACCCGGCTGAGGGTATTGACGTCCCAAACGTAGGCAATTTCGCTGATTTTTACGGGCGTGGTTTGGGTCGTGTGTTTCAGCAAATATTTGCGGCGCAGATTGAGTGGAATATCGTCAAACCAGCAAAGCGCGGCTTGGAATTGTTGCTCGGGAACAATAGCGCTGTCGGCTGAAACAATGCTGTTGCCGCGTGAAATATCGATGTCCGTATCCAAAACGACGGTCAACACTTCCCCTGCTTCGGCAGATTCGGTTTTACCGTTGGCATTGTAGATTTCGGCAACTTTGGCAACATGGCCGCTGGGCAGGACTTTGATTTCATCGCCCACTTTCAGACGGCCCGCTTCCAATCTGCCTTGATAGCCGCGGAAGTCGTCGCTGCTGCTGCCGTCTTGGCGCGCCACGCGTTGTACGGGAAAATGCGCGGCTTGGTCGGCGGCGTTTTGACGGTTGACGGGCAGGCTTTCAAGCAAAGGCAGAAGCGGCAAACCTTGATACCAAGGGGTTTGGCTGCTGGCATTGACGATGTTGTCGCCTTTTAAGGCGCTGATGGGCAGGAAGTGGATTTGGGCTTGGAGGCCGATTTGCTCCGCCAGTTTGCGGTAGGCTTCGGTAATGGCTTGATATTTGGCTTCGTCAAAGTCGAGCAGGTCGAGTTTGTTGACGGCGACGATGATGTTGGGACAGCCCAGAAGTTTCAGAATCGCGCTGTGGCGTTTGGTTTGGGGCAGGAGGACAGGCTCGCTGCCTGAAAAATCGACGCGTGTAGCATCGACTAAAATAATGGCGGCATCGGCAGTCGATGCGCCGGTAACCATATTACGCGTGTATTGTTCATGTCCCGGCGTATCGGCAATGATGAATTTGCGTTTGGGCGTGGCGAAATAACGGTAGGCGACGTCGATGGTGATGCCTTGTTCGCGCTCAGCGGCAAGGCCGTCTGTCAGGCTGGCAAAATCAGGCGTTTCGCCGTTTTCGGCGGCGCGGTTGAGTTTGTCGAGCTGGTCGGTCAGCAGGGTTTTGCTGTCGTAGAGCAGGCGGCCGATGAGGGTGGATTTGCCGTCATCGACGCTGCCGGCGGTAATGAAGCGCAAAAGCGGGGCGGTGGTTGCGGTCATGGTTCTTTCCTATTTCTCGTGATTTCTCAAACTGGTCTCTACTTTAAACAGGCCGTCTGAAAATGGGAAAGAATGTTTGGTTGTTAAAAAAGATATTTTTGTTATATCGATTTTCGGCGCGTGGCCAACCAGCAAACAACCGAACCTGCACACACTATCCCTGCCCCCTGCCAAAACTGCACAGACAGCGGCGCACTGATGACAAACGAAGACACCAGCGCAGAAAACACAGGGATAAAATAAGATGCACCCGCCAATACCGTCATGTTCCCGCGCGAAATACCGATGTTCCAAACCGCATAACCCAAACCCATGCAAGACGCGGCGGCCAGGGCATAGCCGACGGACTCCGCATCAAAATTCAGACTGTGTGTCCCGCCGATAAAATATTCCGCCCATAAAAGCAGCGACACCAGCATAAAGAAAAAGCCCACGCTGCTTCCTTCCGCCTTCACGCGCGCCGTCAGCGTGCAATATGCCGCCCAAAAAAGTGCATCGGCCAATGCCATCAGATAACCGGCAGGATTGGTGCGGACATTGTGATAAATCCCCGAAAGCGACAATCCGCCGTCGCCGCCCAATACCGTGGCAATCCCGAAAAACGACAATACAAAGCCTATGCCTATCCACCATTTTGCCGGCTGCCCGTTGAAACAGACCGCACCTAAAATAGTAAACGTCGGCCACAAATAATTGACCATGCCGATCTCAACCGTCTGTCGGGCATTTTGGGCAAAACCGACCGACAACGACAAACACAGTTCGCAACCGACAAAAAAAATGCTCGCCCAAAGCAAATAGCCGCGGTTGTAATTACGCAAATGCGGCCTGCCAAAAATCAACCAAATCAATACGGTAGACAGGGTGTACATCATTGCCGCGCCGCCCACTGCCCCCATATGCAGGCTCAAAGAGCGTATCAGAGAAATGACGAAGCTCCACAAAGCAACGGCAAGCAGCCCGATGGCAGTGGCTTGTTTAGAGGAGATGTTTTGAGATAAGAAATGAATCATGGCGTATGTGCTAAAGATGGTTTTATTAGGTTTATCGTAGTTTGAATATATTGTTTCTACATTAATTATTTTAACGGTTTCAAGGCCGTCTGAAAATGATTGTTTCAGACGGCCCTCTATTTGCAATTAGTCCTAAACATGACTATAATCCGCATCCAATTAGTCAATATTGAGACCAATTTATGAATCAGCTCGACCAACTCGGCATGCGCATCAGCCACATAGACAGCGCATTTGACCAATGGATTAAACAGCAAAACACCAACTACAATACCTTCGCCGTTCTCTACACCTTGGCCACCGAAGGCAGCCGCACTCAAAAATACATAGGCGAAGAATGGAGCCTGCCCAAGCAAACTGTTTCCGGCACATGCAAAACGCTGGCGGAACAAGGCTTGCTGACATTTCACGAAAGCGAACAAGACAAACGCGAACGTTTATTGTCGCTGACCGAGCAAGGTAAGGAATCCGCCGCACCATTGGTGCAAAATATGCAGGAATTCAGCAAACGAATTTTTACTGCCTTCGGTGAAAAACGTGCAGCCCGACTGTTTACCGATTTGGACGCGTTGGCCGAATTAATGGCGCAAACCCTCAATACTAAATAAGGAGGGCAGCCATGTGGAAAATGTTGAAACACATCGGTCAAACACACCACCGCAAACTCATCACTACCTTCTCTCTCGTCGGCTTGGATAATCTGCTCTTGCTGGTTTATCCCGTGTTTGGCGGCTGGGCGATTAATGCCGTTATGGAAGGCAACGTCTGGCAGGCAATGTTGTATGGTGTGGTGGTTTTATTAATGTGGATAATCGGTGCCGCCCGTCGAGCAGCCGATACGCGTACGTTTACCCAAATCTATACCGATATCGCCGTCCCGGTCGTTTTGGAACAGCGCAAACGAGAAGTACCGCATTCCGCCATTACCGCACGCGTTGCCCTATCGCGTGAGTCGGTGCATGTATGATGTTGCTGATATTGGAATTTTGGGTGGGCGTATTGGCTGTCGCGATACTTGCCCTGTTTTTATGGTTGCTGCCGCGTTTTGCCGCCATCAGCGAAAATCTATATTTCCGTTTAAACAACCGGCTTGAACGCGACAATCACTTTATCCGCGACGGCAACGAACATCAGCTCTACCGCCACTACGGCTGGGTTGCCAAACTACGCGTGCTGATTTCCAACCGCGAAGCCTTAGGCTATCTCAGTATCGGCATGGCGATGAGCGTATTGTTCGGCTTCGCCTTTATACACATGACGCTTAAAGGCTACGGCAGCGCCGGCCATATCTATTCCGTCAGCACTTATTTATGGATGTTTGCAATGAGCTTGGACGATGTACCGCGCTTGGTCGAACAATATCCAATCTAAAAGATATTGGACAACGCGTTGAACTCTCGGAAGAAAATAATCTTTCCAAGGCCGTCTGAAAACTTAATACACTATCAGGACATATTATGAGTTGGCTTTATCTGATACTGGCCGGAATACTGGAAATCGGCTGGCCCTTGGGGCTGAAATTGGCACAACAAGAAGGCTACCGTTGGCAGGGTATTGCAGCCGCCCTGGCCTGCATTGTCGGCAGCGGATTCTTTCTGTTCCTCGCCCAAAAAAACATACCCATGGGGACGGCCTATGCCGTTTGGACAGGCATAGGCGCGGCAGGCGCATTTTTAGTAGGCGTAGCCTTTTTCAACGATGCCGCCAACTTCGGCCGCTGGCTCGGCGCATTCTTAATTATTTCAGGCGTAATCGTCATGAAACTTTCCAGCCATTAAAAAACCGCAAAGGCCGTCTGAAACCAAGACGGCCTTCTTATATTCCGAATATAACGAAATCATCTTAAATTAAAACCAAGCATTCTTTCCTTTTTTCAGACGGCCTGTTTAAAGTAGCGACTGTTCATTATTCAAACAATCGGCTATAGCCGTCCCAACAAAGGAAACAAAATGAGCCAAGCCAATCCACTGCCTGCCGAACTCTCCGCCCAACTCTCCGCCCTATCCCCCACCCAACTTGCCTGGCTCTCCGGCTATTGCTGGGCGCAAAGCCAAGGTGTATCCGGCGCAGCAGCCGAACCATCTGCCCTGCAAGCAGCCGCCCCGACAGTCAGCCGCCGCGTATTAGTCCTTTCCGCCTCCCAAACCGGCAACGCACGCAGCGTTGCCGAATCCTTACACGCCAAACTTCAAGCCGCCGGCGTAGAAGCCCGCCTCAGCAGCGCAGGCGATTTCAAAAGCAAAACCCTGCCCGACGAAGACATCGTCCTTTTGGTTACCTCCACCCAAGGCGAAGGCGAACCGCCCGAAGAAGCCCTGCCCCTGTACAAATTCATCTACGGCAAAAAGAAACCCGACCTCAGCAAACTCACCTTTGCCGTCTTAGGCCTTGGCGACTCCTCCTATCCCAACTTCTGCCAAGCAGGCAAAGACTTTGATGCCAAATTTGCCGAACTGGGCGCAGGCCGTCTGAACGACTTGGGCATTTGCGACTTAGAGTTCCAAGCAAATGCCGACGCATGGGTAGCCGCCGTCGTACCCAAAGTAGCCGAATTGACCGCCCAAGCAGCAAGCCCTAGTGCAAACACCACAGCACACAGCCCGGCCACCCCAAGCAGCGGCACCGCATACACCAAAGAAAACCCCTACACAGCCACCCTCTCCGTGCGCCAAAAAATCACCTCACGCACCGCAGAAAAAGACGTCGAACACATCGAAATTGACCTCAGCGGCTCAGGTTTGCATTATCAGGCAGGCGACGCACTCGGCGTATGGCCGCTGAATGCCGCCGACCTCGTTCAAGAAATCCTCGACCTCAACCAACTGACCGGCAGCGAAACCGTCCAACTTTCAGACGGCCGCGAAACCGACATCCGCACCACCCTGACCGAATCCGCAGACATCACCCAAAACACACCGGCATTCGTCCAACAATACGCCGAATTAACAAATAACGAAGAACTCAAAGCCATAGCCGCAGATAAAGCCCAACTGAATGCCTACCTCGCCGCCACACCGCCCGTAGGCGTATTCGCAGCCTATCCGCACCCACTGGACGCACAAACCCTATACAGCCTCTTCCGCCCACAAACCCCGCGCCTTTACTCCATCGCCTCCGCACAAGACGAAGTCGGCGAAGAAGTCCACCTCACCATCGGCGTCGTCCGTTTCGACCACCACGACCACACCTACACCGGCGCAGCATCCGGCTACTTGGGCGAACGCCTCGAAGAAGGCAGCGAAGTCCGCGTCTTTGTCGAACCCAACCCCAACTTCCGCCTACCGCAAAACGGCGATACACCCATCATCATGATCGGCGCAGGTACAGGCGTCGCCCCCTTCCGCTCCTTTATGCAACAACGCGCTGCCAATGGCGACAGCGGCAAAAACTGGCTCTTCTTCGGCAACCAACGCCTGGCCGACGACTTCCTCTACCAACTCGAATGGAGCGATTGGCGTAAAGACGGCCTCCTCACCCGCGCCGACCTCGCATGGAGCCGCCAAGGCGAACACAAAGTCTATGTCCAACACAAAATCTCCGAACGCGCCGCCGAAGTTTGGAACTGGCTGCAACAAGGCGCACACATCTACGTCTGCGGCGACGCCGCACGCATGGCGCGCGATGTCGAAAACGCCCTGATCGAAGTCATCGAAACCCAAGGCAAACTCAGCCGCGACGAAGCCGAAGACTACCTCAACGACCTGCGCGAAGACAAACGCTACCAACGCGACGTTTATTGATTGGATCAACAAAAATAAAGGTCGTCTGAAATTCAGTTTTCAGACGGCCTTTTTAAAGAGCCTGCTCAGATTGTTATCAATTTACCCGGTTTTGCATTATAATTGTGCAAATTTGACTCACTCGAAAGAAAATAAATTGGAAGGATTACAACAACTTGTAGATTTATTGGTGGGTTTTGTCGATTGGATATTGAAATTACTGGCATTCTTGTTTTAAACTACGTTCCATACTTTTATACATTAAAGACGTATTTTCATCATGCAAATCGCGCAATGCTCCGCTACTTTCTTCTATTGGTACCACACAAACGTGCGGTACTTTTTTGCGCTTGTCTGAAACAGACCAAATTGAAAATACGCAAATTAGAGCCGCCTCATTTGAGCGGCTTTTTTTATACCCACCATGGCCGCTTAAATCCACCCATTTTAAAAAATAAGGAATACAGCCATGACTGCCTCAACTAAAATCCACAGCCAAATACAAATGTTACACACCTGCCGCATGGTCGTTGACAGCAACAGCCACCACAGCATGCTCAACATGCACACTTTGCCTGATTCGCCTGACAGCCTCATCAGCGAAGCCTTGATTCCGCAAGTGCGCACCATCGCGACTTTGATTGCCGCAGAGCGTCACGACTTCAATCAAAGCAGCCCCAACGTTTTTACTGATGAAGCGGACTTCTTTGCGGCGCGTATTTTGGTTTTGGGCGTACGCCGTTTCCATTTGGACATTACCCTGCTGCCCATGCTCAAAACCGCCAACAAACGCGCCGAAGCCTTCGCCAAACGCCATCACATGCCCTTCTCTCCCGCTGAAATGCAAATGTCCCTGCACACCCGCCGCCCTGCCAACCTGCTAATTATCGAAACCGAACACGAAATGCCTGCACTGGGCAATCTGGCAGCCAACAGCCGTGCATTTGCAGCGCAACTTTCCAATATTATTTTGTAAAACCACTTGAAAAACAGGGAAATGGTTTAATATTAGGCAAAAACACTCCGCCGAAATCTCGGCAAAGACAAACTTCTCTCAGGAAAAACAATGAAAAAACTGATTGCCTTAGCCGCCCTTTCCACTTTTGCCCTCGCTGCCTGCAAAGACAATACCCAAGCGCAGCTTGAGCAGCAACAAAAACAAATCGAAGCATTGCAACAACAGTTGGCACAACAAAACGGCCAACAAGAAGACAATACGGTTTACCAGCTCACGCCTGAAGCCGTGAAAGACACCATTCCTGCCGAGGCACAAGCCAACGGCAACAACGGCCAACCGGTAACCGGTACAGACGGTCAACAATACATCTACGACCAATCCACCGGCAGCTGGCTGCTGCAAAGCTTGGTGGGTACTGCAGCCGGTGCATTTATCGGCAACGCATTGGCCAATAAATTCACACAGGCGCGAAATCAAAACAGCCCGATTGCCCGTCAAGCCCGTGCCAACTATTATCAAAGCGCACGTCCAAACGGACGCACCAGCCAACAGCTGAATACACGCACCCTGCGTGTCCAGCAACAAAACGCCCAGCAGCAACAACGATACCGCGAAACTACGCGTCAGCCTTCCAACTACCGCCGCCCCAGCATGGGCCGAGGCTTTGGCCGCCGTCGCTGATTCGGTTTATACCCCATCTTTGATATAAACTCGCACAATATAAAAGGCCGTCTGAAAATCTGATTTTCAGACGGCCTTTAGCCCTTCTCTATTTTCTTATTGCAGACTTGTGGGTCTGTTTGTATGCATTATGCCCAGAAATCGCGAGGTGCATCCAATACGGGTTTGACGATACCGGTGCGGACGGCAAAATCGCCGAAGCCTTCATCATCGAGTCGGTTTTGCGCCCAATCGGCCACCCAGCCTTCGACAATTTCAAGGATTTCAGGTTCGGTAATGTTTTCTTTAAACAGGCGCGGGATGCGGGTACCTTCGCGGTTGCCGCCTGCGTAAAGGTTGTAGCGTCCGACGGCTTTGCCGACCAAACCGATTTCCGCCAGCATGGCGCGGCCGCAACCGTTGGGGCAACCGGTTACGCGTAAAACGATGTATTCGTCTTCTAAGCCGTATTTGGCGAACATTTCGTCGATTTTATCGGAGAATGTCGGCAGGAAGCGTTCGGCCTCCGCCATTGCCAGCGGGCAAGTCGGCAAGGCAACGCAAGCCATTGAGTTTTCACGCTGGATGGTAATCGATTTGCTGATAAGGCCATGATCTTTGGCGATTTTATCAATCGTGTCTTTCAATTCGGGCGGTACATTGGCAACCACCAGATTTTGGTTGGCCGTCAGACGGAAGTCGCCGGGATGGATTTTGGCAATTTCACGCACGCCGGTTTTCAAAGGTCTGCCGGGATAATCAAGCAGGCGGCCGTTTTCAATAAACAAAGTCAAATGCCAGTTGCCTTCATGCCCTTGTACCCAGCCGATATGGTCGCCGCGATGGGAAAACTCGTAAGGGCGGATAGGTTCAAACTTAATGCCCATGCGCCTTTCGACTTCTTCTTTGAACACATCCACTCCGACGCGTTGCAGCGTATAGCGTGTACGGGCGGCTTTGCGGTCGCTGCGGTTGCCCCAGTCGCGCTGGGTGCTGACGACGGCTTCGGCGGCGTTGAGGGTGTATTCGAGCGGAACGAAACCAAATTCGTAAGAAGTGTTCGGATAGGTTTTGGTATTACCGTGTTCGCTGGATAAACCGCCGCCGACCAATACATTGAAGCCCACCAACTTGCCATTTTCTGCAATCGCCACGAAACCCAAGTCATTGGAATGAATGTCCACATCGTTATCAGGCGGAATTACGACGGCGGTTTTGAATTTGCGCGGCAAATAGGTTTTGCCCAAAATCGGCTCTACATCGTCGGCAATTTCTCTATTGCGCGGCGCGGTCGGCTCGGTCGTGAACACTTTTTCACCGTCCAGCCACACATCGGCATATGCCATCGTGCGTGGCAGAAGGTGCATACTGATGCGCGCCGCCCATTCATAGGCTTCTTGGTGCAAAGTGCTTTGCACCGGATTGCTGGTACACAACACATTGCGGTTGACATCGCTGGCTGTGGCAATGGAATCGAGACCTAGTTTGTGCAATGCTTGATGTGCCTGTTTTAAATCGGTTTTCAAAATGCCGTGGTATTGGAAGGTTTGGCGGTTGGTCAGGCGGATAGAGCCGTAAATCGTATTTTCACCGGCAAATTTGTCGATACCCAGCCACTGTTTCGGCGTAATGATGCCGCCGGGCAAACGGCAACGCAACATCATGTTTTTTAAAGGCTCAAGCTTTTGTTCGGTACGCTCGGCACGGATATCGCGGTTGTCCTGTTCGTACATGCCGTGGAAGCGGATAAGTTGAAAGTTGTCGGCGGTAAAGCCGCCGGTAAAGTCGTCTTTCAACTCTTCTTTAATGGTGCCGTGCAGATAATCGCTGCGTTCTTTCAAGGCTTCGTTGCCGGAAAGCGGTGTATCAGGCAGTTTGGCGCGCGGGTCGGTCGTGGTAGCAGTCATTGAAGTACTCCTTATTTTTGGTATAGGCGTTACTTTAATGAGGCCGTCTGAAAATGGGAAAGAATGGTTTGTTTGTTTTAAAGACGATTTTGTTATATTGGTAAAATGCCGCACTTACCTATAGCTAATTTGAATTTACTATATTTATGTTCTGACTGATGAACGTTGGCAGATTAGAAATAAATTAAACAAATGGCTTACATCATTAGCCTGCATCAAGCCCGATTCTAATTAAATCCACTATAATCCATTATTTTCCACGGGCTTAAACCGTAAAAATACAGCAAGCAAACTTTATGTCTCACTCCCTTATACGCACCTTCGCTCAAACTTTTGGTTTTCCCTATACAGAAACGTTGCAAGAACTGCCCCCTCTGGAAGACAACCGTCATCTACATTTGGGTGCATTAGCAGATTTCTACCGCCATATGGACGGTACATGGCATTCCGACAATCCGCTTGCCGATTATTGGCTGGAGATGGAAACTCTGTTTTTACATTGGGTAACTTATCCCAAGTTGCCCAACAGTTGGCACGATTGGGCCTTCAGCTGGGATAGGAAGACCAAGCAATATCTGCCTACACAAGGCTGGCGTGAAGAATGGGCGATATTTGGCATAATGTTCGACGATTCAATTCTTTTTGCCGATACTGCCGCCCCTGACAGTCCTGTTTATTGGCTGATAACAGGTTACGGTACGATAGAAAACCGCCGCCTTGTCGCTCCTTCCATAGCAATACTAATGCAAACCTTATTGGCAATTTATGATTTTGAGTGCGAATGGCGGAAAGCAGGCGGAGAGTTTTACGATGAAGAAAGCTGTGACATACCTTCAGCATTATATTCTGCTCTGCATGATTTACTACAACGGGAACTGCCACCGGAATGCGCAGCAGGATTTGAAAAAGCGTTTTGGGGCTGATGCTGTAATTGCAATCTAAAAAACCTATTCTCTGCCGTCTGAAATTTTGACTTTAAGAAACAATTATTTAAAATAATATGATTGATTCATTTGAAATATCAGTTTGAAAATTCTTGAAGAAATTAATAGGCTGCTGAGACATAAAAAGGCCGTCTGAACTTTGCTTTCAGACGGCCTTGATATTGGATGGGACAAACTGATTAGGCTTGTTTGTTCCAACGTTCGATAGATTCTTTGATGACTTGTTTCGCTTCTTCTACATCGCCCCAAGATTCAACTTTAGTGGTACCTGCTTTTTTCAGGTCTTTATAGTGGTTGAAGTGGAACTCGATTTGTTTGATCAGTTGTTGCGGCAAATCGGCCAAAGTTTTGTAGGCGTTGCCGTTGTTGCGGTCGTCGGCTGGAACGCAGACGATTTTATCGTCTACTTCGCCGTCGTCAACGAATTTCATTACGCCGATAACGCGTGCTTCCAGGAAAATACCGGTTGCCAAAGGCTGCTCGGTCACCAGTAATACGTCCAATTCGTCGCCGTCTTCGTCCAAAGTTTGCGGAATGAAGCCGTAGTTGGTCGGCTTGGCGAAAATTGCCGGTTCAACGCGGTCGAGTTGAAACGCGGCCAGTTTGCGGTTCCACTCGATTTTGTGGTTGCTGCCCGCAGGGATTTCGTTGACAACGTTGATGATGCCGCCATCCACATCGCCTGGGGTCAGGATTTTGTTGAAGTCTGCCATGATGGTTTCCTTTGATTTTAAAGAGAGTCAAACGGCGAAAGTATAACAAACCCAAGGCCGTCTGAAAATGTGAAACTGTCGTATTCAGACGGCCTTTTTGGCATTCAGCCTTTTAATCAATTCTAAAATTGCGCGTTTATTGGAAGGCGAAAACACTTTTTCCGCCGCTTCTTCCGCACCAAACCAACCGTAGGCAACGTGTTCGTCCGGTTGCAGGACAATGGGCGTATCACGCGGAATTTGGGCGGAGAAGATGTGTTCGCGGTTTTCAAACACACCTTTGGGATAGCGATGGCGCCAGTGATGATAGATTTCATAAACGGTGCTGTCGTGCCAGTTTTCCAGCAGACCGTCTGCAAGGCGGATACCGGTTTCTTCCCACACTTCGCGCCATGCGGTTTCTTCGATACGCTCGCCTTCTTCCAAGCTGCCGGTAACCGACTGCCAAAAACCTTGCGGCGCCGTGCGTTCAATCAGCAGGATATTGCCGTCTTCATCATGCAAGACAACCAAAGCGGAAACGGGATACTTCAAAGGCTTACCGCTCATGACTTGTCCTTGCCGGTTTGGTTGGGGAGGCTGATTTTTTGTAGTAAGTAAACCAAAAGGTTTTCCATGTATCACTCAAAAATGGGAAATTGATATTCAGACGGCCTTTGCCGTAAATCCGCAAAGGCCGTCTGAAATTATACCTGATTTAATTGCGCCAGTTTCCGAGACACCAGCTCTGCTGCTTCTTCCGGCGACTTGGCCTTCAACCCTGCTTCGCCAAAATACGAAATTTTAGGCAAATCACACAAAAACTTATCGACATCTTCTGCCGTCAAAAAGCGGCCGTGCAAATCGAATCCGACATTTAAAGCACGCCCTTTGATTTCCGCCACCCTGTCATGCAAATGGCCATACAAGTGATACCAACCCTGATAGCAGCCGTCCCATTCCTGTATCGGATAGTGAAAGAGAACCAGCGTATTCTTAATTTCCGGCAATTTGAGTTTCAAATACGGCCGTATGGACGACAGCAGCGGATGGCCGTCATGCTTGGTTTGGCTGCGGAAAAAATCGGCATGCTGCCGAATCACATGATCATGATTGCCGTAAATCAAGTGATGCTGCCCGTTCAAACGCGACAAAACGCGCTCTATCTGCTTATGGTCTTGGGCAAAGGAAAAATCGCCCAAGTTGTACACCGTATCTTCAGGCGTAACGGTTTCATTCCACGTTTGGATTAAAAATTCATCCATCTGCTCCACGTTATCAAACGGTCGAAATTGCGGGCAGAATTTGGCAATGTTTTTATGTGAGAAATGTAGGTCTGATGTGAAGTAGGTTTTGCTCATGCCGTGCTCTCTGCGTTGCAAGCTTGAATCGTATCACGCGCGGGCGTATGCTGAGGAATGTTTATTATTATATGCTTCAAGGAGTTCGTATGCGTTTGGTTATTGCCGCGCCGGCCAACGGCGCAATATTGAAAGACGCGCTCAAAGCGCATCTGCAAAACGACCCGCGCGTCAGCAGCTTGGTCGATTTATCCTCACCCGAAGGAAGCTATCCGCAACTCTCGTTTGCCGCGGCCGAAGAAGTCGCGGCAGGACGCGCCGACCGTGCGCTGTTGATTTGCGGCACCGGCGTGGGCACGGCAATCGCCGCCAATAAGGTGCGCGGCATACGGGCGGCGACAGCGCATGATTTACTTACGCTCCGCGGCTCGGTGGAAAATTATGATGCGCAGGTTTTATGTATGGGGCAAAACGTCATTGCCGCTCCGGCCGCTTGGGCATTGGTCGATATCTGGTTTGACTTGCGCCACGACACAAGCAGCGGCTATGCACCTAAGGTTGGCGAAATCGAAGCGTATGAGCGCGGAAAATAAATACGCATTGCTCCATATATTTTCAGACAGCCTTACAACTGCTTCAAAAACGCCTGAATAAACGCGATTTTATCCAATTCCGGCATAGCGTTGAACGCTTCCTGATGCTCGTGGATGTAGTCGATTAAAGGATAAAACTCTTCATCGACGTGGCGTTTGTCGAGCTTGCGTCCGATGTTGCCTTCGTTGCTTCGTCCCAGAAACTTGGAAATCAGGTAATACGGCGATTTGAGTTTGAACAGCATTTCGCCGTTTTGGGCATCAAACACCATAAAACCTTCGTGTTCCACATTTTTCAGACGGCCTTTCAGCTCGCCGAACGTGATGTTTTTCAGCATTTCTGGACGGCGGATGCCGTATTGTTTGCCGATCTCGTCCAATTCCGCTTCAGAAAATTGACGGCCGCTCGCCACGTCGATGCAGCCGATTAAGGTTTCCCCCAATTCTTCTCGGATGATGTGCACGTCTTTTGCGTCTGTGATTTCAAACAAAAAAGTGTGATTCGGATAAGCGCGGAACAGGGTTTCGTATTGTGCGCAGTGTGCGGCGGTCATGTCTGCAAACGCGCTATCAAGCGAACCGGTGGTCGAATACAGCACTTTGCCGTCAAACGCCGCGCCTTTGGACGGGTGGTCGTCTGAAAGCGAGACGAAAGTGCAGCAGCCGAGGAAGCCGTTCACTTTTACGACCGCATCCACCAATCGCTCGTCGCCGACGCGGATCGGGTAACGGCTGCCTTTGGCAATACGCTCCGAATAATTGAACACTTTTTTAAACGGGCGCACGATGATGCGGTTGTGCGCGTCGATAATCAAACCGCGCATTTCCAGCAGCGCATCGTCGAAGCGGTTGTCGTAGAACACGCTGCGGGCGTATTTCAACACGCGCAATTCGGGATAACGCTTGGATGCTTTGGCGGTAAAGTTGCGGCTGCCGTGTTGCAGATAATTTTCGGTGACGAAGGTTTGCTGCGCTTCGTCAAACGGCAGGGGTTGCCGCTCGAAAGCCTGCATTTGCTTGATTTTTTCCAGTTGTTCCGCGCTGGCGGGCTGCACGGCATCGACGTGGATTTCGTTTGCCACGCGGTTTTGGTTCAGCTTGATATACGCCGCCAACACGTCATGCTCTTTCACGCCGTGCAGGTTGGGATAGAAATTGTGCATACGGTAGATTTCTGTTTCAAAACCGCTCTTTTTCGCCAGATCCAACAAATGGCGGCAACGCGAAGCTTTTTGGTTGGTGTTGGAATGGATGATTAAAATGTTGCGGTTCGGATTTTGGCGTCCGACTTTCAAGGTTTCGGTCATCAAAGCATTACCGCGTTTCTGCGCCTTATCCACCGCCTCGCCCGACCAGCGGTACACGCCGTTTTCATCGGTCATGAACAAGTCGTTTTCGATGCGGACGATTTCGGCATCACGGTACTTCGCTTTAAATTCGGCGGCTTTTTGTTCGGCGAAAGTTGATTTTCCCGAACCTTGGTGTCCACGGATTAAGATGAATTTTTGCATTTTGTTTCCTTATTCTTTTTCTCAGCTTGCCCTGAATAAATAGGCCGTCTGAAAAATATTTCTACCCTATTTTCAGACGGCCTTTAGCTTCAGTTCACCGCCGCCAGCTCGGTTTTCTCAATCTCTTCCACCCAGAAATCCGCGCCCATACCTTGCTCGGCGAACGAGCCGATCAGCGTGAACACTTGGTCGGAGAAGCCCCCGATGTTCAAGATGTCGCGGCGGTTTTGCGCTTGTGCAGTGGTGTAGGGTTGGATGTCCAAGCAGACGAGTTTGGCTTCGGGACAGCGTTGTTTCAGGATGTCCCACTCTTTCATCAGACCGGTTTTGCCGCCCCATTGTCCGAGGTCTGCCCAGCTTTCGTTATCAGACACGATGACGACCAAGTCCACATCGGCTTTTTCGCGGTTCAGCAGGGCAAGCGGTGCGCTGCATGCCGTTCCGCCGCCGCCGATATTGGCGAGTTTTTGGGCGTTGGTCATGATGCTGTCGCGCGGGTTGAGCTGCACGTTTACCGTGATTTGTTCAAACGGTATTACGCGGGCTTGCGGATTGGTACGCAACATGGCGGCAGACACGAGTGCGGCGATGTCGATGCAGCGGGTTCTGCTGGTCGCGCTGCCGCGATAGCCGGTAGCCGGGCTGTGCATGGAGCCGGAGACGTCCGGGCAAACCACGACTTTGCCTCGGATGGCCGGTACGTTTTGTACGGCGGTTTCCATCGCATCTTGCAGTGCTTCGCGGATTTCAGACGGCATCTGTTCGGATGTCGCCTGATATGCGGTCAGCAATTGGTAAGGCAGGACGCGGGCGCGGCGGATGGCGGTTTTGTCGCGTAGTTTTTCTGCCACCATTTTGATGTTTTTGCTTTTGGCAAACACATCGTGGCGCAGGAATGTGTTCAGGTTTTGGCGAACCTGCTGCCATGAGCCGTTGCGGGCGATTTGCGTCCAGTCGCCGCTGTTCAATTCCAAGGCAGTGAGCATTTGGAACGGAACGTCGGGCAATGCGCCTTGGCGGCTTTGTTTGTAGTCTTCAAAAGCGCGGGTGATGGGCGGCAATGCTTCGCGGTCGTACGGTTTGCCGATAAGCCACGCAAACCAGGCGGCACGCCATGCTTCACGCGGTTTGGGATGCACCATTTTGACCACGTCCGCCAGCGACGGCGAATTGCCGACGGCTGCGTTCAACAGTTGTTTTTCGGTGGCGGTCAAAAGCCAAGTCTGCATCAGTTTTTTCGGACGGTTGCCGAAGGACTTTCTGCCGACTGCGCCGCTGCGGATGATTTGTGCGAAGTTGCGCAACATTTTACCGTTGTCCGCCACTTGGTCGAATACGCGGGCAAGCATGTTCACATCTTTCTGCGCCAATACGGCAAGCAACAGCGCAGGCATGTCTTTCATGAAACCTTTTTGACGCGCGTACACGGCGGTTTTGGCGATAAACTCGGCATCCAGTTGTTCCGCCAATTCCAATACTTGCTCAAGCTGGTCTTGCGCATCGGTGTAGTAAGTGCTGTTCAGGCAGCCGGTGGCGGCAAGCTGGGCGAGCTGTTGTTTGGGTGTCAGCGTGTAGGCGATGCCGCCTGCTTCGTTGCGGGTATTGGCGGCAGTCAAACGGGTTTTAACGGATTGGAACAAGGTGGTGTTAGCCATTTTCATTTCCTTTTGTGTTGTTGGTTTTGGGTGGTCTGGGGGTTTAGCTCCGTAGAAACTTCATTGAAGCTGTGCTTTCAGACGGCCTCGAACGGGTGGCGGCGCGGCGGTTAGTATTTGAAGAGATACGGTTTTTTAACGTGGAAGGTTAATGTAATCTCTTCAGGCATCCGCCTGCCGCCGTAAAAAGGGGGTACGGCGGGCAGCTAGGTTTTTGGGAAACAGCCGATGCTCTACCAACTGAGCTACCCGCTTGGAGCGGGGCAGGATTCGAACCTGCGACACGCGGATTAACTGTAGTTTCCCAAGGCATCTGTCTGCCGTACCGGAAAGGGGTGGTACAGCAGGCAGCTAGGTGTTGGAGAAATTCTCTTCCGATGCTCTACCCCTGAGCTATCCTGCCATAGAAGTTTGTTGGCGGCAGGGCGGGACTCGAACCCGCGACCTTCGGACGTGGAATGTAATTCCTCCGGCATCTGTCTGCCGTACCGGAAAAGGGTGGGCAGCTAGGCTGTGGCAGGATTCCTGCTTCGTATTATTAGTACGACGATTGTTTATCCAATGTAATCCTGCCGGCATCCGCCCGTAAAACTTGCGTATATTGGTTTTAACTCCGCAGAAACTCTGCTTCTTTCGGCAACTTTGTTGAAGTTACGCTTTCAGACGGCCTTTTGCTTTCAATCATGTATACATCGATGATTTGCCAAGTGTTCATAACAAACATCCTGTTTCAGGCCACCTGAAAATATTTAAAGGGGCGGCACAGCAAACAACGAGTTTTTGGGAAACGTTTAACCGCTCTACCAGACTGAGCTACCCGCCGAAAGCGGGGCAGGACTCGAACCTGCGACCAATGTAGTTTCCAAAGCATTTGTTTTTCCATGCCGCGAAAAAAGGTGGGCGGCTAGATTGGCAGGATTTCGCCGTTTCCGGCGGCGGGAATCGAACCCGCTGTTTCCAGACAATGTAATCCTGCCGGCATCCGCCCGTAGGGGGCACCTCGGCAACTAGAGGTGGAGAAATTGTTACGCGCTCTATCCTCTGAGCTACTCTGCCATCGTTGGCGGCAGAGGCGGGATTCGAACCCGCGACCTCGAGCATCGGTAGGCTGTAATTCCTCCGGCATTTGCCGGTGCCTGAAAACCATATTGCAATAGCCGTGCCAAGCGTGGGAAAAATAGAGAAAATTGTTTATAATATACTGAAAATAAAAAGAAGATATTTTCAGGTAGCCTTTTGCTGCGGAAGGCGTAGAATGCCGAAAAATAGATTTTAAGATACTAATATAGAAGATAAGATATACGGAGGAAACGCGATGCGATTCGACGATTTGGACAAACGCCTGCGGCAATACGAAACCGCTTACGATTTCTGCGTGCCGCAGGAAAATTTCATTGTAGTGCGCTTGGACGGGCGCGGTTTTACACGGCTGACCAAGGAAATTTGGCAGTTTGAAGCCCCGTTCGACATCCGTTTCCGCGATTTGATGGCACACACTGTCCGCCATCTGATGCAGTGCGGCTTCAATGTGGCGTACGGCTATTCCGAAAGCGACGAAATCTCGCTGCTGTTGCGCCGCGACGACGATACGTTCAAACGCAAAACGCGCAAAATCATTTCGGTATTGGCGGGCGAAGCCAGCGCCGCCTTTTCGGTGGCACACGGGCAGCCCGCCGCTTTTGATGCACGGGTTTGCGTTTTGCCGAATGAGAAACTGGTGGTCGATTACTTCCGCTGGCGGCATGAAGACTCATACCGTAACGCGCTCAACGCCCACTGCTATTGGATGTTGCGCAAGAAAGGAGAAAGCGTGTCCCGCGCTACAGATGCCGTCAGCGGCCTGACACGCGTGCAAAAGCACGATTTGTTATTTGAAAACAATATCAATTTCAACGAACTGCCTGCGTGGCAGAAACGTGGCTTCGGTGTGTATTTTCAGACGGCCTTAAAAGAAGGTTTTAATCCGAAAACTGACGAAACCGTACAAGTCAAACGCCAAATCCTGCATACGGATTTCGAGCTGCCGTTGGGCGATGATTACGGCGCATTTGTCTTGGAAAGAATTGTTTAAATTGTTTAGAGATCGTCTAAAAATGAATACTGCTACAAAAGGACAAATCCCCGCTGTTCTTATCATTGATTTGGAAGTCGATCCAAAAACCGACAAGCCGTTCAAAATTGGTGCATTCCGCCCCGACTCAGGTTTGTTTTTTGAAAAAGCTTTTCGTGGAGAAAAGGGTTTTCATACCGCCTTGTGTGAAATGGCTCATCTGACCAGTGGATTAAAGTGGCTGATGGGGCACAACATCCTCGGGCACGATTTAAAATATTTGAAGGCCGTAGTGCCCGAAGCCGCATGGCTTAAAGTGCCTGTTATCGATACGCTATGGCTCTCGCCTTTGGCATTTCCGCAAAATCCGTATCACCGACTAATCAAAAACCATAAAATCATCTCTTCTGAAATTAATTCCCCGCTTGCCGACTGTCACGCTTGCTGGCAGCTTTTTCAAGACCAATGCACTGCGTTCGGAAAAATCAAAGCCGAAAAGCCCGAGGAGTTTGCGCTGTGGACAGCCCTGTCTGATATACCCCTGCCGTATCGTCTTTCAGAAGACATTATGATTCCCGAGCGTGATACATCGCCAGATGTCAAGAAACTGATCGACACTATTTGGTTGATGATGCAGGACAACAATGATCAAGGTCGTCTGAAAGTCTGCCGTACACGTTTTTTGGAGTTAATGAAAACTGACATCCGCAATCCTGCCATATATCCTTCCCTCAGCTATGCCTTATCTTGGTTAAATGTCTCTGGTGGTAATTCTGTGTTAGCTCCGTGGGTGAGGCACCAGTTTCCCGATACGGCTCGGCTGATTGCCGAATTGCGCGACCATGATTGCGGTAGTACGGAATGCCGTTATTGTCAGGATACACTCAATCCTGAAGCGCAGTTACAGCGTTATTTCAAACTACCTACTTTTCGCGATGTAAAAGGATTTGATGGTGGACAACGTGCTGTGGTGCAATCAGGTATGAAGGGGTTGCATACGCTGGCGGTGCTACCCACGGGCGGCGGCAAATCCTTGTGTTATCAGTTGCCAGCACTCAACCGCTACTACCGCAACGGAGGCTTGACAATAGTTGTTTCACCTTTGCAATCGCTGATGAAAGATCAGTTGGACGGTTTGGAGAAAAAAGGAGCTACCTGCGCTGCTATGCTTAACGGCTTGGTTGAGGTGGTTGAGCGCGCCCAAATTTTAGACAAAATAGCCTTAGGCGATATCGGCATTTTGTTTGTCGCGCCTGAACAGTTCCGCAACACCAGTTTTATTAACGCTATTTCGCAACGCCAAATCAACGGCTGGGTATTCGATGAGGCACATTGTCTGTCTAAATGGGGCCATGATTTCCGTCCAGACTATCTATACGCAGTCAAATTTATCGCTAAACACAGCAAAAACAACGGTACGGTTGCTCCGATAAGTTGTTTTACTGCTACTGCCAAACCTGATGTCCTCGCCGACATCACTAACCATTTCCGTGAAGAGGCTGGTATTGAATTCCGCCAATTTATTGGTGACAACGAGCGCGACAATCTGTTTTATGATGTGCTGGAAATTTCAGATGACCTTAAAAAGCAAAAAATCAACGAACTGTTGCATCGTGAACTTGATCATCAAAGCGGAGGTGCAGTGGTATTTGTCGGGCGGCGGAAAAGTGCGGAAACCTATTCAGATTATCTGAAAGAACAAGGCTGGGCATGTGAGCATTTCCACGCAGGCTTGGGGAACAACGAAAAAGCCGATATTCAAAACCAGTTTATTGGCGGTAATTTGCGCGTTATTGTCGCCACCAACGCCTTTGGTATGGGCGTGGATAAACCTGACGTACGCTTGGTTATTCACGCTGAAATCACCGGCTCGCTGGAAAATTATTTGCAGGAAGCGGGCAGAGCAGGGCGTGATCAGGCAGAGGCAAAATGCGTGTTGCTGTATGACGGCAAAGACGTGGATACGCAGTTTTCCATCAGCAAAATGTCGCAAATCGAATTGCGCGATTTGAAATCAGTGTGGAAGAAAGTTGGTTGGCTGAATCAGGCGGCATACGGCAAAGACCATTGCGGTGAAATCGTGGCAACAGGTGGCGAAATTTTGCGCGACACCGAGGAGTACATGAGTTTTGACAGCGATGATAGACAGGCAGATACCAAAGTCAAAACCGTATTGGCATGGTTGGAACGTGCAGACTTATTGGAACGTAAGGAAAATCAAACCCGTATTTTCCCCGCACGCTCAGGTCGTCTGAATCTAGATGAGGTGCTGGCAATTATTGAAAAAAACAAGTTCAGCAAGCGTATCTCGGAAATTTACCAAACGATTGCCGAAATTGTGTTTAAAGCGCCAGAGGACGCGCCTTTGAGTACCGATGATTTGGTGCAGGCAACAGCATGTAGTTTCACCGAATTGCGAGGTCATCTAAAAAAGCTGGAGGAATTGGGTATCCTTACCAACGATACGCATATGACGATCATTTTGCGTACCGATAACATAAAGCCTGCCGACAAACGTCTGGCACAAGTTATCGCCTGTGAGGAAAAACTCTGGCAGATTTTAAAAAACGAAATTCCAGAAGCAGATCAAGGTATTTGGCAAAACCTCTCATTGAGCGCTGTCTGCCACCAAATGCATGAGGTAGGTTTAGAAACCAATCCTGCTGAAATCAAACTTCTGATGCAGTCGCTTGCCGATGATAAAGCAGCAGAGCGAACAAACAGCAGTGGAAGTTTCCAAATCCGTGATGTTGGCAACAACCTTTTGAAAGTACGTTTCAAGAATCCCCAAAGCGACAGTTGGGAAAACCTACAAAACAATGCCGAACTTCGCCGTAATATCGGTCTGTGCCTTTTACCATTCCTAATGACAAAAACCAATGGAGTGCGTCAAAAAGACGTAATGGTTGAAACCCGTATGGGTGAATTGGTGCAGCAGCTTGCCGACGATTTGGTATTATCGGTACAAATCCCGGCTGACCGTCGCGAGCTTCTGCTCAGGCAGACACTGCTGTTTATGCACAAACAAGGCATTATCAAACTCAATCACGGTATGACCATTCTGAGACATGCCATGACTATTACACCCAATCCAAAAGCACTCTCAGCTAAACGCCAGTATCTTGCGGAGGACTATAAACCGCTTTCCATTTTTTACGGCGAAAAACGCTTTCAAATCCATGTGATGCAGGAATATGCCCTTCGCGCACTGAAAAATCTTACTGAAGGGTTGAATTTGGTGCGTGATTACTTTGGCTTGGAAGAAAAGAATTTTAAGAATAAATGGTTTAAAGGTCGTCTGAAAGAATTGGACGAGCCTGCATCGCCACAAACCCTGCGTGAAATTACAGACGGGCTGAATGAGATGCAGAAAGCCGTTGTTACCGACCAAAGCGGCAGCAACCGTCTTATTCTTGCCGGACCGGGTTCAGGAAAAACGCGAGTTATTGTACACCGTGTTGCCTACCTTTTACGGGTGCAACATGTTCCCGCATCCGCCATCATTGTATTGACTTTCAACCGTTTGGCGGCGCAGGAGGTCAAGCGCCGCCTGTTCGGACTGGTCGGCCCTCTTGCTGCTGCCGTTACGGTTATGACTTATGACGGTATGGCAATGCGGCTTTTGGGTGTGCGCTTTGACGGCAACAACCGAGAATACGGCAAAAGTCAGTTTAAAGAATGGTGCAGGCAGGCTGCCGCTATGCTTTCAGGCGACCTTGAAAACGATGATGGTAACGATGAAACACGCGAACGTATCATGGCGGGCTTCCGCTATATTCTGGTAGATGAATACCAAGACATCAGTGAAGAACACTACCAGCTTGTTTCTGCGCTTGCGGGTAGGAAGCGGGCTGAAGAAGACAAGCTGACCATTCTGGCGGTTGGCGACGATGACCAAAACATCTACGCCTTCAACGGCACCAGCAACGAGTACATCCACCGTTTCCAAAAAGACTACGACGTTGCCCAACCTGACTATTTGACCTACAACTACCGCAGTACGCAGCACATCATCAGCGCTGCCAACAGCGTGATAAATGGTCTGACAGGTCGTCTGAAAACACTGCATCCGATTGTTATCAACCCTGAACGTCAAACACAGCCCAACGGTGGCGTATGGGCTGCAACAGACAGCATACGGCAGGGGCGTGTGCGCCACATCAGCCTGCCGTTCGGTAGCAGCAGCAACATACAGGGACAAGCTGTTATCACTGAAATAGGTCGTCTGAAAACCTTGAGCGAAGTCGCATGGAATGAAATTGCAATTTTATCCCGTCATAATGCCAGTCTCAAACCTCTGCAGGCATGGTGTGAACAAAACGGCATACCTTATTTTTTGAGTGCCGACAAAAGCAGCAAAATCAAATTGCGCCACACCCGTGAGTTTGTCCGCCTGATTGAAGGAGTGGAAAAACAAACCGAAGGCTTTACATCACAAGCTTTCGCAGAACTTATTAGTGAACAAGTGAAAAAAAGTGGTGGCAGTTGGTGCGTTTGGTTTAGGCAATTACAAACTGATTTCTTAAACGAATATCCACTGCAAGATGAGAAGCTACCTGAAAAGTCGGATAACCTTGCAGAGAGTCGTGAGGCAGAAATCCAAGCGTCGCCCATAGAAGACAACGGGTCGTCTGAAAACGGTAGTGGCACTGTTAACCGATATTCGTCTGCCTTTCTGAAAAGCTGGCTCTACGAATATGTAGGTGATGAACATGAAACCCGTTCGGAAGGTATATTTCTAGGCACGGCACATGCAGTCAAAGGATTGGAGTTTAAGCACGTCTTCATTTTAGACGGAGGTTGGCAGGGAGCTGACGAAGCCGAACAGAGGCTTTATTACGTCGCTATGACTCGTGCCATAGAAACATTGACCCTACTGCAAACTACTCCAGAGCATCCTTGGATGGCAAAGCTACCTGATAATATTGAAAGAGTAGCTCAAATCTTTACCGAATTACCTGATTTGAATACCGAATACAGACGTTTGGCGGCTTATCGAAACACGGCAGCCGAGGGAAAAGTCGACAGCAAAAGTGATTTGGATATCGACTTCATCGTCTGTCACAACAATGTCGAAACTGTGAAACAACGCCTGTTTACTGCTGCGAAACTGAAAAAAGACGATCCACTGGAAATGAAACGAACGGAGGATGGCAGATATATTTTCCTTTCTGATGATATTGAAGTTGCCCGTACCGTTAAATTACCACCGTTGCCGACAAAAACTACCGCCTACGCCAACACTTTCAGAGTACGTTATTTAGACGAAGTAGGAGAATCATTTCGCCAACGTATCCCAGAAAAAATCGGTACTAAACAGCTGGAAAAATGGACGCTTGTTATTCCTATGTTAGTGATACCGCCTGAGTAAAAAGAGTTTTTCAGGCTATCTCAAACATGAAGAAGGCAGCTTGAATACAAGGCTGTCTGAGACTCGAACGGAATAAACGGAATAAAAGATGAGTAACAAAAAACAAGTCGCCGTCAGCTTTCTCGGTACGGTATTGGACAGCGGTTTCGGTCAAGGGCGTTGGTTGAAATGGCGGCCGAATGTCGCCATGAATCAGCGTCAAGATTTTCATCTTGACCGCATGGAGCTGTTTTATGCGGAGAAATATCGCGACCTGGCGGAGCATGTAAAAGCCGATATTCAGCAGGTGTCGCCGCACACGGTCGTCAATCTTGTACCTATGGAGCTGGCAAACCCGTGGGATTTCTCTGAGGTTTATACCAAACTGCACGATTGGGCGGCGAGCTATCCATTTGATACAGAAGAAGAAACCTATCTCACCCACATCACCACAGGCACACACGTTGCCCAAATCTGCCTGTTTTTATTGGTGGAATCGCGTCAAATCCCCGGCGTGCTGTTGCAGACTGCGCCGCCGAAAAATCAAAGACGCAGTATGGAGGACGGCAATGTCGGCAGTTATGAAATCATCGATTTAGACTTGGCTCGTTACGACGTACTGGCAGAACGCCTTGCCGCCGTACGCGATGACGCAGTGCGCTACCTGAAAAGCGGTATTTCCACCCAAAACGCCGCTTTCAACCGCATGATTGCCGAAATCGAACAAGTCGCGCTCAACTCCCCTTCCCCCATTCTGCTTTCCGGCCCGACAGGCGCAGGCAAATCTATGTTGGCACGCAGGATTTTTGAGTTGAAAAAAGCGCGCCATCTGATTAAAGGCACATTTGTCGATGTAAACTGCGCCACCCTTCGCGGCGACGGCGCAGCATCTGCCCTGTTCGGCCACAAAAAAGGCGCCTTTACCGGCGCCGCAGAAAAACGTGAAGGCTATCTAAAAACTGCCGACGGCGGCGTATTGTTTTTAGACGAAATTGGAGAATTGGGCTTGGACGAACAAGCCATGTTACTCAAAGCCATTGAAGAGAAACACTTTTATCCCGTTGGCAGCGACAGCGAAGTCAAAAGCGACTTCCAACTCATCGCCGGCACCAACCGCGACTTACGCCACGAAATTCGCGCCGGACGCTTCCGAGAAGACCTGTTCGCCCGTATCAACATCTGGAATTACCCACTACCTGCACTCGCCAACCGTCGCGAAGACATCGAACCCAACGTCGAACACCAGCTTGCCCTAGCCTCGCAAGAACTCGGTCGAACCACCCGCTTCAACAAAGAAGCCCTGGCCGCCTACCTCGACTTTGCCCACTCCAACCAAGCACCGTGGCGCGGCAACTTCCGCGACCTCGCCGCCAGCATCATGCGCCTGGCCACACTCGCGCCGCAAGGCAGGATACAAGTAGAACAAGTCCAAGCTGAAATCGAACGCCTCAAATGGTTATGGTCGGAAGAACCCTTTTCAGACGGCCTCCTACATAAAAGGCCGTCTGAAAAAACACAAGACTACCCCGATAAAGTCGATTGGGACACATTGGATTTGTTCGACAAACTACAACTACAACACGTTATCGATGAATGCCGCAAACACCCCAATATGGCCGCTGCCGGCCGTGCATTGTTCAATGTCTCCCGAACAGAAAGGGCAAAAGTCAATGACAGCGACCGACTGAGAAAGTATTTGCAACGGTTTGGACTGGAATGGGGGGATATTTAAATAGAGTGTGCAAGCTAGCTCATTTTAATCGCATTATTTTTCATCATTTATAAAAAATAAAAGGCATCAATTTGATGCCTTTTATTTTCGTTAACATGAAAAATAAACGTTCATACCAACGTTTGATCGATTCACTAATCACTTCTTTGGTTTACTTCAAAAATGCCGCATGATAGGCAATATGCTCACCAATAAAACTGGCGATGAAGTAATAGCTATGATCATAGCCTTTGTGGAAGCGCACATCGACCGGTTGATTTGCCGCACGACAGGTTTCAATAAAATCTTCGGTACGCAATTGTGTTGACAAAAACTCATCTTCCAAGCCCTGATCAATGCGCATACCTTGCACTTTATAGCCTTGTTGGATGAGCGAGTTGGCATCATATTGCTGCCATTTTTCGCGATCTTTTCCTAAATAGGCAGAAAAGGCTTTTTCTCCCCAAGGCACAAGGCTTGGCGACAAAATGGGCGAAAAGGCAGAAACACTTTGATAACGTTCTCGGTTTCGCAGTGCCAATACCAATGCGCCGTGTCCGCCCATTGAATGTCCCATAATGGAACGTTTGCCGTTGGTAGAAAATTTTTCCTCAATCAGACTAGGCAACTCATTCAAAATATAATCATACATTTGATAATTCGTCGCCCAAGGCTGCTCGGTCGCATTCAGATAAAAGCCCGCACCCTGCCCTAAATCGTAAGCAGCATCGTTCGGCACTTGCTCCCCGCGAGGGCTGGTATCGGGGGCAACCACAATCACTTGATGTTCTGCCGCGTAACGCTGAAAGCCTGATTTGGTAATGAAATTTTGTTCCGTACACGTTAAGCCGGAAAGCCAATAAATCACACCAAGCGGTCGATTCTCCTGATTATCCGGCAAATAGACGGCAAATTTCATTTCGCATTGAAGCGTTTGGGCATGATGTGCCCAAACTTGTTGCGAACCACCAAAAATTTGATGTTGTTCAATCAGTTTCATCGCGTACCTTAGTAATGAATAACAGCACGGATCGATTTACCTTCATGCATTAAATCAAAGGCTTCATTGATTTGATCAAGTGTCATTGTGTGGGTCACAAATGGTTCTAACTCGATGTTGCCTTTCATTGAATCTTCCACCATTTTCGGCAGTTCAGAGCGACCTTTCACACCACCAAACGCCGAGCCTTTCCAAACACGACCTGTTACCAACTGGAACGGACGAGTTGAAATTTCTTGGCCTGCACCCGCTACGCCGATGATAATGGATTGTCCCCAGCCACGGTGTGCACTTTCTAAGGCCTGACGCATTACGTTTACGTTGCCGATACATTCAAAGGTATGGTCAATGCCCCATTTATTGATGTCTAACAACACATCTTTAATCGGTTTATCGTAATCGTTCGGGTTCAAACAATCAGTTGCACCAAACTGTTTTGCCAACTCGAATTTTGAGGGATTGGTATCAATAGCAATAATGCGGCCGGCTTTGGCTTGACGCGCACCTTGCACCACCGCCAAACCAATCGCCCCCAAGCCAAACACAGCAACAGAGTCGCCCTCTTGCACTTTTGCTGTGTTATGTACCGCACCAATACCTGTGGTAACGCCGCAGCCGAGTAAACATACTTGTTCATGGTTGGCTTCTGGATTAATTTTTGCCAGTGAAACTTCTGCAACAACAGAGTATTCACTGAAAGTCGAACAGCCCATATAGTGATAGATCGGCTGGCCTTGATAAGAAAAACGCGTCGTGCCGTCCGGCATTAAACCTTTACCTTGCGTATCACGCACTGAGACGCATAAGTTGGTTTTACCTGAACGACAAAACTCACATTCGCCACATTCAGCGGTATAAAGAGGAATAACGTGATCACCCGGTTTTACGCTTGACACACCTTCGCCCACAGCAACAACCACACCCGCACCTTCGTGTCCAAGCACCACTGGGAATACGCCTTCAGGATCGCTTCCTGATAACGTAAATGCATCAGTATGGCACACGCCCGTGTGCGTGTTACGAATTAACACCTCGCCTTTGCGTGGCATTTCTACGTCGATTTCCACAATTTGTAAGGGTTGATTTGGTGCGAATGCCACCGCCGCACGAGATTTGATGGTTGAATTGGTTTGTTTATTTTCCATTATTTTTGCCTTTTAATTCATTAAAAAAGTTATCTAGCCAAAGTAAGATAACAACAGCTTATACTCTGACCTCCACTATAAAGCAAGCATTTTTGCAATTTTCACTCCAGCGGTAGCATAATCGACTGATGGGCCACCATGCAATCGGCGGTCAAATGGTTCCGAATATTTCCCTAAGTCATGAAGCTGTCCTGTCTGGCAGGCCTGTTCCTGCGCACCAAATACCCGAGCAAACTCCGCCGCCATTTCCCCAACATTGACCGAATGGCTTTGCAAGGTTTGCCAATGTTCGTAAGGTAAGAGATTACCGAGTTCGTCTTGCGCGGAATGAGCGTAGTAAATTAGAGGTTTCATATTGAAATTCTAAAAAATTCAGACTGATATCATGCAATGATAATATGATATTAAATTTAACATGTAAATAGAAAAAATGCCGTCTGAAACTTTTTCAGACGGCATTGTCATTTATTAATCTTTATAACTTGCTTCTAATATCCTCCACTGCTTTCACTAAAGCTTCGGAAAGCGAAGGATCAAAAGAAAAGTGGCCTGCTTGGACGATATTTGAACATACAGCCACCTTCAGGTGGCTGACGGAATAGGTCTGCATAGAATTCGTAGTTGCTGGAGTTTCAACACACAGCCCAGGCCAACACCGCTGTGCCTTTAAATTCTGCTTCGTTGTTTCAACACACAGCCGCCCGAAGGCGGCTGGAAGGCTTTTATTTCCTGCCCGCCTGCCACGTGGCGTTTCAACACACAGCCGCCCGAAGGCGGCTGGGATAATGTTTTTGCTGATGTTTGTTTTAATCACAGTTTCAACACACAGCCGCCCGAAGGCGGCTGGGCTGGGAGTAAGAAAATGAGCAGACTTGATAAAGTGTTTCAACACACAGCCGCCCGAAGGCGGCTGGCCCTTCTATTGATGCAAACCCTACGCCATTTGTAGTTTCAACACACAGCCGCCCGAAGGCGGCTGGCAAAAGCCAAGACAATCGGCAAACTGCTTGACGAGTTTCAACACACAGCCGCCCGAAGGCGGCTGGTCATAACAAGGCATAAAGCATAGAATCTAATTTTCTGTTTCAACACACAGCCGCCCGAAGGCGGCTGGATTTGTGAGAAATTGCAGGAAAAAGGTTCAACAGTTTCAACACACAGCCGCCCGAAGGCGGCTGGCTTTTACCCAGTTTTTGAGGCTGCTCATGCCGTCTGTTTCAACACACAGCCGCCCGAAGGCGGC
>NZ_KV830576.1:33302-33527 GCF_001836795.1 Neisseria sp. HMSC061H08 | reverse complement strand
TTCAACACACAGCCGCCCGAAGGCGGCTGGTTGTTTGCAATTTCTCCTCCTCAATTCAATCCATGTTTCAACACACAGCCGCCCGAAGGCGGCTGGCCCTTCTATTGATGCAAACCCTACGCCATTTGTAGTTTCAACACACAGCCGCCCGAAGGCGGCTGGAGATATTGCCAGGGTAGTCTTTCGGACTCCAGTAGTTTCAACACACAGCCGCCCGAAGGCGGC
>NZ_KV830576.1:32977-33202 GCF_001836795.1 Neisseria sp. HMSC061H08 | reverse complement strand
TCAACACACAGCCGCCCGAAGGCGGCTGGGATTTTTTAAAAAACTATGGCAACGCCAAAACGGTTTCAACACACAGCCGCCCGAAGGCGGCTGGGAATCCACGAAAGATAAAAGGATATGCGATAGCAGTTTCAACACACAGCCGCCCGAAGGCGGCTGGCTATATCAAGTCCGCCGTCCTCTCTTGGCTCGCTTGTTTCAACACACAGCCGCCCGAAGGCGGCT
>NZ_KV830576.1:32655-32877 GCF_001836795.1 Neisseria sp. HMSC061H08 | reverse complement strand
TTCAACACACAGCCGCCCGAAGGCGGCTGGGCCCATTCTTTATCTACTTTTTTTGCCAAATCTGTTTCAACACACAGCCGCCCGAAGGCGGCTGGGAATCCACGAAAGATAAAAGGATATGCGATAGCAGTTTCAACACACAGCCGCCCGAAGGCGGCTGGAAACGTGCATGTCTTGGATTGTATGGCCATCGGGTTTCAACACACAGCCGCCCGAAGGCGG
>NZ_KV830576.1:32329-32555 GCF_001836795.1 Neisseria sp. HMSC061H08 | reverse complement strand
TCAACACACAGCCGCCCGAAGGCGGCTGGCCGACCTATGTTAAGCACCGCCAACTTCCATAAAGTTTCAACACACAGCCGCCCGAAGGCGGCTGGGAGAAACCGCCAAAAATAACGTTCAAGGCTTCGGGTTTCAACACACAGCCGCCCGAAGGCGGCTGGGGCAGGCCGTCTGAAATCATCGACATAGCGGTTTTGTTTCAACACACAGCCGCCCGAAGGCGGCT
>NZ_KV830576.1:0-32229 GCF_001836795.1 Neisseria sp. HMSC061H08 | reverse complement strand
TTCAACACACAGCCGCCCGAAGGCGGCTGGAGCCCCTCTCAAAAGCCTTGCTCTGTCAGGTTTCATAGCCCCGATTTCGCTAAGCTCCCGAGAAAAGCGTGAACGCGAGTATAACACAGCCTTTTCTGTTACACCTGCATTCGCAATATCCTGATTGTTAAAGAACAATCCAAGTTCGCCAACCCTGCCGCATTTTCATGAGAACCTCAGGTTGGCGATTCACACAATCAAGGTATCCTTAAACACATCCACCGACGGTTTTGCGCCATGGTGTTCCACTTTGCGCCGCCATTTGCTACCCAGATGGTAAAAGCGCAGGCTGTCGGTTTCAGGGTTGTAGGTTTTCAAAAGTTTGTCCTTTAAAACAACCCACTGATCGGGCGCGATGTCGCATTCAAACACTGAATATTGCACGCGCACGCCGTAGTCCAGACACAATTTTGCCACGCGCCGTAGCCTTGCCGGTCCTTCAGCGTCTTCCAGCGAAATATCGTAAGTAATCAGCATCAGCATTTTGTATTCCCATGTGCAGGCTGCTTTAGCGGTCGTCTGAAAACATCCAACCCGCTTTCAGACGACCTGCAAACCTATCTCATCAAAAACGGGGGATATTCCGCCAAATCCCCGCGCAGGTGCCGCGCCAACAGCATTGCCTGAATATACGGCAGCAGCCCAATTTCCACTTCCTCGCCTAAAAACGGATGAACGATTTTCTCCTGCTTTTTCGCCTGCAAGGCTTGGAACAAGAGCTTACGCGCATCGGATTTCAAGCTCACCGCGCCACTTGCCTCGGCGACAAAATCCTGCGGTTTGATTTGCCCGCGGTTAATCAGCGACAACACCAGCCTGTCTGCCCACCACGCGCGGAATTCTTCCAAAATATCCTGCGCCAAACTGTCGCGCCCCGGGCGGTCGGCGTGCAAAAAGCCCACCTGCGGATCCAGCCCCACACCTTGCAGCGCGCCGCTGATGTCCTTGCCCAACAGACTGTACACAAACGACAACAGCGCATTCACCCCGTCTCTAGGCGGACGGCGGTTGCGTCCGTCAAAAGAAAAACCGCTTTTTTCGCTCAAAAGCTGCCCAAATACGCCGAAATAACGCGCCGCCGCATCGCCCTCAATACCGCGCACCACGTCCAGCTCCGCCACGCCCTTCAACTGCCACAGCGAAATGTTCAAAGCATCGACCGCACTTTGAATCGCCGCATTCTCGCCGTAATTGCGAATCTGCCGCTGAAGCACCCGCTTGCTCGCCTGAATCTTCGCCGCAATGATATTGCGCGCAATCGGCACAGGATTTTGCTCCGACCCCCGATACTGCGCCCGACGCAGTAGCACATTGCCGCTTTGCCGCCCCTGAAGCCGCCCCAAATAACGTCCGTTTTCGGTAAAAAACGCCAAATTCACATTATTTTCACCGCAAAACCCTAACAAAAACGGCGATACCAGCACATTGCCAAAACAGAAAATATGCCCAATAGAATGCACCGGCAACTGCGCCACCTTCTTACGCTCCTGCGCCACCACCAGCGTCTCCCGCTCCTTATGCAGATAGCTGCCTTGGGTGGTGATATACAGCGTGTTTTGCAGTTTGCGCATGGGGAACTCCTTAGGTTTTGACTGTGCTTTTTAAAGGAATGTTTAGTTTATTTATCTAAAAAAACAGTCAGTTAAATGAAATAATCCTAATTAAAACGTTATATAATTAGTGGAATTTCCCAAGATATCCATTTAGATGTAAAAAAGGGTCTATTCATACAGGAAATAGATGTATTAAACATAAACAACGCTCTTGCTCCATTTAAAATTTCCCACTCTTCTGCAGGACCCAAGTTAGTACTTAGGCTGTCATCGTAAATCTTTTGAAGATTTTTAATTAAATAGTCTTGGACGCTCACAATATCCGAAAAATCAAGTAGCTTATTACTGTAATATATGCAATTCAAATTAGTATCTTTAGGCAAAACTTTAAAAGATGAAAATTTTCCTTGGAGAATATTTCTAAAAGTATTCCACTCATACATTGATATACCATTTTTAGTGCACATATCAAGGTTTTCGATAGAATGTATCAGTATAAATCTGCAGTTTTTTGCCATATCTAATTTATTAACTATTTTTTTACCCAATCTTGATATAAGCTGCTCTTTAACTTTATCAGTTAGTGCTTTTGAACGTAGAGAGCATAACTGATCTATTCCATGATTCAATGATTCATTTCTGCAATATTCATTAAATTCGTCCTTAAAAAATGGATGAATAGTCGCGATTCTATGCTTAATCTGGCAGAAATATATTAGATTAGATGACCCATCATAAATAATGATGTCTGCATCATATTTCTCTTTGGGATCATTTATACCATTTGTTACTATAAATCTATTGCTATCGAGCTTATTTTTTAGGTATTCTAAAAGATAATCACCTTCAAACCATGAACCAATCTTATTCATGTTAGTTAAATATTTAGATGATATTGTTTTAATTGCAAATTTAAGATTGATATTATTTAGTCTTATTAATTTATTATCTAGCTCTGTTACTATGCGATCATTTTCATGGACTTCAAAATTATCTAATTTTTTAAAAAGGTATTTAATTTCATCTTCAGAAAAACCAAATTCATATAATTTATCCCTGCTAATAATTGGTTGAGTATTATTTATATCTTTAATATCATGTTGCAATGAAAAAAATGAAACGATCTCTGCTAATCTTCTGATATCTGAAAAAATCACATTATCAGCGGAATCTAAAAATTTCGTATAGAGTGGATGGAAGCTTATATATTTATCTAATACAATATCTACAAAATTCTGGAATAAATAAGAATCTCTATGAATTACTTTACGACTAATTTCATTCCTAAATATCACATCAGAGAAATGACTTTGCTTAGTAAAGTATCGTGCAAACCAAATCATCTTATAAGATTTCAATAATTCTTTATTTAATTTATACTTTTTACATCCTTCATAATTACTATCATACTCTATAATCCCCAGTAAAATATATGAAACAAATTCACTAAAGGCATAAAAAGCATAAAGGTTACATTTATCTTGATATGATAGTTGGTGCCAGAGTGGAAGATTATTTTTAACCAAATCATCCTTTATCCTTTCTCGATATTCATTTTCTATAATTTTAGCGTTATCTATTAACTTTTCTTCTCCATTGTCTAATATATATGTTTTGCATCTGATACTTTTTACTCCTTTAGTAAATAAATGTTTCTTATTTGCTAGGCTGTATGAAATATATTTCCTAAGTAGGAACAATTCTCTTCCTAGAACACCTGGAATATATTTTTTGATATCTGAGTCTGAGATATCAAGAGGCTTGTCAATAAGTGATAGAACAAATTTACGCTTTGCCTCCTCCATTATCTCCAAATGACTCATTAAACATTCAAACCAATGCACAGTTTTATTCATATAAATTTTCCATAGTTCATTTACTCAAACAACCCCTCCACATACCCCACACTCCTATCCCGTTTCCCCAGCAACGCCGGCTGGCAAATCTCCACCAGCGAGCAGGCTTTGCAGTGTTTGCCGTAGTCGGGCGGCGGGGTTTGACCGCTATTTAAGAGTTCGCGCACGGCGGCGATGGTGGCGAGTGTTTGGGCGCGCAGGTCGTCTGAAAACACGATGGGGACGCGGTGGCGGGTTTGCATATACCACAGTGCGCCCTCAGAGACGATTTGCCCCGTCATTTCTTCCAAGCACAAACCTTGGGCGCAAAGCTGGATTTCATCCATTGGGTCGGGTTTGGGCTTGCCGCGTTTGTATTCGACGGGTTTCAGACGACCTGTTTTTGTATCCACCTCCACCAAATCCAACACGCCGCTGATACCCAGCTTCTCCGCCGACACATGTACCGTCCGCTCAAAGCGCACGCCCTTGCGTGTTTCCGGCTCGCCCGAATCCACTCGCTCATGCAGCGCCTTGCCCTGCGCGGTCAAATAGTTCTCCGCCCACGCCTGCTCGTTGTGAATCAACGCGCATTGACGCGGACAGAAGGCGTAATGTTGCAAAGCGGAAAGGGGAATCAGGCGCGTGTCCTGATTTTCCCCTTGGGTTTCGGTTAAAAGTGCGGTCATCTTTTTAAGTGTTTTTACAGCAACTCTTCCACACTCACGCCATTTAAGCCGTCTGAAACCACGCTGATTTTGTAATCTCCAAAACCGCTTGCCGGCGTACCTGATTCGCCGTTTACGCGTTCGACTTTCACGGCATCAAACAATTTATGTGCAGGCTGGCTGCCGAGTGCGCTGTCGTGTTTGAAAACAATCAGTTTGCGCGCCGCCATTTCGCCACGGGCGGCGGAGCGGTCGTGTTCAAACATCAGCATCAGGGCTTGCCAAAGTTTGGCCAAGTCGTCGTCTGAAAAACCGGTTTTGGCGGCAAGGTTGGCGGAGATAAAGCCATGCACGCGGTAGAGCGCGTAAGGGACGATGTATTTGCGCCCCATAGTGCGTTCTTTTTCCAAGTCTTTTTCGTTGGTGACCGCCATGCGGGTGATGGAAATTTCCAGCGGCACAATCGGGTCTATGGATTGGGCAAACGCCAGTTGTACCGGGCCGCGCACTTGTCCGCTGTTAACTTCGGTGGTCATCACCGCGCCGAAGGTGCGGATATCGAAGAAGTTTTTGCACATCCAAGCGGTAATGTCGCGGGCTTTGGCTTCGTCTTTGGGCAGTTTTTTGGCTTCAGATTCAATGCCGAGCGCTTCATAAGCGCGTTTGTTTTGCAGGTTCAACACGCTTTTTTCTTTGACGTAGATTTCGTAACCGGCTTCGTTTTCGCTGCTGATTTCGACAAAATTACGGATTTTGCGTTTTAGGCAGACATCGGTTACCAAGCCTTTGCTGGATTCGGGATCGAGGCGTGGCATATTGCCCGCATCGGGATCGCCGTTGGGGTTGCCGTTGGTAACATCAAAAAAGTAAACAAATTCATAGCGGTTTTGAATGGCAGACATTTTCTGGCTCCTTAGTTTTCAATGGTTTCAGCGGTTTCTTTTTTAGCAAAATAGCTTTGTTTTTGATGGTAATAGCCGATGGCGAAGCGGCCTTGCTCGTCAATGCTCAAATGGCGTGGAAAGGTCTCGGGCAGTTTGGCAATGATTTCGCCCAAATCTTTATCCAAATTCACCGCCATGCCGGCTTTGTCTTTACGCAAGCGCGACAAATGGTGTTTTGCACCCGACAAAAGGCGCGGAAAAACCGAAAACGGCACGGCGGAGGCAGAGCCGTAATAGCGGTCGGCAATGCCGGCGTTTAATTCGCCCAACGCCTGATATTGGATGCGCTCCAACACGGCAAACAGCCGCCCTAAAAGATAGGCGCGATTCGGGCTTTCATTGTTCAAACTCATAGGAACTCCTTCTTCAATAAAACCTTTTCTAAAACGCCGCTCTAATACGGCTTTCATCATTGCCACGCGCAGACCGTTCACGTCGCCGTCGGCGCGGATTCGGGTAATCAGTTGCGACAGCAAACTTAAGGGATACGGTGTGCCACAAATCACGGCGCGTGTCATTTCGCCTGCCAACACGGGCGAGATGTTTTCGCTTTTGCCCAATACGGCAGTTTGCAATAAGAGTCGCCAAATAGACGGTGGCGTTTTCCATGCGCAAGGCTCAAGGGCTAAATCTCGCCAATGCTGCGCCAGATTTTTCGCCAACTGCCCAAAGGTGGTGTCTAGCCAAAACCGAACAGAAATCCGCGCGGCATTAGGAGCAAGCCCTAAGATATAAAAACGGGTATTGGGAGAGAGTTCGGGTGCAATTTCTTGCAGCGGACGGCCTTTGTTACTTATTTGTTTCAATACGTTGAAAACTTTGGCGCTTTCTTGTTCATCATCCGGCGGCGTGAACACGTGCGCGAAGAAGCCTTCGGCAGCCTGCGCCGTCGCGTTATCGTCCGCTTCCGCCCAAAAGACTGTGCGGGCGTCACCAATGGTCAAGCAGTGATTGTTTTCGCGGCGCAACAGATAGTTCAGCGCGGTGGTGTAGGCAAACGCGGATTGTTCGGAAACGGGCGCATTTGCGCCTTGCTCTTTGCCAAACGAGGCAAAGGCTTCTTTGTTGAACGAAATAATCGAACCGCCGGAGCTTTGCCCGCCAAACACGCCTTTAATCGCAGGATGCAGCCGCGCAATCGGGGCAGTGTCGCCGCTAATCAAGCACAAACCCTCGAGTTCTTCGTCGCTTTTCAGGCAGCCTGCCCACAAGCTTTGCGCAGCTTCGCGTTTATGGATAAGTGCGGTTGGTTTTTCAAGAGAAAATGCGATATTGGCATCGAGCATTTCGGCAGGAAGATTTTCGGCAGCGAAATGTGCAGGCTGCCAGTTTTGCAGAAAACGGTACAAGGCTTGCAAGCCTTCATCTTCGCTGTTTTGCAGTAAATCGAGGTGGTATTGCTTGAAGGCGTCAAAGGTTTTTTCAGACGACGTAAACGGCTTTTCCTTCGCCTCGGCTTTGTTTTTATTGGTTTCCACGCCAAGCGCATAGGCGGTTTTATCCCACAAAAAATTCGGTTTGATACCCGACGTGCGTTTTTCAGGGCGCGGCACGCTCATCAACTTCGGCTGCGGCTTTTTATCGGCGGTCAGATTCGGCACAACGGTTTTCAGACGACCTTCTTTATCCAACACCAAAATCCAGCCGATTTTTTCCTCGCTAAAACCATAAGGCGGCACTTTCGGGTTGCCCATTTCATCGGTTTCCGCTGCCAAACGGCGGTAATAACGGGCAAGGGACGCAAGAATCATGCTTTCACCTCCTCGGCGTAAAACGGCGGCACATCAATCACGCCGTCTTTCATTTGTGCGCGGAAAAAATGCGGCGTGTTGCCGTGGTCAAAATCAATATCGTGCAACATCCAGCCCAAATCGCGGTTTGCCTCGCTTTCCGATAACGCCGACGGTGGCAGCGGATCGTCTTCGTCAATCAACGCAAAATCGGCAGGAAATTCACGCACGCCCAAACAAGGCTGCTGGAAACATTGCCCCTTTTTCGCACGGCGTTTGAACATCTCGATATGCTTGATAACGGTCTCATCCGCCCCCGCTTTTGCCGTCAGCACCGCATGAGCTTCAATCACATAAGCCACGTCTTTCAGCACCGTCGCCGCGCGCTGTTGGCGGTCGTCTTCAATCAGCGTATATAAATCGGCAACGCTCTTGCGCTTCATCGCGCCGCTTACCTTACCCGCCGAAATCTTGCCGCCCAACTCATTGCGCCGCACCGACTCAAACCGAATCGGTTTCAACACATAAATCCGGTCAATCACCCACCGAATCGCCGGCTTCCAATGCACCGCCGCCAAAATCCCGCGCGCCGCCGACGGCGTAATGACATCATAAGACACCCGCTCCACCTTCATCTCTGGACGGGTAAAACAGGCATAATCGCCCCAAATGTGTAGGCGGATTTGGTTTGCCATACAAACTCCTTAACACACAGCCGCCCGAAGGCGGCTGATTTTTTTAATACTGATAACATATCAGCTTTAGTTTCAATACACGTATTTTAAGAATACGATACTATAAATTATTTTCGATAAACCATATTTAAATGTTAAAAAATAGAAGATTATAATTTAGTTATGTTCTTTCACTTAATATCTTCTGATATTCAGTTTTAATCATTGTTCTAATTTTCTCTGATATATCATTTTCAATATTCTTTCTGCTCGGAGCAGTTGGCTGATTTTCATAGTTAGATCCTGCTATCACAAAAGTAAGTTCAGCATCTTTATCAAATGATAATTTTTTTCTTGACGACGAACTAAAGAAAAAACATATTTTCAAGGTTCCTGAGTTTGAAGCACCAGAATACTTATAGGTTACAAGCATATTATGAATATAGTAATACTTATAATATATTTCATCTGACATTAAAAAGATATCATGTAGCCTATTTCCATCAATTTTCATTAATGTAACTGTGTTATTCATCCAAGAGACTTTAGGATCATTAGGTAGTGGGGTTTTCGAACCTTCCCTACTAATAACTATTTCATTCACATTATCTAATTTTAAATATTCTCCTAATCCACCTGTTAATCTTTTGAAAAACTTAACTCTCTCTATATCTTTAAAACTATCAAAAGTAATTCTCTCTTCTACATCACTCTTAGTAACACCTGATTGTCTTAGTTCTTTCGCGATCGCAATACCAAGCCTACGGTTTATGAGTTCGGTCTCACTAGATGTATGAGTATAAATAGATTCTAAGCTAATTCCATCATTTTGCTTTTCAATAATAATTTCTCCAGAAAAATCAAGCTCTCTATTCAAAAAATCTTTACTAAAATCTTTTCTCTTTATCTCGTATTGAATTTTAGCTTTATTAGCTCCAATAAATGTAAGTTTTGGTTTAGTATTTATTTCAATATTAGGAATATCTTGAAAAATATCAAAATCAGAAGAAAATAAGTTTTTTAAAGGTTCCTTCCAATTTGCACCTTCATTAGACAACTCTAATTTTGAAATTTTACTTTTAGGCTTTAAATTTCTTGCAATTGATTTATCAATAATATTAGAGTATTCATTTGATGTTAACAGTGTAGCGACAAGAAGGGGAACAGAAAAAGTTTTATCGCTATTCCCACAAAATACACCTTTATTTTTTAGGGTATTATTTATTTCACCTTCAGAAATATGTTTGCTATTGAGAAGAACTCGTAATTCATTTCCAGATGGAATCAAACCTCTTAGATCTAATTTATTTTCCATTGTTTACTCCTGAAGCAAATCTAAAATTGAACTATTGTAAGAAAAAGGAATGATCTCTTCTCTTCTATCTTTAAATGAAGAACGAATCATTTTAGCCATATCTTTATTTATGACCGAATTGTAATCAGGAAATCCAATATGAATTTTTGAAACTAAGCCAGCAGAAAAATTTAAAGCATAGGCCATAAGATTTTTATACGCTATATCGCTGAAACTTTCCCTACTATATAAGTAAAATTGATTTTGACTATCTACTGGAACAATAGCTGGTATAATATCTGAAACAATTAACTCTATAGGTAAAAAATGACCTTTCCTATCTGATTCAACTGAAATAGAAGTTCCGATCTTAGGATAATAAAATTGATATTCTCCTTTATTAGATTGTTTTTCTAAATCATTTATTACTTTTAAAAGAAAGCTTGCTCTAGCACTATCTATAACATAATAGGGTGTATTTCCTTCTAAGCTTAGTCTAGACTTTGCAATAATTGGCAAAATACTTTTTTCAAAGCTATCTTTATTGCTATGCAACCATATTAGTATTCCAATATCTTTTCTATTCTTTTTTATACTACTCAACTCAATCAAAGAGTTAATTTTTTCATCATACCTTGCACATGCAATAATTTCCTCAAGCTCTTTAATATGACTCCTGAATTCGCTAGTAACAGCAGACTCACTAGTTCCATATCCTTCCATTTTATGTTTAACAGAAATATGAGCTATAACCGTTGTATCATCATGAAATGGAGTATCATATAAATATATTATATCCTCTCCATGACTTTTCTTTTGATTTCCTGAACTATTGACATGATTATCATCAGAGCATGCAATAGAAATATTATGAATTTGTTCTTTCCACCCTATTTTCTCTAACAATTTTTCAGCAATCTTCTCACCAATATCACCAGATTTTTTTGAAATTTCACCTGCCATATTATTTTCCTTCTTTAATATCAACGATTGCTTTAAAGCCAAAATCAGTCTTTTGAACTTCAAATGACATAATTTTTGTATTAGGATTTGAAATCAAAATATCTACACCATCTGATAACGGAATTTTCTTTGATATTACTTTGATATATTTTGATAGTCTTGATTTATCAACTAAAAAATTCACATCTAAATCAATCCCATGTTTAACACCAAATCCATCCACAATAGAATTAATATCTTCTTCATGAAGAAAATTACTAGATATTTTTTTTAATTGATTAATTGAGAATGAATCTTCATTTGCTAAAGATTCTGAAAATTTCAACATACTTTCTGGAGTCGTAATTTTCTTGGAAATTGCAGCGCTAATTCCACCGATTATCTGTGTATATTTTTTAGGGGTATTTTTAGGAGTGGCTTTTATAAATGACTCTAACCAATATTTGGTTTTCTTTCCTAAGCTATCAATAATAAAAGTAGTATCTTCAATAGATAAAATTACAGCACCTTTTTGAATAGAATCGATAGCAATACCATCTCGTTTAATAATCTCAATGATTCCATTGTGATTTTCAACATCTAAATAGCTGTTTTTGGTCTCAATTCTAAATAAGCCAATAGCCTGAATATATTGTTCAGCATATTTTATTCCAGTAAATAATATTTCAATAAATTCTCCTCCGCCAATATTTGGATGAGATGAGCAAATATATAAATGTTTTGCTATAGCCAAAGAAGCATTAAAGAAATTTTCATTATCTTCAAATATCAGCGATGTATAATGCTTAACTAAATTAAGATTGATATTAGATTCATGAGTTAGAGTATATTCATTTTCACTCCTTAAAACAGGAAGAAGAAAATGTTTTAATAAAAGTTCATCTAAGGCTGAGTGGTTTTCTAGTTCAGCATCGGATAACTGCATACCTTCATCTCTGAACTGATTCCCTATTTTATGAACAATTACTTTTTCAACTTTTGCTTCACTTAAATCAAATTTCTCAGTCATTATCTTATCTCCACCAATCACTCATAATTTTTATTACGAGTCAATTATCTCCCTACTTTTAGGAGAATGCAATATTTTTTTCTAAAGCTGTTAAGTTAATCAAAACACCAAACTCTCTCCCTTCAAAAACGCCGTATCCTCCCAACTCAACCCCGCCACCTCATCATACAAATCCAGCCCGATCAGTGTATAAAACTGTTTTCCGAAGTTTTTCTCGTTAATCGGTTCAATACGCCCTGCTTTATATAAAGCGGCGAGGGCTTTTTCGGGGATTTGGACGATGTAGGGTTGCAGTTTGCGTAGCAGTCCACCGATGTGGTCGGCGTGGTGCAGGTTGCTGATGAGGTTTTCGGCATCAACATCGAACGGAATAATCAGCGCCTGCATATGGCTTTCGATCATGCGGAATTTGTCGGCGATGGTTTGGAATGGGAAATCAAGGCTTTGCCCTGTATCGTTGTGCATTTTCAGAATTTTTTTATTGTCTAGTTCGCTGCCTTTTAATTGATAAAGCTCGGCGAAATAGGCTGCGACGGCTTGGGTGGATAAGAGGTCGTCTGAAAAGCTGTCGGCGGTCAGGCGCATAACGGCGGCTTGGGTGGCAAGTTCAGGCGGGGCTTTCCATTGTTCTTCGGGCGCGAATATCCAGACAAAGCTGTTTTCAGACGGCCTTTTGCCCTCGCGGTTGCAACGTCCGGCAGCTTGCGCGACGCTGTCTAAACCTGCTTCGGCGCGCATCACCAGCGGAAAATCCACATCAACACCTGCTTCAATTAAGGAGGTGGCAATGACGCGGCAGGGTTCGCCGTTTTTCAGACGGCCTCGGATTTCATCGAGCTTTTGGCTGCGGTGTTTGGCGCACATTAAGGTGGTCAGGTGGAACGTGCCGTCAAAGTGTTTGGCTTGGTCGTACAGGCTGCGGGCGTGGCGGCGGTTGTTGACGATGACGAGCATTTGCGGGTGTTCGCCAAGTTTAGCGAGCAGGTCGGCGTCGGTTTGTGTGCCGATGTGTTGCACTGTGGTGCGGCGCAGTTTGTCGAAAAGTGCGGTCGGTTTTGGGGCTATTTCGCGCACGTTCTCAAAGCCGCGATAGAAGCCGTTTTCAGCTTGCACGGCAGGCTGGGTGGCGGTGCACATGACGATGCTGCAGCGGTAGTTCTGCGCCAATTCTTTGATGGCTTGCATAATGGGCAGCAAAAGATTAAGCGGCAGCATTTGCGCTTCGTCGAAGATGATGACGGAGCCTGCGATGTTATGCAGTTTGCGGCAGCGCGAGGAGCGGTCGGCAAAGAGGGATTCAAAGAATTGCACGGCGGTGGTCACGACAATCGGCGCGTCCCAGTTTTCCGAGGCAAGGCGCAATTTGTCTTTGGTGGCCTCATTTTGCAGTTTGCCGTCGTCAAAGGTGCTATGGTGCTCCAACACGGCTTGTTCGCCCAATTCGCCAAAGGCTTTGCGGAATTCGGCGGCATTTTGTTCAATGATGCTGGTGAACGGGATGACGTAAATCACGCGCCGCATATCGTGCCGTTTGGCGTGTTCCAACGCAAACGCCATGGAAGTGAAAGTTTTGCCGCCGCCCGTCGGCACAGTGAGCGTGAACAGCCCTTGCGCTTGTGCCGCTTGTTCTACGGCATGATCGAGAATTTCGCTGCGCAGGCGGTTTAAAGCGGCATTGCGTTTTTCGGCTTCGGTTTGCTCTGAAGCTTGGGCGATACGTCGTCTGAAATCGTTGATAAATTGATTGAAATTGTGTTGTAAGGCGTTTAAATCAGGATAACCGCCTCGCTCGACGGCTTTGTTTTCTAGGTTTGAATAAAAGGCTTCAGTATCAAGATAATCGGCATCCACCAAGCAGGAATAGAGCATTCTGGTGAAAAAAGCGTAGGAGAAAAAAGGATGATGCACATCGGCTTTGAGTGGCGGTGCGGACAGGTTTTGAGGGAGCTTGATTTCTTGTTGCCATAGGTTATCGAGAGCGGGAATATCTTCGCCAAATTGCAACGCCAAACGATTCTTTAACGTACGTCGGTTATCACCTTCGCCATTGCCATTTGCAAGCCCCGAATGATGCCCAGCGATGCAAAACGCCATCAGCTTGCCGATAACATTGCCCCAATGTTCGACAGCAATCTTGGCTCCAGCGGTAGCATGATCGACTGATGGGCCACCATGCAATCGCTGATTAAAGGGTTCTGAATATTTCCCTAAATCGTGAAGTTGTCCCGTCTGGTAGGCAATTTCCTGCGCACCAAACACCCGAGCAAACTCCGCCGCCATTTCCCCAACATTGACCGAATGGCTTTGCAAGGTTTGCCAGTGTTCGTAAGGCAAGAGGTTGCCGAGTTCGTCTTGGGCGGAATGGGCGTAGTAAATGAGGGGTTTCATATTGAAATTCTAAAAAATTCAAACTGATATCATGCAATGATAATATGATATTAAATTTAACATGTAAATAGAAAAAATGCCGTCTGAAACTTTTTCAGACGGCATTGTTATTGATTACCCTTTATAACTTGCTTCTAATATCCTCTACTGCTTTTACCAAAGCTTCGGAAAGCGAAGGATCAAAAGAAGAGTGGCCTGCTTGGACAATTCTCAATTCTGCTTCTGGGAAGGCTTGCGAGAGTTCCCACGCGCTTTGCATCGGGGTGCATAGGTCGTAGCGGCCTTGGACGATGATGGTTGGAATATGGCGGATTTTGCCGATGTTTGCCAAGATGGCTTTATCGCCCTGCAGCCAGCCTTCGTTCACGAAATAATGGTTTTCCATTCTTGCGATGGCAAGGGAGGCTTGCGGGTCTTCATCCACGTCTTTGGGTTCAAACTGAATAAGGTAGCTTTCCCAGTCTGCCCATGATTTGGCTGCTTTGAGGCGCGTGGCTTCATCTTCGCTGAACAGCATTTCATGGTAGGCTTTGATTAGGGCTTGGCGTTTGTTTCCGGCTACAGGAGCAATGAATTTTTGCCATTGAGCCGGATAAATTTGGCTGACGCCACCTGCTTCGTTCAGCCATGCCATTTCAGACGGCCTGCACAGGAAAATACCGCGCAGAACTAAGCCGCTGACGCGATCGGGATGGGTTTCGGCATAAGTCAGCGACAAGGTGCTGCCCCATGAGCCGCCGAAAACCAACCATTTTTGAATGCCGAGCATTTCGCGTACTTTTTCAATATCAGCAACCAAATCCCATGTGGTGTTGTCTTCGATACAGGCATACGGTTTGGAGCGTCCGCAGCCGCGTTGGTCGATGATGACGATGCGGAAATGTTCTGGATTGAAAAAGCCTCGGCAAGCCGGTGATGCGCCTGCTCCGGGGCCGCCATGCAGGAAAATCACGGGGTGTCCATCAGGATTGCCTGACTCTTCCCAGTAGATTTCGTGAATGTCGGATACGCGTAAAAGGCCGCTATTTCGTGGTTCTTGAATCGGATGCATGAGCTTTCTCCTTTGTCTGATGAATATATTTAATTGTAACACTTTACCTGCTGATTTTTCAGACGGCCTACATAGGTTTAACGCCACAAATGGCGTAAAATACCACTTTTTGACAGGATTTTTTATGGCTGACAACAAACAAACCCATGCCGCACCCGAAGGACAACTTTTATTGCGTACAGTAGCCATGCCGCGCGATACCAACCCTAATCAGGACATCTTCGGCGGCTGGATTATGTCGCAAATGGATTTGGGCGGTGGTATTTTGGCGGCAGAAATCGCACAGGGACGAATTGTAACCGTAGCCGTTCAAGAAATGAATTTCATCAGACCGGTAAAAGTCGGCAACGTTGTATGCTGCTACGGTCATTGCGTCCGTGTAGGCAATACTTCTTTGCAACTGAAAATCGAAGTGTGGGTGAAGACTTTGATGAACGACATGGTAACGGAAGACCGCCAACTGGTCACCGAAGCCGTATTCACTTACGTTGCCATCGATTCACAAGGCAATCCGCGCCCTATTCCTCGCGAAGGCAATGCAAAGCTGGCACATTTGTAAGTTTAAAAATCAAAACAAGGCCGTCTGAAATTTCAATGTTCAGACGGCCTTTTTGAATATGGAGACAAAATGTAATAATATTTCTTTTGAGCTAAAGCAAGGCGAAGTATCTGTTTTTTAGGTTTAATTCAAGCTTATTGAATTGATAAGACAAAGACCGTACACCGGCTCCCTATAACACTACTCTACCGCGACAGTTTGTACCACCTTTAAAACAACGTTTCCTCCTCAACCCACTTTAAGGAACATCATGGCTTCGCGCGATTTATACCCACAGGAAATTTTACAGGTTGTTCTCGACAAAAGCTGCGCCAAAGCACAATCCAGCATTCCCACACTGGCAATCTTGAGCGTTTTAGCCGGCGGATACATCGGCTTTGGATATCTTGCCTATTTAAAAGTAGTCAGCGGCATACCTCATGAATGGAGCGGTTTTGCCACTTTACTCGGCGCAGCCGTGTTCCCTATCGCCTTGATTTGTATCCTACTTGGCGGCGGCGAACTGGTAACCAGCAACATGATGATTATGTCTTTAGGCAGATTGGCCGGACGGATTTCCTCCAAAATGCTGCTACGCAACTGGGTTATCGTCTGCATGGGCAATTTGGTGGGTACGCTGGCGATGGCATTTTTCCTCGGATACTATGTCGGCATGATTGAAGGCAGCGTTGCAGAAAAAACCATTGTCGTGGCGGAAGCAAAAGTCCATATGGATTTCGGCCGTGCTTTTGTATCAGCAGTAGCATGTAACTGGATGGTCTGTATGGGCGCGTGGCTGCACTTTGCCGCCAAAAACACAACCGGACGAATGCTGGCCATTTGGTTCCCCGTCATGATTTTCGTATTAAACGGCTTCCAACACCTTGTCGCCAATATGTTCGTTATCCCAGCGGGTATTTTGGCAGGCGCAAACATCACATGGGGGCAATTTTTCTTCAACATGATTCCCGTATTCCTGGGCAATGTCGTCGGTGGCGCATCCTTTGTCGGCGCATCTTATCTTTATACTTATAAAGACACATTGAAAGATAGTGCCGAATAGTTCTGCTTATAAGCAACAAAACCTGCTTTGAGAAAGTAGGTTTTGTTTCAGACGGCATTGGTATTAAGTTTTAAAATCCATTCGGATACATTATTCAGATAAATCATCCAAACGAAAAAAGAGCCGTTTTTAAAACGGCTCTTTCCAATTTTTTGGTCGGAGTGAAAGGATTCGAACCTTCGACCCCTTGCACCCCATGCAAGTGCGCTACCAGACTGCGCCACACTCCGACTCGATAAGCTGTGAATTCTAGTTTCAAACGCTGATTTTGACAAGTGCTTTTTAGAAAGGGAAATTTACTCGTTTGAAAACATTTGAATTATTTGTAAGCAAAAAAAGACCGTCTGAAATCGTTCAGACGGCCTTTGATTATTCGGTCAAATATCAAGCTTCAACCGGAATAATACCGATTTTGGCCTGCCATTGTTTTGGTGCAATAGCGTGAACCGATTCACCGTTACTATCCACCGCAACGGTCACAGGCATGTCTTTGACTTCAAATTCGTAAATCGCTTCCATACCCAATTCTGGGAACGCCAAGACTTTAGATGCTTTAATGGCTTTGGCAACCAGATATGCCGCGCCGCCGACAGCCATCAGGTAAACAGCTTTGTTATCGGCAATGGCTTGGCAAGTTGCTGCGCCGCGTTCGGATTTACCGATCATACCCAGGAGGCCGGTTTGTTCCAGCATTTGGCGGGTGAATTTATCCATACGGGTGGAAGTAGTCGGACCAGCCGGGCCAACAACTTCGTCACGGACTGGATCAACCGGGCCAACGTAGTAAATCAGTTTGTTGGTGAAATCTACCGGCAATTCTTCGCCTTTGTTGAGCATATCAACCAAACGTTTGTGCGCGGCATCGCGGCCGGTCAGGATTTTACCGTTCAGCAACAACACGTCGCCGGTTTTCCATGTGGCCACTTCTTCTTTGGTCAGATTGTTGACATCGACACGTTTGCCGTTGTCCGGGCTGTAAGTCAGATCCGGCCAGTCTTCCAAGGATGGGGCTTCCAGTTTGGCCGGGCCTGAGCCGTCCAATTCAAATTCAATGTGGCGGGTAGCCGCGCAGTTTGGAATCATAGCAATCGGTTTGGAAGCCGCGTGGGTTGGGTAGTCAAGGATTTTGACATCCAGCACGGTGCTCAAACCGCCCAAACCTTGTGCGCCAATGCCCAAGGCATTTACTTTTTTGTAGAGTTCCAAGCGCAGGGCTTCGGTCGTAGACAATTCTGCACCGGAATCGGCTTTTTCTTTGAGTTCCTGAATATCGATATGGCTCATCAGGCTTTCTTTGGCCATCAACACTGCTTTTTCAGGCGTACCGCCGATACCGATACCCAAGATGCCCGGAGGACACCAGCCTGCACCCATTTGAGGAACGGTTTTCAATACCCAATCAACGATATTGTCTGAAGGGTTGAGCATGGCAACTTTGGTTTTGTTTTCAGAACCGCCGCCTTTGGCTGCACAAGTAACTTCGACTTTGTCGCCTTTTACGATTTCCATGTGTACAACGGCAGGCGTGTTGTCTTTGGTATTTTGACGTTTGCCAGCCGGGTCGGCCAATACAGAGGCGCGCAGTTTGTTGTCAGGATAGGTGTATGCACGGCGTACGCCTTCGTTAACCATTTCCTGTACGCTCATCTCGGCATCCCACTGTACATCCATGCCCACTTTCAAGAATACGGTCGCAATACCGGTATCCTGACAAATCGGACGATGGCCTTCAGCACACATACGGCTATTGACCAAAATCTGCGCCATCGCATCTTTGGCGGCAGGGTTCTCTTCTTTTTGGTAAGCCTTGTATAAAGCCTGAATGTAGTCTTTAGGATGGTAGTAGCTGATGAATTGGAAAGCGTCGAAAATACTTTGGATAAAGTCTTCTTGCTTGATGACGGTCATGATTGTGTTCCTTTTCGGAGTCATGGTAGGGAGGATTTATTTATTTCTTAAGAGACCAATTTTTTCAGACGGCCTTCAATAGTGTAATAGTGCTTTCAAATGAATAATCCAGACAATATCATTTTCATACCTTATTGATTTAAATAGAATTTAATATCGCATTAAATCACTTGGTTATTGATAATCTATATCCACTGACCACTCACTTACATAGAAACAAAATTACATTATTTTTAAATGATAATCTTATTCCAAGGCCGTCTGAAAATGCTTGCCTTAAGTATCTGATAAAAAATTTAGTATCCTGTATTTAAAAGGAAACTACCTAAATTTTAGACGGTCTTTCTTATTCTCCAATACAATACACAATTGTAAAATCCGTGTCATTTTCTCCCTCAATCTTCTTGGCTGATATCAAACTTGTTTGATTTTCTGAAATTTTATAACAATTTTTTCACTTGCTTGCCTATCAGAACATTATTCAATATATACAATAATCTATGCAAAATTTTCTAACATATAATAATGATTTTTACTAGTAAATATACGAATATTTTAAAATTTATAATAAAAAAGTAATTTTATTTTACTTTTAAAATCAAATTTTTGTAATAAATTTGTCTAAATAATAGGCATGTTTTGTTTGTAATCCTCCTTCTATAAAACCTTGGATTACCCCTATCATCAAAATCACTAAATTCTGACACACTTCAACTCATAAAGATAAATATTGATTTTAAAAGAATTTCTGAGTAAATCACTTGGATATTTCCACGTACACAATAGATGTAATAAAAATACAATTAATTAAATTACCCACTATTCCAACTTCCAATTTCACAGGAACAAACCATGAGTGAAAATTTGTTAACCCTGACCATAGACGGCCACGAAGTCAAAGCTTCCGCCGATTCGTCAATCATCCAAGCCTATGCACGTTCGGGCAATGCGATTACTGCCAACGTCGGCTGCATGGGTCAAGGCGTATGCGGTTCCTGCCGCTGCATGATTCGTAAAGAAGGCGAGCGCGAAGTAACCACTGCACTGGCATGCGAGACCAAAGTCGAGGAAGGCATGCAGGTCAGCTTCTTGGACTACTTTATTCCTGAGCATATCCAATATTACGACGTGAGCGAGATTGGCGACGGCTGGAACTGGTTGGACGATACCGCCAAGGCCTTCCCTGAAGCGCAAAATTGCCGTCATTGCGGCGGCTGTAACCGAGCCTGTCCTAAAGGTTTGCAAGTGGAAAACGGCGTAGCGCAAGTAGTTTCCGGCGATTTTGGTGCGGCTGCGCTGACCTTCGACCAATGCGTGATGTGCAACCTCTGCACCCTCTCCTGCCCCGAACACATCCGTCCGAACCACTTAGGCCTGTTCGCCCGCCGTATGAAAGCGGCGCGTACATTGCGTCCGGTGGATTTGATGCGCCGCCTGCGCGAAATCGACAGCGGCAAAATGAAAGTCGAATTTGAAGAGGAGGCACTGTGATGGCTAACAAAATTCAAGGCATAGACTACGAAACCGCCCTTGCCAATCTGCGTGCATCCTCATTGGAACTGCGTGGCGATTTACCTGAAAAAAACGAATTGCTGAGCCAATTTCATCCTGACTATCAGGCAAATGCACGTGTGAAACTACCTATCGGCCCGAACCAAGGTGATTACTGCCATCCTGATTTGGCCAAACTCTTAATCAGTCAGCCTCTGATTGACGACTATGATTTGTCGGGTGCAGAACACTTAAACACCGACGTCTTGGTAATCGGCGGCGGCGGTACAGGTGCGGCGGCGGCATTGTCTGCGACTGAAGCCGGCGCACGCGTCATCATGGCAAACAAGCTACGTATCGGCGACAGCAATACCGTGATGGCCGAAGGCGGCATTCAGGCGGCAGTCGGCGCGGAAGACAGCCTGCAGCAACACTTTGACGACACTATCAAAGGCGGCCACAACGCAGGCAAAAAAGAATTGGTGGCACAAATGGTTACCGACGCGCCGTCCGCCATCCGCTGGCTGATTGGCTTGGGCATGACTTTTGACCTTGCAAAAGGCGCGGACAGCAACGGCATGTTGAGCCGCAAACGTGCAGGCGGTACAACCGTACCGCGTATTTTGAGCTACCGCGACTTTACCGGCCTCGAAATGATGCGCGTACTGCGCGAAGCGGTCGAACTCGACGAAAACATCACTCAGCTCAACCGCCACCCCGCCATCGAATTATTATCAGACGAACACGGCCGCTGCGTCGGCGCGATTTTGTACGATTTGGAAAAACGCTCCTTGGTATTGGTTCACGCCAAAGCCGTGGTCTTGGCAACCGGCGGCAGCGGACGCCTGCACTTGCAAGGTTTTGCCACTTCCAACCACTATGGCGCGACTGCAGACGGCCTGGTGATGGCCTACCGTATCGGCGCCAAACTGCGCGATGTCGATTCTTTCCAATACCACCCGACCGGCGTTGCCCACCCTCCACACTTGGCAGGCGCGCTGATTTCCGAAGCCGTGCGCTCCGCAGGCACCAAACTGGTCAACGGTTTGGGCGAACGTTTCGTTGACGAATTACAACCGCGCGACGTTGTTGCCGCTGCGATTCTGCGTGAATGCCGCGAAGGCCGCGGCGTGGTACGCGACGGACAAGTCGGCGTATTCCTCGACACCCCGCGCCTGATTGCCAACGATCCTGACGTATTAAACCGTTTGGTAACACTCGGCCACGTTGCCCACAAATGCGGCATCGACCCTGCCGTTGAGCCGGTCATGATTCATCCGACCCTGCACTATCAAAACGGCGGTATCGAAATCAACGGCGACGGCGCAACCTGCGTTGAAGGCCTCTATTGCGCCGGCGAAGTAACCGGCGGTATTCACGGCCGCAACCGCCTGATGGGCAATGCGCTTTTGGACATCATCAGCTTCGGCCGCCGTGCCGGTAAAGCCGCCGCAGGTTGCGGCCTGCCGCTGAAAAAAGTACGCGGCGGTGTCGGACACGTCCATGACCTGCAACGCGAAATGACCCGCGCCGGTCTGACCAGCGACATCAAAGCCCCCGTTTTATATCCCGACTACGGCAAATTCGATTTGCGCGAACACGCCGGTTTGCAGGAGCAACAATCATGAACCAAGCCAATCAAAACTTACTGCATCCTTCCCGCCAAGTCGGCGCAGATTTAGCCGCCTGGCGCAAAGTCGGTGGCGGCGAAGGCTTGCTGGCTGCGCTTGCCGATCCTCAAAGCATTGTTTCCAAACTGCAAGATGCCAATCTTTGCGGTATGGGCGGTGCAGGTTTCCCGACTTGGCGCAAATGGGAGGCCGCCGTTGCCGCCCAAAGCAAAAATGGCGATAAATACGTTGTCTGCAATGCCAACGAAGACGAACCGGGTACATTTAAAGACCGCGTACTATTGGCAAATACCCCGCACCAAGTCATCGAAGGCGTCCTAATTGCCGCCGTTGCCTGCCGTGCCAACAAAGCGATTCTGTACGTCAACCCTCATCAAACCGAATCCATCGCTTCCATCACACCGGCCATCGAGCAATGGAAAAACAGCGATTTGTTTATCCGCATCGAAAACTACTTGGGTAAACCTTTGGACTTGCAACTGGTTGAAACTTCAGGCCGTTATATCGGCGGCGAAGAAACTGCCGTGATTTCATGGCTGGAAGGCGGTTTCCCCTTCCCCCGCCGCAAGCCGCCTTTCCCAGCCGAAAGCGGTGTCAACGGTGAGCCGACCCTTATCAACAATACCGAAACCTTCGCCAATATTCCGCAAATCCTTGCCAAAGGTGCGGAATGGTACAAATCTTTGGGTTTTGGCGATGCCGCAGGCACGAAACTCTACTCGCTCTCCGGCGACGTATTGAATCCGGGCCTGTACGAACTGCCGATGGGTACGACCCTTCAATCGCTGATTTACGATCACGGCGGCGGTATGCTCGAAGGCCGTACGTTTAAAGCCGTATTTACCGGCGGCCCGTCAAACACGCTTTTGACCGTAAAAGATTTGGATGTGCCTTTGGACTTCGTTTCCGTACGCGAACGCAAATCCAGCCTCGGTACCGGCGCGATGATTGTGATTTCCGAAGGCACCAGCGTGGTGCGCAAAGTAGCCGAATATGTGGAATTTTTTGCTTCCAACTCATGCGGTCAATGCCCGCCTTGCAAAGGCGGCACATTCCAGCTTTCCCGCCTGCTCAACCGTGTGGACACCGGCATCGGCACTTCAGACGACCTGCGTGCCTTGCAAAGCCTGTGCCAACTGCTGCCACGAAGCGGCCGTTGCGGTTTGATTGACGGCGCGGTTACCGTGTTGCAAAGCTCGCTGCGCACCTTCCCTGAAGAGTACGGCCTGCCACAAGAACAGGAGTAAAACGGCATTGTTTTCAGACGGCCTGTTACTGTAAAGGCCGTCTGAAAAACGATACCTAACTCCCTTTCTCTTCTTTTAAGATTGAAGAGAAACCCAATAAGAAAAATACCTTCCGAACCTACCAAAATACGTTCAGACAGGCTTCAGCAACACTCAGGCCGTCTGAAAACAGATTTCCCAATACTTTAATCCTCAAATTAGGAGATTCGACATGGGCTTCAAGCCAATTCCTGCTGCGGTCGCACTTGTGCTGACGCTGCTTATCTGGTTCGTTATCCCCGTTCCTCAAGGCGTATCGCCTGACGCATGGCATCTTTTGGCATTGTTTGTTGGCATCATTGCCGGCATCATCGGCAAAGCCATGCCTATCGGCGCCATGGCGATTTTGGGCATTACCTTGGTTGCACTGACCGGCGTAACCAATGAAAAAGCCGCCGACGCAACCAAAGACGCTTTGAGCAGCCTCAACAACTCACTCATCTGGATGATCGGTATCGCCATCATCATCTCGCGCGGCCTGTTGAAAACCGGCTTGGGTATGCGTATCGGCTACCTCTTGATTTCCCTCTTCGGCAAACGCACGCTGGGCGTAGGTTACAGCTTGGCTTTGGCGGACTTGGTCATCGGTCCGGTAACGCCGAGCAACACCGCGCGCGGCGGTGCCATCGTACATCCGATTATGAAATCCATTGCCCTGAGCTTCGACTCTGACCCTGAAAAAGGTACGGAAGGTAAAATCGGTAAATACCTTTCACTGGTCAACTTCCACTCCAACGTAATTACCTGTCTGATTTTTATCACTGCCACCGCACCCAATCCGCTGGTAGTCGAATTGGTTGCCAAAGCCACCAATTCGCAAATCCAACTCTCTTGGGGTACTTGGTTCTTGGCAATGATCGTACCCGGCCTGCTTGCTATGCTACTGATGCCGCTGGTGCTGTACTTCCTGTATCCGCCCGAAATCAAACAAACCCCTAACGCCACTGCATTGGCAAAAGAGCATTTGGCTGCCATGGGGCCGATGAAGCGTGAAGAAAAAATCATGCTGGGTATTTTCTTGGTTCTGCTGCTGTTGTGGGCTGGTATTCCCGAGATGCTGTTCGGTGTGAAAGTTGATGCTACCGCCACCACCTTCCTCGGCTTGAGCCTGTGTCTTTTAACCGGCGTACTGACTTGGGAAGATGCGCTGAAAGAAAAAAGCGCGTGGGATACCATCGTTTGGTTTGCGGCCTTGGTTATGATGGCAAACTTCCTCAACAAACTGGGCCTCATCAGTTGGTTGTCCGACTCCATGCAAAGCGGTATCGCCCACATGGGTTTGGGTTGGGAAGCCGGTTGTGCCATGTTGATGCTGGCCTACCTCTACGCCCACTACGTTTTCGCCAGCGGTACGGCACACGTTACCGCCATGTTCGGCGCATTCTACGGCGCAGGCTTGGCCTTGGGCGCACCACCGATGCTGTTTGCCCTGATTATGGCAGCCGCTACCGGCATCATGATGTCGCTGACCCACTACGCTACCGGTTCTGCACCTGTCATTTACGGCTCGAACTACGTCAACATGACCGAATGGTGGAAAGCCGGCTTCATCATGAGCGTGGTCGAAATTCTGATTTTCAGCACTGTCGGCATCTTGTGGTGGAAAGCCTTGGGCTATTGGTAATCCTTTAGCCGATTGAAAAATCAGGCCGTCTGAAAACTCCAATTTCAGACGGCCTTTTGTTACAATTTCATTTTTACCGAACACACTCAATTACCGTGAAAATACTCATCCTCGGCAGCGGCCAAGTCGGCTCGACCGTCGCCCAAAACCTCGCCTCTGTTCCCAGCAACGACGTTACCATCATCGACATCGACGAAAAAGCGCTCAACCGCATCAGCAGCCGCCTCGATGTCCAAACCATCGTCGGCAACGGCGCATCGCCCTTTACCCTCGAACAGGCAGGCGCGGCGGACTCCGACCTTCTGCTTGCCCTGACCCGCAGCGACGAAACCAACATTGTCGCCTCCAAAATCGCCGCCGACCTATTCAACATCCCCAGCCGCATCGCACGCGTGCGCTCAAGCGAATACCTCGAATATCCGGTTGACGGCAGCGATAACCCCGAAGAAGGCAGCCTCAACATCTTCGGCATTACCGAAACCATCAGCCCCGAACAGCTAGTTACCGAACAACTCGTCGGCCTGCTCAACTACACCAGCTCATTGCAGGTACTCAGTTTCGCCAACGACCAAGTCCGCATGGTGATTGTTCAAGCACGCAAAGGCGGTTTGCTGATCGGCCGTGAAATTGCCGACATCAACCAGCACCTGCTCGAAGGTGCGGACTGCCAAATCTGCGCCATCTACCGCAACAACCGCCTGATCGTCCCAACGCCGCAAACCGTCATCATTGAAGGCGATGAAGTCCTGTTTGCTGCCGACATCAACAGCGTTGAAGCCATCATGCGTGAATTGCGTCCGAAAGAAGCGCGTACCCGCCGCATCATGATTGCCGGCGGCGGCAACATCGGCTACCGCCTCGCCAAGCAGCTCGAATCCAAATACGACATCAAAATCATCGAATACAAACCCCACCGTGCCGAATGGCTGGCCGAAAATCTGGACAACACCCTCGTCCTGCAAGGTTCCGCCACCGACGAAACCCTGCTGGACGAAGAATACATCGACGAAATCGACGTCTTCTGCGCACTGACCAATGATGACGAAAACAACATCATGTCCAGCCTGTTGGCAAAAAACCTTGGTGCCAAACGCGTGATTACCATCGTCAACCGCTCAAGCTACGTCGATTTGCTCGAAGGCAACAAAATCGATATCGTCGTTTCCCCTCACCTGATTACCATCGGCTCCATCCTCGCCCACATCCGCCGCGGCGACATCGTTGCCGTCCACCCCCTGCGCCGCGGCACGGCCGAAGCCATCGAAGTGGTGGTACACGGCGACAAAAACACTTCCGCCATCGTCGGCCGCCGCATCAGCGGCATCAAATGGCCGAGCGACTGCTACATCGCCGCCATCGTCCGCGGCGCAACCGGCGAGGTCATCATGGGACACCACACCGAAACCATCCTCCAAGACGGCGACCACATTATCTTCTTCGTCTCACGCCGCCGCGTCCTGCCGGAGTTGGAAAAACTCATTCAAGTTAAAATGGGCTTTTTCGGTTAAACCCGAAATCCGTTTGCTTGAAGCCATAAAAAGGCCGTCTGAAAACCTTTTCAGACGGCCTTTATTCTTGTTTTATTTACGCTTTGTCAACACTGTTTTTACGGCCAAACCAAACAAAACCAATCACACCCAATACAATCATCGGCACGCTCAACCATTGACCCATGGACAAGCCCAAAGTCAATAGGCCGAGATAGTCGTCAGGCTGACGGGCAAATTCAGCGATAAAGCGGAACAATCCATAACCGCCCAAGAACAATGCGGCCGTTTGTCCGGCCGGACGCGGTTTTTTCGAGAAAATCCAAACAATGACAAACAGGCAAATGCCTTCAAGGGCAAACTGGTAAAGCTGAGACGGATGGCGCGGCAGCATGCCGTATTGTTGCAGCCATTCAGCCCACAAAGGATTGTGCGCCGCAGCTTCCGCATCTTCGTAACGCGCTTGCGGGAAACCCATCGCCCAGAAAGCATTGAGTTCGGTAACTCGTCCCCAAAGTTCGCCGTTGATAAAGTTGCCGATACGGCCGGAAGCCAAGCCCAGCGGTACGAGCGGTGCAACGGTATCCATCAATTTTAAAATGCTGATGTTGTGCTTGCGGCCAAACAGCCACATGGCAACGACCACGCCCAAGAAGCCGCCGTGAAACGACATACCGCCTTCCCAAACTTTGAAAATATCCAACGGGTTGGCAAGATAGTCGGAAAATTTATAAAACAAAACGTAGCCGATACGGCCGCCCAAGATTACGCCCAAGATACCCCAAGTCAGGAAATCGTCGAGTGTTTCTTTGGTAAACACAGAATTGCCCTGCGCGATACGGCGGCGGCCCAAAATCGTAAACAGGATAAAGCCGACAATATAGCTCAAGGCATACCAACGGATGGCAAGCGGGCCGATGCTGATCAGCACCGGATCAAACTGGGGATGTATCATCATAATGTGTGTTCCTTATCTCAAAGGCCGTCTGAAAGCCTGAACTTTCAGACGGCCTGTATGCAGTGTCGGACGGTTTAACGCAAATCGCCAACCACATTCAAAATAGCAGACAACATGGCCTCACCCAAGCGCAGCGAGCGTTGGCCGTTCCAGCCGAAATCATCGTCCGGCAGGTTGGCATTGTCTTTAAACGGCATTTCCAAAGTATAGGCAAGGCAGTTGAAATGATTGCCGACCCAGTTGGTCGCCAAAGTCATGTTTGCCTGACCCGGCGCATCTTTGTCATAGCCGTAATCGTCTTGGAAATCGGGGCTGGCATTGAGCAGCGCGAGTTTGAATTGTTCTTCCAAGGCTTCGATGCGCTCGTTGTAGTTCGGCACGCCTTCGGTACCGGCCACAAAGACAAACGGCAGGCCTTCATCGCCGTGAATATCCAAGAACAAATCCACGCTGGTTTCCATCATTTTTTCGCGGACGGTAAAGACTTCGGGGCTTCGCTCCAAAGTCGGATTTTCCCATTCGCGGTTGAGGTTGGCGCCGGCGGCATTGGTGCGCAGATTACCCAAAACCGAACCGTCCGGATTCATATTCGGCACAATATAGAAAGTCGCACGGTCAAGCAGCATGCGCGCGGTCGGATCTTGCGGATCAAGCAGACGACCCAGCAAACCTTCGACAAACCATTCCGCCATGGTTTCGCCCGGATGTTGACGAGCGATAATCCAGACTTTCATGTCGCTTTCGACTTGGTTGCCGATGGTCAAAAGATTAATATCACGGCCTTGAACGGTACTGCCCAAGTCGTCGATACGGCACAAGCCGCTGCCCTGCGCATCGCCCAAAAGATTCAAATGCTGCTCGTTGGAATAAGGCTCGAAATAGGCGTAGTAAACGCTGTTGGACAAAGGCGTATGGTTGATGGTCAACACGCCGTTTTCATAGCTGGTCGGCACGCGAAACCAATTTTGGCGGTCGTAAGAGGCGCAAGCCTGATAGTCCTCCCAGCCCAAAGGATACGCAGCGTCCGCCGCATTTTCAAAATGCATCACGCAGTTTTGATAGGCCGCACCCTGCAAACGGAAGTAAAACCATTGGGCAAACTCCGAAGCATTGTCGGGACGCAGGGCGAGACGGATATCGGCAGGGTTGCTCAAGTCTTTGACAACGACCGAACCGGCATCGAATTGGGTGCTGATTTTCATCATGGGTATCCTTAGTAATCGGCGAAGAGGCCGAAGCAAACCGTCATTTTACCGTTTGCATGAGGCTGGTTTCAACCATTTAACTGATTTAACAGGATTTCAAGCGCTTGGAAATATTGTTTCAGACGGCCTTTGGGATTAAGATAAAGGCCGAAATTATGAAACAAGGTTGAAACCATGACTCAGCAACAATCTGTCTCCCCTGCCATCAAAGCGCGCGTCCTTGCCGAATCTTTACCTTATATCCGCCGTTTTTCCGGCTCCATCATCGTCATCAAATACGGCGGCAATGCCATGACCGAGTCGGCCTTAAAAGAGGGCTTCGCACGCGATGTCGTCCTGCTCAAACTGATCGGCCTGCATCCCGTCATCGTTCACGGCGGCGGCCCGCAAATCAATGAAATGTTGGAAAAAGTCGGCAAAAAAGGAGAGTTTGTTCAAGGCATGCGCGTCACCGACAGCGAAACCATGGACATTGTAGAAATGGTTTTGGGCGGGCACGTCAATAAAGAAATCGTTTCCATGATTACCACCTTCGGCGGTCGCGCCGTCGGCATTACCGGCCGTGACAACCACTTCATCAAAGCGGAAAAACTCCTGATCGACACGCCCGAACAAAAAGGCGTGGACATCGGCCAAGTCGGCACAGTGGCCGACATCGATACCCGTTTGGTGGAAGGCTTGGTCGAGCGCGGCTGCATTCCGGTCATCGCACCCATCGGCGTAGGCCAAAACGGCGAAGCGTTCAACATTAATGCCGACTTGGTTGCCGGCAAACTAGCGGAAAAACTTCAAGCCGAAAAATTGTTGATGATGACCAATATCCCCGGCGTACTGGATAAAGAAGGCAAATTATTGACCACCCTGACGCCAAGCCGCATTGACGAACTGATTGAAGACGGCACGCTGTACGGTGGTATGCTGCCTAAAATTGCCTCTGCCGTCGAAGCCGCCAAAAGCGGCGTCAAAGCTACGCATATCATAGACGGCCGCGTTCCCAACGCCCTGCTCTTGGAAGTGCTGACCGATGACGGCGTAGGCTCAATGATTTTGGGTGAAGGCTAATCCGTTTTTCAGACGGCCTTATGCCTTATTTAATCAGCTTTTCACCCTAAAAAGGGTAAAAAATGTTACACTATACGGCTTATGTTTGTTTGAGCGATATTGACGTGAAACAAACTTACAGTCGGTTTCATACCGACTCCGATGCCATGCCCGGCAAAGACGGTATAATGTCTGCATTCATCAGACTTCGGCAATCATCCTCAAGGCCGTCTGAAGCGTAACAAAGCTACTTTTCTTTTACCATCCTATTTGGAGATATTCATGAGCGCAATCGTTGATATTTTTGCACGCGAAATCTTAGACTCTCGCGGCAACCCTACTGTAGAGTGTGACGTATTGTTGGAATCCGGCGTCATGGGACGCGCAGCCGTACCTAGTGGCGCATCAACCGGCCAAAAAGAAGCTTTGGAACTGCGTGACGGTGACAAATCCCGTTACTTGGGCAAAGGCGTATTGAAAGCCGTTGACCACGTCAACAACCAAATCGCGCAAGCCCTCATCGGTATCGATGCCAACGAACAATCTTATATCGACCAAATCATGATCGAATTGGACGGTACTGAAAACAAAGGCAACTTGGGTGCCAACGCTACTTTGGCCGTTTCTATGGCCGTAGCACGCGCAGCTGCTGAAGATGCAGGCCTGCCACTGTATCGTTACTTGGGTGGCGCAGGCCCAATGGCTCTGCCTGTTCCAATGATGAACGTTATCAACGGCGGCGAACATGCCAACAACAGCCTGAACATCCAAGAATTCATGATCATGCCTGTCGGCGCGAAATCTTTCCGCGAAGCCCTGCGTTGCGGTGCCGAAATTTTCCACGCGCTGAAAAAACTGTGCGATAGCAAAGGCTTCCCAACTACCGTCGGCGACGAAGGCGGTTTTGCACCCAACCTGAACAGCCACAAAGAAGCCCTGCAATTGATGGTGGAAGCCACCGAAGCCGCTGGTTACAAAGCAGGCGAAGACGTATTGTTCGCCCTGGACTGCGCATCCAGCGAATTCTACAAAGACGGCCAATACCACCTGGAAGCCGAAGGCCGCTCCTACACCAGCGCAGAATTTGCCGAATACCTGGAAGGCCTGGTTAACGAGTTCCCAATCATTTCCATCGAAGACGGCATGGACGAAAACGACTGGGAAGGCTGGAAACTGCTGACCGAAAAATTGGGCAAAAAAGTTCAATTGGTCGGTGACGACTTGTTCGTAACCAATCCAAAAATCTTGGCCGAAGGCATCGAAAAAGGTGTGGCAAATGCATTGCTGGTCAAAGTCAACCAAATCGGTACATTGAGCGAAACCCTGCAAGCCGTCGACTTGGCCAAACGCAACCGCTACGCCAGCGTAATGAGCCACCGTTCCGGCGAAACCGAAGACAGCACCATTGCCGACTTGGCAGTTGCCACCAACTGTATGCAAATCAAAACCGGCTCCCTGTCCCGCTCCGACCGCATGGCGAAATACAACCAATTGCTGCGCATTGAAGAAGAATTGGCCGAAGCCGCCTACTACCCCGGCAAAGCCGCATTCTACCAACTGGGCAAATAAGCAAAATATAGGATATTGATTGTATGAAGTGGGTGACTTTTGTTTTAACCTTCGCACTGTTGTGCTGTCAGTACAGCCTTTGGTTTGGCAAAGGCAGCGTCGGGCATACGGAAGAATTGCAGGAGCAGCTCGTCCGTCAGGAAGAAAAAAACCAAACGCTCACTTTACGCAACAATTTCCTCAATGCGGAAGTTGAAGACTTGGCACACGGACAAGAGGCCATCGCCGAAATTGCCCGCGTCGAATTGGGCTACGTCCAAGACGGCGAAGTGTATTACCGAATCATCGACCGCCGCTAAACCCTGTCAAAAAAGGCCGTCTGAAAACACACTTTTCAGACGGCCTTTTTTATCGCAATCGCTATATAATCACATATCCCAAAATCAAATTATACCCATCATGTATGACGTAAACACCCACGATGTCCGCCGATTTTTTGCCCACGTCTGGCAACACAGGCTCGCACCGCTCCAATTGGACGGCCTGCAACAAAAAGCTTTGCGCATTATCGAAGCACATCCCGAATACGGACACTATCTCGAAGACATCGAACAATATTTAGATAAAGAATGGCTGCCCGAAGACGGCGAAAGCAACCCATTCCTGCACATGTCGCTACACCTTTCCCTGCAAGAGCAAAGCGCCATCGACCAGCCCCCGGGCATCCGTGCCATCCACCAACAACTTTGCGCCCGTTACAACGGCGACTGGGTCAAAGCCGAACACGATATGATGGAAGCCTTGGCAGAAACCATCTGGGAAGCGCAACGCTACGGACGAGGCCTAGATGTCAACGCCTACATGACCCGCTTGCGGAAATTGGTCGGCTTAGGCCAAGAAGAAAACGCCCGCCTCAATCCCCATGAAGTCGGCCTGATGGATACAAAGTAACTTCTTTTCAGACAGCCTCAGTCCATACAAATCCTTACGCTTCCCAAAGCCAACGTTTCCATATTTTATGCTAAATTACTTTTTTAAAATCCGCATTACAAGGAAAACCAAAATGCTCCGCCCAGCCCTTACCGCCCTACTGCTAGCCGCCTCCCTGCCCGTTGCAGCAGAAAGCCTCAACTACAACATCGTTGAATTTTCCGAATCTGCCAACATGGAAGTACCGCGGGATACCATGACCGCGCATTTCAGCGTCAACGCAGAAGGCAAAGACCGTCAAGCCGTCAACCAAGCCTTCATGAAAAAAATCAACCAGTTCAACAAAATCTCCCAAAACAACAAACTTAAAGCCGAGCTGATGGAGCGCAACGCATCCCCGCGCTATCAATACACCAACGGCAAACGCACCCAAACCGGCTGGGAAGAACACGCATACTTCAAAGTAGAAAGCAAAGACTTTGAAGCACTCAACCGCCTGATTGCCGACAGCATCAATATCGCCGTTTTGGAAAACTCCTCATTTTCCGTATCCAAAGAAAAACACGAAGAAACCGTCGACCAACTGAGCAAGGCTGTCATCCTGCGCTTCAAAGACCGCGCCCAAAACCTCGCCCAAACACTCGGCTTCTCCAGCTACAAAATCGTCAAACTCAACCTGGGCCATATCGGCAACCGCCCAGTCGGAGGAGACTTTGCACACGCCAAAATGCTGCGTGCAATCCCCGCCGCAGAAGTGGCTGCAGGAATAGAAGATGGCGTACCGGCTTCTCCGGGTTCGGAAGAAATCAGCCTGACCGTCAACGGCTCGGTACAAATGTAGGATCTTATTTAGATAATATTAAAGGCCGTCTGAAGTCTATTTTTCAGACGGCCTTTTTATTTGCTCAATAATTAGAACGGTTGTTTCTATATAAAGAAAGAATGAAAAAATAAAACTCTAATTATTTCAACTTGTTGCAATCAAATATTGATAACTTCCTTAAAAATACGTAAAAATAACCCCGATAACAGAGTAATTATATCATTATATTTTACAATATTAACGTAAAATTTTTACACATTGCTTTCAAGAGCCAACCATTTATGTTCTCTGTTTTACTTTTTGAAAATAAAACAGAGGACTTCTATATTTTGGTGTAAATAATTCTCTTGAATAAATTTCTGTTCTATAGCTATGCTCTATTTTTGAGTTTCAAATGTAGTATGGAGCTATCAAAATTGACAACTCCATAAATAATATTCTTATTCTTTGTTTAATCTAACAAGAAAATGCTTAAATTGTTCTTCGTTGTTATCCAACTTTCCGAAAAATAACTCATCAATTTGCTCAATTAACGGAACAGCTGTTTGTAATATTTCTTCTCCTTTTGAGACCTTTGCAAAATTCCCCAAAATCCC
>NZ_KV830575.1:334682-335614 GCF_001836795.1 Neisseria sp. HMSC061H08 | reverse complement strand
AATTTTTCGGTATCAAAAAAATCTTGGTCTTCTGGACTGTCATAAACGAAAGTCCTGCTGTTTGTCAACGCTTGCAAGACCGTCGTGCCTAAAGTTTCATTGTCGGTATCCAATGGCAGGATATGGGGGGGATATAGGTGGTCTATTGCCGTTAACCCCAAACCTGAACATGTTTGAACAATCAGAGCTTCTTCATTAGCATAAAAAACTGCCCAATAATTTTGATCCTGTTTAAAAATCATTATTTGATCTCCGTAATTTTGACTGTAATGTTCTGACTTTTGCCATACTCTACCACACGTTGCAACTGCAATCTTTGCTCCTTATTAGTTTGTGCGGGTATGGCCAGATGGATTTCGCGCTGTTTGATCATGTCGGCCCTTAGTGTCATACCCGAAAGACTATGACGTTCAAAATTTGCCGTCTTAGAGTTGTGTCTACACCGCTTCGGATAATAATTTTGCTAGCTGTGCGGCCGATATGGCTGTGGCGGCGGGTTGCTTTTGTCTGATGGCTGTGGTGGCTTGTTGAAAGAAAGGTCGTCTGAAACCGTAGTTATTGTTTCAGACGGCCTCTTAGCTCAAACCTTGAGAACCGCATGCGTGCGTTCCGCACGCATCCTACTTGTTGAGTTTAGGTTTCATATGGGCTACGGCTTACTAAATTTCATTTAAAAAATCAGGATTTTCAAATAACTTATAAATAAAACTCTCTATTGAATCAGCTAAGGGATTTTCCATATCCCATATCCAATAGACAGGTTGTTTAGGCTTATTTAAATTTCGCCTATCAAAACAAATAAAATATTCACTAAATCTTTCAAAAAATGGTACTTGATATGGTTCAATAACAAAATCAGAAGAAACTTGTTCTGATTCCCCAATCAATATATCTAAAATAGATAAAGGATCCATAATTCGATTATCGGACTC
>NZ_KV830575.1:286158-334582 GCF_001836795.1 Neisseria sp. HMSC061H08 | reverse complement strand
AAAAATAGATTTTTCTCTTGGCATAATGAATATTCGTCGAAATTATTCACAATAATAGAAGAAATTTTTATCCGTTCAAACATATTATCTATCCAAATGTTTTTGAAGATTTCTTAAAGTGCTGTACTAGATTAGCAGATATACTACCCTCGAAATACCAAGATAACATACTAAAAATTAAAGAAAAAAGTAAAGATGGATAATCTAGTACAGTCCCTAAATATAAATAGACTAAAAAACTTCCAGTCATTTTTATTTTACTGGTTATAGCATCGTCTCATTTCATCTATTCACACCTATAATATCTCAACAGCTTTTACAAATACTCCAGCAGATCCACTGCTACCCTACTAAGCCTTTTTGAAACCTTTGTTGTAAAAAACGCTATTTCCATTCTTATCGAATAAAGGCAAATTTATAATTTTAAAGCCTCCCAAAATGATGAGGCCGTCTGAAAATCCTTTTTCAGACGGCCTTTCTTCATTTAAGCAAAGAACTTAAACCAAATTCTCCAGCATCCATTTAACGTAACGGCTGACGCCTTGTTTTACATCCAAGAATTCTTCTTTATACCCGGCTTCGCGCAGCTTGGTGATGTCCGCTTGAGTAAAGCTCTGATATTTGCCTTTAAGTGCATCTGGAAATGGAATATAACGGATAAGCTCTTCTTCAACCAACTCTTTCAAACTCATTTCAGGCTTGCCTTCGGCTGCACGGCAGGCGTTGACGGTGGCGGCGGCAAGTTCGTTAAACTGTTGGCTACGGCCTGTACCGAGATTGAAGATGCCTGAAAGCTCAGGATGATCGAAGAAGTAAAGGTTAACTTTGGCGACGTCTTCTACGCTGACAAAGTCGCGGGTTTGTTCGCCGTTACCGTAGCCGTCATTGGCACCGAACAGGTTGACATAGCCATGCTCGCGGTATTGATGGAAATGGTGGAAGGCGACGGATGCCATACGGCCTTTGTGTTGCTCCTGCTGTCCATATACGTTGAAGTAGCGGAAGCCGACGACTTGGGCGGTCAGGCCTTCTTTCATGCGACGGCGCAATACTTGGTCAAACAAGAATTTAGAGTAGCCATATACATTGAGTGGTTTTTCCAGTTCGCGCTCTTCGCGGAAGATTTCACCTTTGCCGTACACGGCGGCACTGGAAGCGTAGAGGAACGGAATACGTTCGTCCTGACACCAGTCCAAGAGGTCGAGCGTGTACTGGTAGTTATTGTCCATCATGTAAAGGCCGTCGTGGTTCATGGTGTCGGAACATGCGCCTTGATGGAAAACCGCTTCGATATTATCGTAAGGCAGAAGATGGCCGCGCACTTGACGGATGAATTCGTGTTTATCGAGATAATGGGCAATTTCACACTCGGCAAGGTTTTTAAATTTTTCGCCTTTGCTCAAATTGTCAACGGCAACAATGTCGGTAATACCGCGCTGGTTAAGTGCTTTGACGATATTGCTGCCGATAAAGCCGGCCGCGCCTGTTACGATAATGGTCATAATGAGTTTCCTTTATTTTGATTTTTCAGACGGCCTTGAAGTAATCATGCCGTCTGAAAATAAAAACTTTTCTGTCTGGATTATTTTCCAATTCTTATTTTCAGACGGCATTTAGAATTTTAAGGCCGTCTGAAACAATCATTATTGCTCTTCCAATGCCTTGGTCAATTCGGCAAACGAGCAAACCGCCGTACCAAGTTTTGCCACGACAACGCCTGCCGCCGTATTGGCAAGGTGCATCGCTTCAGGCATGGTATAGCCTGCCGCCAAACCCAAGCCCACTCCGGCAATAACGGTATCGCCCGCACCCGATACATCATAGACTTCTTGAGCCCGTGTAGGCTGATAAATCGGCTCTCCCTCATTGAACAGGGTCATGCCCTCTTCGCTTCGGGTCAGTAAAATCGCATTCAAATCAAGATGACGACGCAGATTTTGGGCTTTTTCGGTCAAATCGTTTTCGTTTTTCCAGCTTCCCACCACTTCTTTCAATTCTGCACGATTCGGCGTAATCAGCGTAGCGCCGGCATATTTTTCGTAATCGTCGCCTTTGGGGTCGATTAAAACAGGTTTACCGGCCTGTTTCGCCCAATCAATCATATCGGAAATATGCGACAAACCGCCCTTTCCGTAATCTGAAAAAATAATGGCATCGTATTCAGGCAACACTTCGCGGTATTTATGCTTGATTTGTTCCAATACCTCACGATGCGGCGGCTCTTCAAAATCAAGTCGGATAAGCTGCTGATTCCGGGCAACAACGCGCAATTTGACAGTAGTCGCAATTTGCTTGTCGCGCATCAGATAGGAAGAAACGCCGTCTTGCGCCATCAACGCATCCAGCGCATCTGCAGCTTCATCATCGCCGGTTACGGACAACAGCCCTGCTTTGCCGCCCAATGAGGCGATATTACGCGCAACGTTTGCCGCCCCACCCGCGCGTTGGTCGATACGGGAAATTTTCGCCACCGGCACGGGCGCTTCGGGCGAAATACGGGACACATCGCCAAACCAATAACGGTCGAGCATCACATCGCCGACAACCAGGACTTTGGCTTGTGCAAAACGGGATTTGAGGGTTTCTTGTTGGAACTTGGTGGGCATTTTATGCACTCCAAAATAAGTTGTTTTATATGTGTGAAAACTTCAATATATTCTCAGCACTTATCTGGCAGATTTACTGATTAAAAATAAAATCTGACTTTTTATTATTCTTCAAAGTCGAAAGGAGACCAATCGGCAACAGGAGAAAAACAATCCTCTCCTTCTTTTTTTTCAAAAACACTACCAATATCCGCCCAAAACAGCTCTCCAACATCTGCTTGATAATGAGTAAGCCGCGTTAAACTATGAAAAGAGAAATTTTCAGGATTATTCGTGTATTCATTATCTTCTGTTCCGGAAAATACTCGCCATCCGCTGTCAAATGGTAAATTTCCTTGATGCTCCCGATAAATGAATCTCACAGGAAGCCCTTCTTTGACAATTTTATGCGATACGATTGCATACCATCCAACAGGTGCATCCGTTACAAGCAAATCATCTTCCGGGAATGCATCAAGATCAAAAATATTACTCACATCTGGACTACATTGAGACATCGGACAAATTCCTTTCCAAGCTGAAATTTTCTGGCTATTTATCTACCGTATCAAAGTGAGGTAGCTTCTTTGAACAACATCAAAATTATTATACTTAAGCATTCGCCACGCGGTTCACTTCGCGCAATACGGCTACCGGATCGGCAGCTTTGGTTACCGGACGGCCCATTACCAGATAAGTCGAGCCTGCCGCCAATGCTTCGGCAGGCGTCATGATGCGGCGTTGATCGTCATTATTACCGGCAACGTCCAAGCGGATACCCGGCGTGACCAAGACGAAATCTTGTCCCAATTCACGACGCAATGGTGCGGCTTCTTGGGCGGAACATACCACGCCGTCCAAGCCTGAACTTTGCGCCAGTTTCGCCAAGCGGATGACTTGTTCTTCAGGGGCGATGTTTAAACCGATTTCTGCCAAGTCGCTTTGTTCCATGCTGGTCAATACGGTTACACCAATCAAAAGCGGCTTGGTGTGATATCCGGCAACGGCTTCTACGGCGGCTTCCATCATGCGGCGGCCGCCCGATGCGTGCATATCGACCATCCAAACGCCCATATCGGCGGCAACTTTACAGGCCTGAGCAACTGTGTGGGGAATATCGTGGTATTTCAAATCGAGGAAAAGTTTGAAACCTTGATTGATTAAGCATTCTGCCAAATTGCGGCCGGTTGCGGTAAACAGCTCTTTGCCGATTTTAATTTGACACAGTGTTGGGTCAAGATTGCGGACAAATCCGAGTGTGTCTTTTTCGTTGGCAAAATCGAGGGCGACGATAACGGGAGTACGTTGTTGCTGAGTTTGGAAGTCGGAGATCAAGGGATTCATAAGATGCCTGCGGATAAATGGTTATAGCTTCGATTTTAACAGCTTTTGTACACAAAAGGCCGTCTGAAAATATTTTTTCAGACGGCCTCATCACAACACACCTTAATTATTTTTATATAAATCTAAAATTTTTACAGAAAATTCATCATCACTGAAAAAAAAGGCTGGTGGAACTTCCAATACTTCAGCAATTTTCTGCAAAGTATTCAAATCAGGCTGATGATTTCCCTTCTCATAGCGATTAATACGCGTACTTGCCACAAACTCATCTAATCCTATCGCCAGTCCCAGCTTCTCCTGCGTCAAATTTTTCGCTTTTCTCGCTTCTTTAAATCGCCTTGTAAAAACTTCTTGTAAATTCATAACTTCTATCCTAAAAATCAAAGTTACGAATTTCGTATATTTCTCTTGATTATTTACTACGAATAACGTAGTATTGCACCGTTTTTATCTTATTTGTTACGAGAAAACTATGACACCAGCTCAATAATCAAAATGCCACAAAATTATTCATTCTCATGCAATTGCTGCTGCCGCAGGCAACGCCATACCAGTACCAGGACTGGGTATCGCTACAGATATGGTTGCAATGACTACTATGTGCACAAGTCTTTGTGCTGTTTTTGGCGGGAATATGACCAAAACTGCTGCCGAAGCAATGGCTATTGCTGCAATTAAAAATACCATGTTAAAACAACCCATAAAAACAATGGCAAAAGAATTTTCTAAATTAATTCCAGGCTTAGGCAGCGTTGTTGCACCAACTATTTCTGTTGCATTACTTGAATCAACAGGATGGTCTCTAGCAAAAGAACTAGAACGAAAATTTGGTTAATTTATACAATAATGAAAAAGGCCGTCTGAAAGTATTTTTCAGACGGCCTCATGATTTAACTTTGGCAAAACTTATTTGCCCAAACCTTTCAATACTTCGGCTTTCACGGCTTCTACTGCTTGGGTGCCGTCGACTTTGATGTATTTAGGCGCGTGTTCGCCTTCCAGTTTGCTGTAGAAATCAACCAAAACTTCGGTTTGTTCATGGTAAACGGCAAGGCGTTTTTTCACGGTTTCTTCTTTGTCGTCGTCGCGTTGAATCAAATCTTCGCCGGTTACGTCATCTTTGCCTTCGACTTTGGGCGGATTGTAGGTAACGTGGTAAGTACGGCCGGAAGCCAAATGCACGCGGCGGCCGCTCATGCGGTCGACAATCACGCTGTCGGGTACGTCGATTTCAACAACCGCGTCCAAATCCACGCCTGCTTCAACCATCGCTTCGGCTTGTGCCAATGTGCGTGGGAAACCGTCAAACAGGAAACCGTTTTTGCAGTCGTCTTGGGCGATGCGTTCTTTCACCATGCCGATGATAATGTCGTCGCGCACCAAACCGCCTTCATCAATAATTTTTTTTGCTTCCAAACCCAGCGGAGTGCCTGCTTTAATGGCAGCGCGTAGCATGTCGCCGGTAGAGATTTGAGGAATGCCGAATGCAGCAGTGATGAATTGAGCCTGTGTGCCTTTGCCGGCGCCTGGTGCGCCCAACAATAATACTTTCATGATAAGTCCTTTTGGTTGACGGATTTAATGTTCAGATAATTTTACACGGCTTGTGTTTATCGTTCAAAACTTCAGACGGCCTCTTTCGGGCCGAAATGCTTCCATGCATCGTCGCGCATTTCGATAAACCATGCGTCTTCGGGGAATCGCTCTATCGCATCTTTCAAAGTGGAAAGCAAGTTTTGCGATAAGGCTTTCGCCAAATATTCTTCCTCATTGGCTTCGGCCGCTTTGTCAGGCTGTTGCGCTAAACCGATTGCACGGGTTTGATGTCCATGAGCCAAATAGTTGAGCGCAATGATTTTTTGTGCCCAAAGCTGCGGAACATCCGGATTGTCTTGCAGCAATACCGACAAAATCGATACAGCAACGGTCAAGCGTCCGCCGTTCATACGCAAGTCCAACGACTGGTTGGGCGGCAAAGTGCTGAGCATTTCTGCCATGCGGAACCAAAACTCGCCGCTGGCCTGCTCCGGCGCTTCTATTTTCAGCATGTCATAGTTGAATTCTTGCTCGTCTTCTCTTACCAGCTTCGCCACGTCGGCAAGCAATTTTTGTTCTTCACGGCTCAAATGGCGTAAATCATTCATATTTTTTCCTTTCAGACGGCCTCGAACACAGCCCTTACCCTGTCCAAATCTTCCTGCGTATCCACACCGGCGGCTGGCGCTTCTTGGGCAATTTCAACGGCAATCGGATAGCCGTGCCACAAGACGCGCAATTGTTCCAGCGATTCGATGGTTTCCAAAGGAGAAACTTCCATTTCGAAATAGCGTTGCAGGAAGCCTGCGCGGTAGGCATAAATGCCGATATGGCGTAAAACGGCTGTTTCGGAAGGCAATTCGCGTTTTTCGGCGCGCATGGTGTCGCGCGGATAAGGAATCGGAGCGCGGCTGAAATAGATGGCGTTGCGGTTTTTGTCGAGGACGGCTTTGACGACGTTGGGATTCATAAACTCGTCAAAATCGTGCAATTCGTGGGCAGCAGTCGCCATTTGCACATTGTTTTCAACCAAAACTTCGGCAGTACGGTTGATGAGTTCGGGATCGATTAAAGGCTCGTCGCCTTGTACGTTCACGACAATCAGATGCTGCGGCAGTTTCAGCGTATTGGCCGCTTCGGCAAGGCGCGTTGTACCGCTTTCGTGTTGATTGGAAGTCATGACCACTTCGACACCGTGCGCCTGACAGGCCGTCTGAATATCCGGATGGTCGGTGGCAACGACAACACGCGCAGCCTCGCTTTTTGCTGCTTGTTCGGCAACACGTACAACCATCGGTTTACCGTGAATATCGGCCAACGCCTTACCCGGCAGACGTGAAGAATCCAACCGCGCCGGAATCAATACGACAAATTCGGTCATGCTTTCAGTTCCTCTTCGCTTAACGGGCGCGCTTCGTTTTCCAACATATAAGGGATGCCGTCACGAATCGGATAAGCCAGCTTCGCCTGCCGGCTCCATAATTCCTGTTTGTCTTGATGGTATTCGAGTTTGCCTTTGGTAACGGGGCAGACGAGGATGTCTAAGAATTTTTTTTCCATGGGTTTCTTTCGTTTGATAAATTGGAGGTCGTCTGAAATATTTTCAGACGACTATAATTTATTTCTTATGCTTTTTCCCAACCTGTTTGGCTTGTTTACAGCTTGTATCAGGGTTTTTGCCGCCGCACATGATACCTTGTATCTCTTTCGCAAACTCAGGCATATGACGCTGTACAGTTTTTTCTGTTAATGCAAATCCAAACGTCGATATTTCACTCATCGCTTGATTGAGCATAAGAGGCCTCTTGGCAACAACAGCCTGCCCAACAGGCGAACTATAAAAGGCAATCATGCTGTTAACTTCTTCTTGCGTGTATGTCGATTTGGCATGCTTTAATAAAGTATTGCGGACAGCCTGTTTCACTTCGGGCGTGATCAAATCTCTCAAAACATTTTCGCGATAACGGTCAATAGCTTTTGCCATTTGCTCTTTTTTCGCTTCCGGTATTTTGGCAAGGGCTTTATCTGCATACGGTTTAAATCCAACATTGAAACTGTCAATCATATTTTTTTCTAATTCCCGGTCAAAATGCTGCGTATCCAACCAACGCTCCAGTGACTCATCGCTAGGTGTGGCGGCAAACGCATTGGCACACAATGCCAGCGCGGCGAAGGGCAATAATAAGGTTTTCAGCTTCATCTTTTTCTACCTTTCAACAAAAAATAAATATTTTCAGATAGTCGGAAAATTATTTGGCACACTTCGGCAAATGTTGGTTGCCTTTGCATAAAATACCATGTGTTTGCTCCTCAAAAGCAGGCGTATATTTATCGCTTGCATTGAGGTAGTTTTGACTCATGGTTTTGTGGATAATCTCATCACTCAGCTTATCGAAATGCTTGACTTTTTCGAGCGCAGACTTACCGGCACCATGCCCAAATGCTTCAGCCATCTTTTCTATATCCGATTGGCTCAATACATCCTCAAGATTTCCACCATGCTGTTGTAAATTTCTTATCTTTTTCAAAAGATTTTTTCCCTGAGCCGAAGAGAAAAAACGGTTGGTTACATCGACTTCTTCTTGTGTAAATACTTTCTGTACGGCACGCTTTTCTTCATCCAACCATTGCTTTTTCAACTCAGGGCGGCTCAAATCGTCTTGCATATTTTTCATATAACGGCTGATGACCGCCTTCATCTGCGCTTTTTGCGCTTTGGGCGTCATCGCTAACAAGCGCTCATTGTCCTCTTTATTCACCATCTCCAAAGAACGTTGCACTTTCTCGCTATAATTATTGCTTATCCCTTGAATCTCCAACCATTTCATTGCAGATTCATCACTGGGTTTAGCAGCCAGGCTTTGGGTGGATACAAATAAAGCTGCGCAAGCGACCAACAAATATTTTAACTTCATGATTTACTCCTATCGCGTAGTTTGAAGATCATCTTTAAAACATCTGTGAAACATCTATAAGCATTTAGATTGAAACATTCGCGGATACAAACGCCGCCAAGTCCGGCTCAATTATCGCACAAACAGGCAAGACCCATACATGATTCAGATTAAGGCCGTCTGAAAACTTGACTGCATCTTTCTCCGTAATAATGACCACATCTGCATTCGGCAAATCCGCTGTCGTAATATCGGCGTGATCAGGCAAGGCAACGGTTTGGTTCAAGGTAATGCCCATGTTCCGCAGCGAATCGAAAAAGCGCTCCGGCTTGGCGATACCGGCGACGGCGGCGACGGTTTGATTTTCCAAGCCTTCCAAATCCAATTTTTCAGACGGCCTGTTCAAACGGTAAATCTGCCCTGTTTCAATATGGCTGGCAAACATATTTTCAGACGGCCTAAACGCCGCATCTGCTTTTCCGCCGCTGACGACAACCGCATCAACGGAAGACAATCGAGACAAAGGTTCGCGCAAGCTGCCGTTGGGCAGTAAATCCAAATTAGTGCGCCCTGTATCTGTCGCAGGAAATACGGCAATTTCCATATCGCGTTGCAAGGCATAATGTTGCAAGCCGTCGTCGGCCACAATCAATTTAAGCTCCGGATACGCCGCAAGCAATGCCCTGCCTGCTTCTGCACGGCTGCTGCCTACCGCCGTCGGCGCACTGGTTTGGCGAAACAGCAATAAAGGCTCGTCGCCTGCATCTGCCGCACTGCTGGCTGTATTCAATACATGAACCGCCTTGCTCTTGCGCTCATAACCTCGGCTGATGATGCCGACCTTAACGCCCTTTTCCTGCAAACCCGACACCAGCGCGGCGACTATCGGCGTTTTCCCTGTCCCGCCTGCATGGATATTGCCGACCATCACCACAGGCACTGGCAATTTTTCGCTTTTCAGACGGCCTGAAACAAAATCATCGCGCCGTTTCGCAGCAATTTTGGCAAACAGCTTGGACAATGGTTTTAACAGAAAAGACAAAAACGGATTGGGGGATTGCCAATGGCGTTCGATAATTTGGTGGAGTTTGGGCATACGCACGGCTTTTGAGGCGAAAATCAAACGATAATATAACACAAGCCCGCCCAGACAAGGCCGTCTGAACATGCGGCTTTGATAATATTAAAACAAAGGGCGCAAGTTTCATAAAACGAATACAACGAATCGTTCTAAAACCCTTATAATTCAGCTTTACAAAATTTTTTCCGTTTCGCAATGTCCGAACTCTTCGCGCCCTCCTCCATTTCCGTATCCGAACTCAACGCTCTTGCCAAAGCCTTGCTAGAAGACCATCTCGCAGGTTTGTGGATTGCCGGCGAAGTATCCAACCTGACCCGTGCCGCCAGCGGACATTATTACTTCTCGCTCAAAGACAGCCGCGCTCAGGTGCGTTGCGCGATGTTTAAGGGTGCGGCCATGCGCTTGGCGAAGCCTTTGAAAGAAGGCGACCATATCGAGGTATCAGGAAAAATCAGTATTTATGAAGCGCGGGGCGAATTTCAAATTACCGTAAACGAAGTACGGCTCAAAGGCTTGGGGCAGCTTTACGAAGCCTATGAACGATTGAAGGCGCAGTTGCAGGCGGAAGGCGCGTTTTCAGCGGAACGCAAAAAACCGTTGCCTGCCCGTCCGCAATGTGTCGGCATCATCACCAGCCTGGCGGCGGCGGCTTTACGCGATGTCGTGACCACCTTAAACCGCCGCGCGCCCGAAATTCCCGTTATCGTTTATCCGACACCCGTACAAGGCACAGGCAGCGAGTTGCAAATTGCCCAAGCGATTAAAACCGCTTCGCAACGTGCCGAATGTGACGTACTGATTGTCTGTCGTGGCGGCGGCAGCATTGAAGACTTGTGGGCGTTTAATGAAGAGCCGGTCGTACGCGCCATTGAAGCCTGCGCGATTCCGGTCGTCAGCGGCGTAGGCCACGAAACCGATTTCACGCTTGCCGATTTTGTTGCCGACGTGCGCGCGCCCACGCCGACCGGCGCGGCAGAATTGGTCAGCCCCAACCGCCAAGAATCGTTACACCGCCTCGCCCAAGCGCAAGGCCATCTGAAAACCGTTTTGGAACAACGCTATTTCGATGCCAGCCAAAAACTCGACTGGCTGGCGCGGCAAATCCGTCATCCGCGCCAAAAACTTGACGAGCAGCGCGCTTCAATCAGCAAACTGGCGCAAACGCTGTCTTACTCGATGACGCAAAACCTCCGTGCCCATACTGCCCGTTTCGAACGCCAAACCCAAACCCTGAAACATTGCCGTCCTGATGTTTCCGTTTACAAAAACAACATAACCCACTTTCAGACGGCCTTGTCGCATTCCTTCCACCAGCTGCTTGCCCACCGCCGTCAAAGCCTGACCGCCCAAGCCGCATTGCTCGAAGCCGTATCTCCACAGCATATTCTGGAGCGAGGTTTCTCCGTCGTCAAAAACACACGCGGACAAGTCATCCGCAATGCCGATACATTGAAACAAGGTCAAAAACTGCACATCACTTTTGCCGACGGCGAAACCGACGTACGCGTGACCAAAGAGCAGGCGCAGGGCGAGTTGTTTGACTGACAAAATAAAGGCCGTCTGAAACCTTATGTCGATAAAGTGAAACTATGTCTGCCTTTTAAAAATCCTTAACCTGCCAATGCGGTATAATGCCTTATCTGCACACGCAGCATATACGGAAACATTATGGACAACGCACAAAATACAGAAAATCCGATTCCACCACGCAACTCCATCCGCAAAAACAGCATTTACCTGCTGCCCAATTCCTTTACCATCGCCGCACTGTTTTGCGCGTTCTTCGCCATTACCCAATCCATGCACGGACGTTATGAAACGGCGGCGATTGCAGTTTTTCTTTCCATGCTGCTCGACGGTATGGACGGACGCGTTGCCCGCTTGACCAACAGCCAGAGCGCGTTTGGCGAACAGCTCGACAGCCTTGCCGATATGGTCAGCTTCGGCGTAGCGCCTGCCCTGATTGTCTACAAATGGCAACTTTGGCAGTTTGGCAAAATCGGTTATTCCGTCGCCTTTATCTACTGCGCCTGCGCCGCCCTGCGTTTGGCGCTGTTCAACACGCTTATCGGCAAAGTCGATAAACGCTGGTTTATCGGCGTTCCAAGCCCGACCGCCGCTGCGTTGATTGTCGGCCTGATTTGGGTCAACCACAGCATCGAACGTTTCCCCGGCGTGCATTGGTGGGCATTGGGTATCACCCTGTTTGCCGGTATTTCTATGATTGTGCAGATTCCATTTTGGAGCTTCAAAGAAATCAATATCCGCCGCCAAGTGCCGTTTATGGGCATGGTGTTGGCCGTGTTGGTATTGCTGCTCATTAACTGGAAGCCTTCGCTCGTCCTCTTCCTGTTTTTCCTCGGTTACAGCCTGTCCGGTTATGTGATGGCAATCATCCGTTGGTTTAAAAAACGCCATAAAACTCACAAACACGACAAGGCCGTCTGAAATGTGGTCTTGGGACATCATCCTTTCCCTGCTCGCCGTCGGTAGCGCGGCGGGCTTTATTGCCGGACTGTTCGGCGTAGGCGGCGGCACGTTGATTGTCCCCGTCGTCTTATGGGCGTTGCAACTGCAAGGCATAGGCGGCCACCCCTATGCCCAGCATCTCGCCATCGGCACTTCCTTTGCCGTAATGGTGTTTACCACCTTCTCCAGTATGTACGCCCAACATAAAAAGCACGCCATCGATTGGGCGACCGTCTGCCGGATGACGCCGGGCATGATACTCGGCGTACTCCTCGGCGCGGCAACGGCAAAATATATGCCGACGCTGGCTTTGCAAATTTTCTTTATTGCATTTCTTGCCTTTATCGCACTCAAAACCCTACGCGATTCCAAACCCAAACCTTCACGCACCCTGCCTGCCCTCCCCGGCCTGACAGCCGTCAGCACGCTTTTTGGGGCCGCTTCAAGCTGGGTCGGTATCGGCGGCGGTTCTTTATCCGTTCCATTTCTACTGTATTGCAACTTTCCGGCGCACCGTGCCATCGGCACATCTTCAGGTCTGGCATGGCCGATTGCGATTGCCGGCACCATCGGCTATTTTGCCAACGGTTTGCATATTGCCAACCTGCCTGAGGGCGCAGCAGGCTTTATCTATCTTCCGGCCGTAGCCATATTGAGCGTTGCCACCATCCTCTTTGCTCCTCTCGGCGTAAAAACGGCGCACAAGCTTCCCGCCCGAAAACTCAAAATCGCCTTCGGCATTATGTTGCTGCTGATTGCCGCCAAGATGGCTTGGAATTTGATACATTAATCTTTCTTGTGAAAAAGGCCGTCTGAAAATCTTTCAGACGGCCTTTTTGATTGCAAAACAACAAACTAAATAAAACCTTTTTACCTTACCCGATTTGCCCCATCGCAAATACAGCCAAGCGCCATATCGCCCATCCTGCTACCAATAATCCGGCGCACAAACGAACCATGCGTTTCTGCAGAAAGGTTTTCAACTGCGCTGCAAATATGCCCATCGCAAGCAGGTTCGGCAAGGTCCCCAATGCAAACGCCAGCATATACAGCCCGCCGTGCAAAGCATTGCCGCTGCCCAAAGCATACAAAGACGCGCTGTACACCAAACCGCAAGGCAGCCAGCCCCAAAGCACGCCCACGCCGAAACAGGCAGGCACCGATTTAATCGGCAGCAATTTGTTCAGTAAAGGATTTAGGCGTTTCCATATCGGTTTGCCGATGCCTTCGATTTTGGTTGCAGCAGTCGAAATACCGGCAAGATACAGACCGAGCAAAAGCAGCAAAACATTAGCGGCAATATACAAACCGTTTTGAACTGCGCGCGTATCGTCTAAGGAAATGCCAACCTGCCCGACCAAGCCGACCAACAGACCAATGACGACATAGCTGCTGATGCGCCCCAAGTTCAACAATGCAATCAGCCCGATTCGGTTTAAATGTGGCGGCAGTTGCAAAGCGAATGCGCTGCTTAATCCGCCGCACATGCCGACGCAATGCGTTCCGCCAAAAAAGCCGAGCAGAAAAAGAGTAAGAAATGTGATTTCTTGATTCATGGTTTTTAATGATTCAAACGAATGGATGAGGCCGTCTGAAACTTTTCAGACGGCCCTAAGAATGCAGGACAGGCTTTTCCGCCCACCCTCTTCACGCTTTAGAAAAGCAATTAACTGCGTGCGCGTACGTCAAATGCCTGACGCAAACCTTCGCCGATCATGACCAGCAAAAGCAGCATCACCGTCAGCGTAGCAACGGCAGACAAGCCGATCCACCACGCGTCCAAGTTGTCTTTGCCTTGCGCCAACAACTCACCCAAACTTGCCTGTGAGGCAGGTACGCCCAAGCCCAAGAAGTCCAAACTGGTCAGGGCAAGTACGGCGCCAGAAATACGGAAAGGCAGGAAGGCCAGTACCGGCGTCAAGCTGTTGGGCAGGATATGGCGCCACATGATTTCACGGTTGCCCACGCCCATCGCACGCGCAGCCAAAACATAATCGGCCTGACGGTTTTTCAAAAACTCGGCGCGGACATAGTCGGACAAGCCCATCCAGCCGAAAAGCGACAGCAACACCAGCAAAATCAACAGCCCCGGATTAAAGAACGAAGACAGGATAATCAGGAGGTACAGCTCCGGCATACCGCCCCAAACCTCGATAAAACGCTGCATCAGAAGGTCGGTTTTACCGCCGAAATAACCCTGCACCGCTCCTGCAATCACGCCAATCACGGTAGTCACCACGGTCAACACCAAGGCAAACAACAGCGAATCACGGAAACCGTAAACCAAGCGCGCCAACAGGTCGCGGCCTCGGTCGTCCGTTCCCAAGATATGCCGTTCGGACGGTTTGGCCGGATCGGGTACCGTATCAAAATCGTTCAAGGTATCGGCATCGTAAGGATTGGGCAGGTAAAAGGCAAAATTTCCGTCTGAAGTAATGTTGTGGCGGATAAGCGGATCCAGATAATCCGCCGGCGTATCGAAATCGCCGCCAAATGTGGCTTCGTTGTATTCGTTTACTAAGGGGAAGAAATACTCGCCCTGATAACGTATCCACAAAGGTTTGTCGTTGCTCCACAAAGGCGCAAGCAAAGTGACGACAAACAAAACGGCCAGAATCCGCAAAGCCAACCAACCGCGCTTATGCTGTTTAAAAGCTTGCCAAGTAGGGTTTGAAGTAGATTTTTTCTTTTTCATGGTTCGAAACATTCTTTAATAATGGATTGAAGATATTTTCAGACGGCCTTATTTCTGTCCGCCAAAGTGAATGCGCGGATCGACCCACGAATACGAAATATCTGACACCAATTTAGCCAACAACCCCATCAGTGTGAACACATACAGCGTACCCATTACGACAGGATAATCACGTTTCATCACTGCCTCGTAAGACAGCAAACCCAATCCGTCCAGCGAGAACAACGTTTCAATCAACAGGCTGCCGGTAAAGAACGCGCCGATAAATGCGGCCGGGAAACCGGTAATCAAAGGAATCATGGCGTTGCGGAAAATATGCTTCCACAAAATCTGCTTCTCGGGCAAACCCTTGGCTCGCGCGGTATAAACATATTGACGGCGGATTTCTTCAAGGAATACGTTTTTCGTCAATACTGTCATCACCGCCAAGTTGCCTGCTACCGAAGCGGTAATCGGCAAGGCCATATGCCACAAATAATCTTTGACTTTACCTGCCCAAGAGAGCGTATCAAAATCATCGCCGACCAAGCCGCCCTGCGGGAACCAGGCAAAAAAGCTGCCGCCGCCAAACAATACCAGCAACACCAAACCCAAGACAAACGGCGGTACGGTATAGCCGACCAAAATGATCATACCCGTAACCGTATCAAACCGGCTGCCATCCCTGACCGCCTTGGCTATACCCAACGGAATACATATCAAATAAGTCAGGAAAAACGTCCACAAACCCAAACTCATCGATACCGGCATTTTCTCTTTCACCAATTCAAACACAGTTTGGTGATGGAAAAAGCTCTCGCCCAAATCGAAACGGGCGAATTTCCATACCATATCGGCAAAACGCGTCAAAGGCGGCTTGTCGAAACCGTATAAAGCATTCAGCGCGGCCAAATCTTCCGCACTGATGCGGTTGCCGTTTTTGGCCAAAGTTCCGGGCATACTGTGTCCCGCCGTCTCGCCGCCAACCGCGCCCTGCGTCAGCTGCTGAACCATCTGTTCCACCGGACCGCCGGGAACAAACTGAATGACGGCGAAGGTAATCGCCAAAATCCCCAACAACGTGGGAATCAAAAGGAGCAAACGATGAAAGATATAACGCCACATGATAAAGTGTTCCTCTATTTTTTGATTTGAAGGCCGTCTGAAACCACTGACCTCAGACAGCATATAGTAACGGATTAATAAGCGTTTGGCCGATTATTTACTTCTCTAAGGCCTCCTGCAATTTCTTCTCAATTAAATCCGCGTCAAACGATTTGGCAATCAGCTCAAAGCGCGAGTCACGGCGCCACGAAACTTGGTTTGCGCCCCATTGACCGTCCACCCAGTTGAGCCATACCCATGTACCGAGCACTTGGAACACGCCTTTGGCGCGCACGAGGCCGTCTGTAAATTTAGGCAGGTCGTTGAAGAAATCGGTCAGTTTTTCACCGTCGAAATCACGTCCGGCAGGAAACGTGAAGCCTTGAGACTGGAAGCCCATGGTATTGTCCGGCAGGGCTTTGAGGCGGTAGCGCGATTTTTCGACAACGGGAATATCAAGCCATTGGATGTCGAGTTGCGCATTTTGTACTTCAACCACTTTAGCTTTAGGCGGGAACAGCTTGGCCGCTTTATCGTGAAACTCGGCCAGCTGCTCGGGCGTGCACAAGTCTGTTTTGCTGGCGACCAATACGTCGCAAATGCCGATTTGGTCTTTATACAAGGCTTGTTGAGCGTAATCGGGATTAATGAATTGGCGTGGATCGACAACGGTAAAAACAGCGCCGATTTCCAGCATACTGTCGAGCGGCTTGGCTTTCAATTCGTCGATAACACTGGCGGCGTGCGCCAGGCCGCTGGCTTCAATCATCAAGCGGTCGGGTTGGGCATCGCGCAGCATTTTTTGTACGGTCGTCCCCATTTGCGCGCCGGCAGTACAGCACAAACAGCCGCCGGCGATTTCTGCAACGGGAATGCCGTTGTTGCTCAAGACGGCGCCGTCAATACCGATTTCGCCAAATTCGTTGACGATGATGACCCATTTTTCATTCGGGTCTTTTTGCGCCATCAGACTTTTGAGTGCGGTGGTTTTGCCTGTTCCGAGGAAGCCTGAAATCAGGTGGACTTTAGTCTTTTTTACTTCTGACATTTTTTACAAATTCCTGTTAAAACAACATGTTCTTCTTTTAATGAGAAACCGGTTTCAGCCACGCCTGCACGTAAGGCCGCCCATTCTTGGCTCAAGGTCTGCTCATCCGCCGTACCGCATTCGGTGCAAACCAAAATAAACGCGCTGTGGTGCGCCTCTGTTTCTTCGTGGTCGTGGCAATGGTCGTTGCACTCGTGCTGCGCATGGCTGCACAAAATATAGCCGTTGACTGCCGCCACTTTGTGCAAAACGCCCTGTTCCGCCCAAAAATCAAGGGCGCGGTAGGCCGTCGGCGGCGCAACCACGCCCTCGCTTTGCTGCTGCATCTGCGACAGAACGTTGTAGGCTTTAATCACGCCGCTTTGTTTCAAAACAATATCAAGCACTTGCTCGCGCAATGCGGTTACCTGCACGCCATCGCGCTGCGCTTGTTCTAAGATTTTTTGTTTGATTACGTTCATAACTGAAACAGCCTTTCAGACGGCCTTGTTAATAAAAAATTACATTATAGCGTGTTTACTCAATTTCAGATAACAAAGAGGCCGTCTGAAACGTTCAGACGGCCTGATGCCGATTACTTAAACCAAGATTTAATTTTTCCAAACAAAGACATACTTTGTTTTTCAAACGTTTCTTCCTTCGCCGGGGCAGGCGCGTCACGGTAAACTTTCATGCCTGCAAAGGTCTGGGCAACCGGCATGATTTCGATGGAATTGACGTTCATCCGCGCCGGACGCTGATAAAGCCACAAAGCGGTATCGGCAATATCTTGCGGCTGGATAAATTCGACATTCTCATAAACCTCGGCCGCACGCTGGTCGTCGCCTTTGAAACGGACGTTGGAAAACTCGGTATCGCCGCACAAGCCCGGTTCGATATTGGTAATGCGGATGTTTTTGTCTGCCAATTCGGCGCGCAGGTTCATGCTGAATTGGCGCACAAAAGCCTTGGTCGCGCCATAGACATTACTGCCGGGATAAGCATAACTGCCGGCAATCGAACCCAGATTGATGATATAGCCCTGTTTGCGCGCGACCATTTGCGGCAAAATCTGGCGGGTCAGAAAAGTCAGGCCGATGATATTGGTTTGAATCATGGTTTCCCAATCGCCAAAATCGGCTTTATCGGCAGTATCCAAACCCAAAGCCAAACCTGCATTGTTGATCAGGCAATCGATTTCGGACAAATGCTCGGGCAGGCTGTTCAAAGCGTTTTGAATCGACTCCGTGCGCGAAACATCCATTTCCAAAGGGTAAAACTGCTCGCCCAATTCCTCTGCCAACTGCTGCAATTTGTCTTCGCGCCGTGCCGCGCCGATGACATGATAGCCTGCCGCAACAAAAGTACGGCACATTGCTGCGCCGAATCCTGCCGATGCCCCGGTAATCAAAATTGCCATATCGTTTCCTTTCTGTACTCGTTTCAGACTTGGGTTTAAGGTATGATAACGCCTTATCAGACGGCCTGAAATTCGGCCGGCCGATTCTAAATTTAACGATAATCATATCATCACAATAGGACACACTCCATATGAAAACCCGTTTTCTCCCTGTCGCTTTAGCGGCAGTAGCGCTTACCCTGACCGCCTGCGGCGGCAGCGGCGCGCCTTCCCAGCCTAAAGGCCCGATTTCCGAAGACCGTACGGCCGCGTTCAAATCCATGATGCCCGAGTTTACCCGCATGGGCAAAATGGTCAAAGACGAAGAGCCTTACGACGTAGAAAAATTCAAACAAGCCGCCGCAACCTTCGCCGAAAACAGCAAAAAACCGTTCACCCTGTTTGAATCCGACCCTCAAGGCAACGGCCGCGCCCTGCCTGCCATCTGGACGGACACGGCAACCTTCAAAGCCGAAGAAGAAAAATTCGTTGCTGCGGTTGAAAAACTCAATGCCGCTGCCCAAACCGGCAAGCTCGAAGAAATCAAAGCCGCTTACGGTGAAACCGGTGCAAGCTGCAAATCCTGCCACGACACATTCCGCGGTCCGGAATAAGGCTTAAAACAATAAAGGCCGTCTGAAATATCATTTTCAGACGGCCTTTGCTTCAACTGAATTCAAATCTTTCTATATCGACTTTATATTTTGCATTTCATGTTTTTTACCGGTTTCATTTGAAACCAACGGCCCAGTTCACATATCGCAATCAAATTTTCTTCTTCCGGCCGTTTAAATTCAATTAAATCTCCCTTCTTCTCAACCAACCAAATTCAAATTCAGACCTGCTTTATCTTTTCAGCCAAATTAATTATATGCGGGTGGATTATCTCCTGAAACAAGAATCTACTTTATTTCTTAACAAATAAAAACCATTATCAAAATATTTGTAAAGTTTAATAATATGTTATAAAGTAGCGACTTCGTTTCTGAGGTAACTATCATGAATCCGAATTTCAAATTAAATCTACTAACATTATCTTTACTGGCTATAACAAGTATCGCACACGCAGAAGAAGAGGTTTCAACTCAAGAGCTTGATGAAATTCAAGTCAAAGGTAAACACATTGCCAAAGAGAAAAAAGTTTTTACCGAAGGCCAAGCCAAAAGTTCGCGTGAACGCGTTTATCAATCCAGCGAAAACATCGATACCATCGTTCGGAGCATGCCCGGCGTCTTCACCCAACAAGACAAGGGATCGGGGGTATTGGCGGTCAATATCCGTGGCGATAGCGGTTTGGGACGTGTCAATACGATGGTTGACGGTGTTACCCAAACCTTCTATTCCACTTCCGCCGATGCCGGACGCAGCGGCAGCTCCTCGCAATTCGGTACGGCACTGGATCCCAATTTTATTGCCGGCGTCGATGTAACCAAAGGCAGTTTCACAGGTGCCAACGGCATCAATACCTTATCCGGTACAGCCAATTTCCGTACTTTACGGGTAGACGATGTGGTACACGGAAACAATACCTTCGGCCTCTTAACCAAAGGATTGACCGGCACAAACAGCACCAAAAGCAATTTTATGGCAACCGGAGCGGTACAAAAATGGTTTGACAGCGGTGCGCGCCTTGGCGCGTTATATGGCTACAGCCACCGTAATGTCGAGCAAAACTATAAAGTAGGCGGCGGCGGTCAGCGTATCGGCAATTTTGGCGAGGAATATCTGGACCGTAAAAAACAAGAATATTTTGAGAGCAACTTATTAAAATTCGACCAAGGGCAAAATCGTTGGGTTCGCGACTTTTCCAAGCGCAATGCGGTCGGTAAAAGCTATTGGGACTACCCTTTCTCCAAAAAATATAACGATCCTGAGGTTTTACAAAGAGATTATGTCGATGACTTGGAAAGAGGCTGGAAAGAGAATTTGGCACCGCAATGGGATCTGACTCCAATCGACCCGACCAGCCTGCAACAACGCTCAAACAGCCATTTGGTCAAAGTGGAATACGAAAACGACAACAACAAGCTGGACCTTCAGCTTCGTACCATGAACAACCGTATCGGCAGCCGCAAAGTAGAAAACCGCAACTACCAAGCCAATTACAACTTAAACATTGGCGATTATGTCGATTTAAACGTATTGGCCGCCCATAATTTGGGAAAACAAAAATATCCGAAAAACTCACGTTTTTCAGGATGGGGACTGCTTGATTATTTGGAAACCAAAAATACAGCCAATCTTTTGGATATCAACAACAGTTTTTCTTTCAAACTTCCCCAAAAAACAGATTTAAAAGCTACTGTCGGTTTCAATTTCTTTAAAAACCAATACAGTAAAAACCGCTTTCCGGAAGAGCTGAGCCTGTTTTACGACGGCCCGGATCAAGATGCCGGCCTGTACAGCTTTTTAGGCCGTTTCAAAGGCGACAAAGGAATATTTCCTCAGAAATCAACCATATTGCAACCTTCAGGCCAGCAAAAATTCAATACGTTCTATTTTGATACCTCCTTGAAAAAAGGCATTTATCAATTGAATTACAGCGCTAATATGGTCAACTACCGCTACAAGGGCGAATATACCGACTACTTCAATACCCAAGAAGACTTTAAAAAAGCATTTGGAGAAGATTCTGAAATTTATAAACAGCATTGCACACCAAGCTGCGACCTTTATGAACCGGTTTATACCAAATCCGGTAAAAAGCATGCGGTAAACCATTCGGTGGCATTAAACATCAATGTTAACGACTACTTTATGCCGTTTATCAGCTATTCGCGTACGCATAGAATGCCGAATATTCAAGAAATGTATTTTTCACAAATCGGCGACTCTGGCGTCAATACCGCCCTCAAGCCGGAACAGGCCAATACTTACCAAATAGGCTTCAATACATTCAAAAAAGGGATTTTCAAGCCGGATGATGTATTGGGTTTCAAACTGGTCGCCTATCGCAGCAGGATCAACAACTATATTCACAATGTTTATGGCAAATGGTGGGATTTGGATAAAGCACCCAGCTGGGTAACCAGCACCGGCCTGCAATACTCTATCCAGCATAGAAACTATGCCAAACCTGTCCATAAAAATGGTTTGGAAGTGGAAATGAACTATGATTTCGGTCGCTTTTTTACCACCCTGTCTTACGCCTATCAAAAAACCAACCAGCCGACCAACTATAGTGATGCCAGCGAATCGCCCCGCAACTCTTCTAAAGAAGACCAAATCAAACAAGGCTACGGCTTAAGCAAAATTTCACGCTTACCCCGAGATTATGGTCGGTTTGAATTAGGATCCCGATGGTTGGGCAACAAATTGACCATCGGCGGCATTATGCGCTATTACGGCAAAAGTACACGGGCGACGACTGAGGAGGAATTTGTTGACGGGACAACCGGTGCCAATACCTACTCTTCACACCAAATGGGCAGAAGGGTGATCAAAAAAACAGAAAGCATCAACAGACAGCCGATGATTTTTGATTTCTATGCCAATTATGAACCGAAGAAAAACCTTATCCTTCGTTTTGACATTCAAAATGCGTTCAATAAACGCTATGTCGATCCTTTGGATGCCGCAAATGATGCCGCAACCCAGCGCTATTTCAGCGTATTTGAAAGAAAAGGCGGTTTAGATGATGAGGAAGTCGAATGCGATGCCAACGGTTTATGCAATGGCAAATATGGCGGTACGACACGCTCCGTTTTGAACAACTACGCACGAGGCAGGACTTTGCTGTTTACCATCAGTTATAAGTTCTAAACCTATCTATCAGTATCTTAATATTGCACTGATTAAGCGATAGTCAATATTGTTGCAGTATTTATGGTGTTAGTTTACGGCACCAAATATGCCTTGAATTTTTATAGCTCAATTTCAACATTAAATGATTAGGTATCGAATATGAAAAAAATAACCCTAAAATTCACCGCACTTTTGCTTGGCTCAGCTTTAGCAAGTAGTGCGTTTGCAACAGAAAATGGTCAAACTTCCTCACAAGTTCTGATTATGAATTAGAGAAAGTATTGATTTTCAGCCGACACGGATTGCGTTCACCAGTGGAAAAAGATCCGCAAGAAATGGCGAAATATTCCCCGTATGCGTGGGCAAAATGGGATGTGCCATCTGGTTATCTCACGGCAAAAGGGACAGTGCTAGAAACCTATTTCGGCCAATATTTAGGACAATGGCTTGCGGATAAAGGATTATTAACAACAGATCGTTGTGCATCGGGTGAAGGTATTTTCGCTTATGCGAATGGAGTGCAACGCACCATTGCAACAGGTCAGGCCATTGTGGCGGGAGCTTTTGCAGGCTGTAATGTTCAACTGCAACATCACGGTGAAATTGGTTCAGAAAAAGATCCAATTTTTAACACGCAGGCGCACAATTCAAGCCAAGCTTTGATTGAATCTGCAAAAAATAACGTTGATTTAACCGCTTTACAGCAAAAATTAGCGCCAAATTATGCGCTATTGAGTGAAATCATCGATTATAAAAATTCACCAAACTGCTTGCAAAAAGGCGAATGTGATTTAGGTGGAAAAGTCGGTGAATACAGTATCAAAGACGGCAAGTCGGTCAAGATTACGGGTTCTATCAGCACCGGGAAGAAAATTGTCAGTGCATTATTGCTCGCACATTATGTGGGTAAGCCTGATTCTGAAATTGCAAACGGTCGTGTGGATAGCCAAGAAAAATGGCGCGCAATTAACGAAATTAAAAACGAATATTACCGCACTTTATTTAAAAACAATGAAGCGTTAGCACAAAATGCATCATATCCGTTATTGGCATTTATTCAGCAGCAGCTAAATAGCGAAAATAAAATTAACTTATTGGTTGGACACGATTCTAATATCGTCGCTCTGCTGGCTGCATTAGGTGTTGAGCCTTATGAATTAGATGGTTCATTGGAAAATATCCCAATCGGTGGCGAGCTGCTATTTGAAGTGTGGAAGCACAAACCAAGTGGTAAGCTCAAATTTAAGTTGGATTATGTGTATCAATCTACCGAACAGCTGATTAACACCACGCCATTAAGTTTAGCGACACCACCAAACCAAACAGCTTTAACGCTCAAAGGCTGTGAAAAAGATGAAAAGGGCTTTTGTGATTACGAGCGTTTTCAACAGGTGTTGAGTGAGGGTATTAAGAACGGTAAGAAATAGCATTCATGCAACCCTATGAAAAATACTTAAAAGAGAATTCGCAGAAACTGCGAGTGGATCAAACGGAAAAGCCGGCAAACGTAATGTTTACCGGCTTTTCTCAATATATTCTCAAAATTTTCCTCATCTATACACAACAAAAAACCTGCCCTTACGGGCAGGTTGTTTTCAATAATGACGAGGATTACAGACCGCTCAGACGGGCTGTATCGTGTGCAATCATCAATTCTTCGTTGGTAGGAATCACAACGGCAACAGCTTTGCTGTCGGCAGTGGTAATCACACCGGCATTGCCGAAACGGGCTTTCAGGTTAGCTTCTTGGTCGATGTGCAGACCGAGGAAGCCCAAGTAGCCCAATACGCGTTCGCGGATGATGTCGGAGTTTTCACCGATACCGCCGGTGAAGACCAATGCGTCCAAACCGCCTGCCGCTACTGTCATGCTGCCGATGTATTTAGCCAAGCGGTAGATGAACATTTCCAGAGCCAGTTTGGCGCCCGGATGACCTTTGGCAGCTTCTTCTTCGATGGTACGGCAGTCGTTGGACAAACCGGAAATACCGAGCAAGCCGGATTTTTTGTTCAGCATTTCGGTAATTTGGGAAATGGTCATGTTGGCGTTTTCAGCCAAGAAACTGAAAACGGCAGGGTCGATATCGCCGCTGCGGGTACCCATTACCAAACCTTCCAGCGGAGTCAGGCCCATGCTGGTATCTTGAGATTGGCCGTTGGCAACGGCGGTAATGGATGCGCCGTTACCCAGGTGGGCAATAACCATGCGCAAATCTTTTTTGTCTTTACCGAGGAAGCGTGCGGTTTCGTCGGCGACGAAGCGGTAGCTGGTACCGTGCGCACCGTAGCGGCGCAAGCCGTATTTTTCGTACAATTCATGTGGAACAGCGTATTTGTAAGCGTGTTCAGGCATGGTTTGATGGAATGCAGTGTCGAATACGACAACGTTCGGCAGGCCTTTGAAAATGGTCTGTGCGGCACGCAGGCCCAAAAGGTGGGCAGGGTTGTGCAAAGGAGCGAGCGGAATGCATTTCTCAATACCGGCAATGACTTCGTCGTCAACCAAAATAGATTCTTTGTACAATTCGCCGCCGCTGACGACACGGTGGCCGATGGCGCCGATACGGCTGTCGAGGTCATGCGCTTTCAGTTCTTCCATCAGGGCTTCAACGGCACCGGTATGGTCAGGTTTGGCAGAAAGATCGACTTTGCGTTTTTCACCGTTGAATTTGAAGGTAATGAAGGCATCAGGCAGATTGAGTTTTTCTGCCAGGCAGCTCAGCAATACTTCGCCGCTGTCGTTGTCCAATACGGCACCCTTGAGGGAAGAGCTGCCGCAGTTCAAAACCAAGATTAACTTTTGTGTCATTTTTATGCTCCTTGAGGTTTCAGACGGCCTTTTTGTCGGGATCTTACTGCTGCTCCGGCTGGGTTGCATCCGCTGAGGGACGTAGTGGGTAGCGGTCTGAACAGGTTAACAAAGTAAACGCGGTATTCTATCAAAAAATGTAATCGGCTGCTTGACTTAATATTTGATGTAAAATGGACGGAATTTTATTTTAGGCCGTCTGAAAAATGACGGCGGTTTTGAAGAATTTTCAATATGCATTATTTCAGTATCCATACTCAAGACGGCGAGCATGCCGGATTTTTTATTATGTTGGCAGACGATGAGTCGCAAAATCCGCCGCAAAGCGGACGCTTCGCAATCAAGCTGCAAAGTGAAGACGCAGCCGCAGCGGCGGTATTGTCGCCTTTCGAGCAAACCGATATTCCGCAATACTGGCGCGTGGTTAAAGACCGTATCGAATTGTTTTTTGACGATAAAAACATCGGCGCGCTGCGCAACGAATACCTGACAGTCAGCGGCAAAACCTTTATCCTGACCGATTTGACCGGAGCGATGTAATGGAAAGTATGTTTATCCTTGTCCCCATCAGCATTATTTTGGCCTTTATTATCGGCTGGTTTTTCTGGTGGTCGGGTAAAAACGGACAGTTTGACGACCTTGAAGGACCTGCACACCGCATTTTGATGGACGACGACTCCACTGAAAAACTGATCGAAAAAGACGAAAACAAAGAATCTGAACAATGAGCCTTAAAAAAGACAATCTGAATTTCCACACGACCCGCCGTTTTGCGCCGCTCTTTGGGACGCAGTTTTTGGGCGCGTTTAACGATAATGTGTTCAAAACCGCATTATTCGTGATGATCAGTTTTTACGGTTTGGGCAAAAACGACTTTCTGCCGTCCAGCCAAATGCTGAACTTGGGCGCAATGCTGTTTATCCTGCCCTATTTCCTGTTTTCCGCGCTCTCAGGGCAGCTGAGCAACAAATTCGACAAAGCCGTTTTGGCGCGCTGGATCAAGCTGTTGGAAATCATCATTATGGCAGTGGCGGCATATGGCTTCTACATCCAATCCGCGCCTTTGCTTTTAATCTGCCTGTTTTGCATGGGTACGCAATCGACCCTGTTCGGCCCGCTGAAATACGCCATTTTGCCCGATTACCTCAACGACAAAGAGCTGATTATGGGCAACAGCCTGATTGAATCGGGTACGTTTATCGCCATTTTGCTCGGCCAGATTTTGGGCACCGCAGTCGCAGGCGTTCCGCCGTATATTGTTGGCGGTTTGGTGTTATTGGTCGCTATCGGCGGCACGATGACCAGCCTGTTTATGCCGTCTGTAGCCGCTAAAATGCCGGACACAAAAATCGAATGGAACATCATCAAAGGCACGAATTCGCTAATTCGAGAAGCGGTGGCCGACCGCCCCGTATTCACTTCCATCATCGGTATTTCATGGTTTTGGTTTGTCGGCTCGGTTTATACCACCCAACTGCCGACGTTCACGCAAATCCATTTGGGCGGCAACGATAATGTGTTCAACCTGATGTTGGCGCTGTTCTCCATCGGCATCGCCATCGGCTCGGTATTATGCGCCAAACTCAGCCACGAGCGCCTGATTTTGGGCTTGGTTACCATCGGTACTCTGGGGCTGACGGTCTGTGGATTATTGTTGGTGTGGCTGACCCAAGGCCAACGCTTTACCGAATTAAACGGCATTATTTGGTTTTTATCGCAGGCCCAAGCGTATCCGATTATGCTCGTGATGTCGGCCATCGGCTTTTTCGGCGGCTTTTTCTCCGTACCACTCTACACTTGGCTGCAAACCGCCAGCAGCGAAACCTTCCGCGCCCACGCTGTCGCCGCCAACAACATCATCAACGGCGTATTTATGGTGTCGGCTGCTATTTTGAGCACGGTTTTGCTGATGTTGTTCGACAGCATTACGCTGCTGTATTTGATTGTTGCCGTGGGTAATCTTCCTTTGATTATTTACCTCATCAAACGGGAACCAAAATTTATCGGGGATTTGACTGCTTTGTTGAAAATCAGCAAATAAGGCCGTCTGAAATGTATCCCCACCATGCACATTTTCACTGTTCAATCGCGTGGACAGCTTGTGCATAAATCAGATTACTGTCTGATTTAAAATTAAAAAATAGGACTGCCTAAATTTTAAGCACAACTTTACCGCCGGACAAAATGCACATTTTCCCCAGACAAGCGTGTGCAAAGGCTGTGAATAAGTCGGCTTAATGTTTGATATTTCAAAACAAAACGATATTTGATTAATTTTTAGGCAGCTTATTAAAGGCCGTCTGAAAACTTTTTCAGACGGCCTGAGCGTATAATAACCACCTACCTTATAGTTCCCAAACGATATGATTTATCCATGGCATGAAACCCAATGGCAACAGCTCGCCGCCCATTGGCAAAACCGTCCCAACGCTTGGCTGTTTACCGGCAAAGAAAATACCGGCAAAACCGAGTTTGCCCGCTTTGTCGCGCAGGCATTGCTGTGCGAATCGCCCAAGTCCGGTCATGAACCCTGCGGCGAGTGCGCTTCGTGCCATTTGTTCAGCCAAAACACGCATCCCGACTTTTACGAACTCACGCCGGAAATTCCCGAAGGCGAGGCAATAGGACGCAAACTCCTGCAAATCAAAATCGATGCCGTGCGCGATATTGTGGAAAACATTTACCTGACCGCTGTCCGAGGCTGCCTGCGCGTGGTATTGGTACATCCGGCGGAAAGCATGAATACACAGGCGGCAAACGGTTTGTTAAAAGCTTTGGAAGAGCCGCCGCAACACGTTGTTTTCCTGCTCGTTACCCACGCACGCGACAAACTCCTGCCCACCATCAAAAGCCGTTGCCGCCAGATGGTGCTGCCCTCGCCGACCCATGAGCAGGCTGCGGCATATCTGCGTCAACAGGGCGTGGAGAATGCCGAAGCCTTGTTGGCATTCCACAGCGGCGCGCCTTTATTCACACCGGCTCCCGAATTGGACGCATTGCGCGAAGAGTTGCTGACGCTGCTGGCCGCCCCGCGCCTGTTGGCCATACTCGACTACGCTGCTGCGTTTGACAAACAAAAGCAACCGCTGGCCGTTTTCATCGACTGGCTGCAAAAGTGGCTGACGGATGTCGGCTTGGCACAACAAAGCATGGCGCCGCTTTATTATCCGCACCATGCCCAAGCCCTGCTTCAGACGGCCTCCAAAACCGATTCACGCAGGCTGTTTTCCCTATTAGGCCGTCTGAACGCGCTCAACCCTTACGGATACCATACCTTGAGTGTTAAAATGCAGCTTGAGTATCTGCTTATCGAATATTTAGATTTTTGGCAAAACAAACCCTAACAGGTAATAAATGATGAATAAAAAAGACATTCCGGCGAAGATGTTGGCTTTGCAACTCAAAGACCCCAATTTGTTGTACAACTGCTATATGCCGTTTTTAGAACACGGCGGCCTGTTCGTGCCGACCGATGACGTATTCTCCCTAGGCGAAGACATCCTCTTGGCCGTAGAAATCGCCGACTATCCCAAACGCTTCCTGCCAACCAAAGTCGTTTGGATCAATCCGGCGCGCACCTCGGCCCACCGCCCCAAAGGCGTAGGCCTTGCCTTTTCCGAACACGAAAGCTGCCAGCAGGCAAAAAACCTGATCGAAGCCGAGCTCGGTCCGCGCCTGCGCAGCGACCGCACTACTTTTACCCTGTAATACCATGCATTTAATCGATTCACATTGCCATCTCAACTTTGACGGCCTAAAAGACCGCCTGCCCGAAGTCTTTGCCAATATGGAAGCGCAAAGCGTCAAACAGGCGCTTGCCATCAGCGTCAGCAAACAAAGTTTTGCCGAAGTCTTCGACATTGCCCAGGCGCACGACCACATCTACTGCACCATCGGCGTACATCCCGACAGCCAAGAAGCGGAAGAATTTACCGTTGCCGAAATGGTAGAAGCGGCCAAACATCCGAAAATCGTCGGTATCGGCGAAACCGGTTTGGACTATTACTGGTGCAAAGGCGATTTGTCATGGCAGCATCAACGCTTTGCCGACCACATCCAAGCCGCCAACGAAAGCGGCCTGCCCGTTATCGTCCACACGCGCGATGCGGCCGAAGACACCTTGCGGATTTTGAAAGAGTGCCACACCAACTCCGGCGTGATCCACTGCTTCTCCGAAGACGTCGCCTTTGCCAAAGCCGCTTTAGATTTGGGCTTATACATTTCCTTCTCCGGCATTGTGACGTTTAAAAACGCGCCGCTGATTCAGGAAGCCGCCAAATACGTCCCTGCCGATAGAATCTTGGTAGAAACCGATGCCCCCTTCCTCGCGCCGGTTCCCAAACGCGGCAAACAAAACGAGCCGTCCTACGTCCGCTATACAGCCGAATTCGTAGCCAATCTGCGCGGCGAGAGCTTGGAAACATTGGCACAAAACACCAGCGACAATTTCTATCGCCTGTTTAAGAAAGTACCCGACAGCCGTCTGAACAACGGTTAAGCCCAGAGTTTCTACCATCGGCATTGCCTACCCGTCATCCGGTTTCTGCCTCAAACTTAGCAGTAAACTCGAAATGACCCGAGACAGAAACGCAATCGGCTTGTGCTATCTTCCGAAGGGCAGACTTTTGAAGAATGGAAATATTTCCATCAACACAATAAATGAATTTAAATTCAAAATATTGCTTTCCTAAGCCCAGCAAAGCTCAAGGCCGTCTGAAAGTATTTTCAGACGGCCTCTTGCTTATTTTACCGATAGGATGTAAAACCTATCCTTCGAAATAAACGGTTCATCGAAACCGTACATCAATCGACACAATATGGACACAAACTCCGAAATGCACACCCACTCTAATTTTTACGCTATGCTGACTGCAGCCTGCCAAAAAAACAGTAAAGGCACGGTCATTTTCAACGACAAAGAAAAAATCAGCTATTCCTCCCTCAAACGCGAAGTAGAAACCGTCGCCGCCTATCTGCAACACGAAGGCGTACAATATGGCGACAGGGTCGCCCTTGTCGTTTCCAACTCTCCCGAATTTATTGCCGCCTATTTCGCCATTACTTCCATCGGTGCGGTAGCCGTCCCACTCAACGTCTTTTTGAAAAGCGAAGAATTTTCCTACATCCTCAATGACTGCGACGCACGCTTTATGTTTGCCTCCGCGCCGTTGGCCAAAGAACTCAAAAACATCAAAGCCAAAACCAAAGTCAATAAAATCATCTGGATTGGCGAAACCAACGCCGCCAGTGGCGATGACAGCTATTTCGATGCCGCGCGTACATTCCCCGGCAAGCCGAATCTGAGCCGTCAGCCGTCCGTCAACGATTTGGCGCACATTATCTACACCTCCGGCACAACCGGCCACCCCAAAGGCGCATTAATCAGTTACAGCAACCTGTTTTCCAATCTTTCGGGCATCGAACAAATTTTCCAAATTTCGCAAAAAGACCGCTTCGTCGTCTTCTTGCCCATGTTCCACAGCTTTACGCTGACCGCCATGGTTTTACTGCCGATATATCAAGCCTGCTCGATTATTTTGGTCAAATCCGTCTTCCCGTTCTCCAACGTGCTGAAACAGGTTTTACTCAAACGCGCTACCATTTTCCTCGGCGTACCGGCCATTTACACCGCCATGAGTAAGACTAAAATCCCTTGGTATTTCAGATGGTTCAACCGCGTCCGTCTGTTTATCAGCGGCGGCGCGCCTCTGGCCGGACAAACCATTGACGACTTTAAAGCCAAATTTCCGCGTGCCAAATTGCTGGAAGGCTACGGCTTGAGTGAATGCTCGCCCGTCGTGGCCGTCAATACGCCCGACCGCCAAAAAACCGCCAGCGTCGGCGTTGCCCTGCCCGGCTTGACCGTGAAAGCCGTGGATGACGAATTGATCGAAGTGCCGCGCGGCGAAGTGGGCGAACTCATCATCAAAGGCGACTCGGTGATGCAAGGCTACCTCAATATGCCTGACGCCACAGATGAAACCATCGTCAACGGTTGGCTGAAAACCGGAGACTTCGTCACCATAGACGAAGACGGCTTCATCTTCATCGTTGACCGCAAAAAAGACCTGATTATCTCCAAAGGCCAAAACGTCTATCCGCGCGAAATCGAAGAAGCCATTTACAAACTCGAAGCTGTGGAAGCCACTGCCGTCATCGGTGTGAAAGACCAATACGCCGATGAAGAAATCATTGCCTTTATCCAACTCAAAGAAGGCATGAAACTGGAAGAAGCCGAAGTCCGCAGCCACCTGCGCGGCCTGTTGGCAAACTTTAAAATCCCCAAACAAGTCATCTTCCAAGACGAGCTGCCGCGCAATGCCACCGGCAAAGTATTAAAACGCAAACTTAAAGAACAGTTTCAAGATTAAACCGCTGTTTCAGACGGCCCCTTGATTCATACAGGCCGTCTGAAAAAACCTGTCATCAACAAACTTTTCAGATGGCCACGACCATGACTACACCTATACTCGAAATCGAAAACCTAAACGGCTCCTTTCCGAGCAAACAAGTTTTGCACGATATCAACCTTACCCTGCAACCCGGCCGCAAACTGGCATTGGTCGGCGAGAGCGGCAGCGGTAAAACCGTATTGTCGCAAGGCATTATGCGCCTCAATCCGATGGTTACCTTTGAAGGCAGTCTGAAATATTGCGGAACCGATCTGCTGACCCAGTCCGAACGTGCCCTACAAAAACTGCGCGGCCGCGAAATCGGCATGGTGTTTCAAGAACCCATGACCGCCCTCAACCCCGTCATGCGTGTCGGCGAACAAATCGCCGAAGTCCTGTCCCTGCATTTGGGTTTAGATAAAAAACAGGCATGGGCGCGTGCTATCGAACTCCTAGACGAAACCGGCATCCACCAGCCCGAGCAAAAAGCCCAGGCCTATCCTTTCCAACTTTCCGGCGGCCAACGCCAACGCGCCATGATTGCCATGGCCGTATCAGCCCAGCCCAAGCTCCTGATTGCCGACGAGCCAACCACCGCTTTGGACGTTGCCGTTCAAGCCCAAATCCTCGACCTGCTCTCACGCCTGCAGGAAGAACACGGCATGACCATGCTCTACATTACGCACGACTTGAACCTTGTGCGCCGTTTTGCCGACGATGTCGCCGTTATGCGCAACGGCCGTATTCTCGAAACCGGCAAAGCAACCGAAGTCTTCGCCAATCCGCAGCACGAATACACCAAAATGTTGCTCAACGCCGGCACAACACGCCGAGTGGCTCCTTTGCCTGAAAACCCTGCTACCGTCCTTAAGGCCGAACAAATCGCCTTCTCCGTCAAAGAATCAGACGGCTGGTTTAAAAAACGAGACAAAACCATTCTCAACCCCGTTTCTTTCGATCTCAAATCGGGGGAAACATTGGGTATCATCGGCGAAAGTGGTTGCGGCAAAACCACGCTGGCAAAAGCCGTTATGCACCTTATCGACTCCGAAGGCAGCTTGCACATCAACGGCGAGCCATGGCGACACGAATTGCGCCGTGAAATTCAAATGGTGTTCCAAGACCCGTTTGGCGCATTCAATCCGCGCATGAACGTCTTCGATACCGTTTCCGAAGCCTTGCGCGTTCACGAACCTGAAATGCCGCGCGAAGAAATGCGCCGTCGCGTCGAAGAAGTCCTTAAACAAGTCGGCCTGCCCGAAGATGCACTCGAACGCTATCCGCACGCATTCTCCGGCGGCCAGCGCCAACGCCTCGCCATCGCCCGCGCCATCATTGTCCGTCCGAAAATCCTCGTATTGGACGAACCAACCAGCGCGCTTGATGTCCAATGGCAACAACAAATCCTTGAATTGCTCAGCAGCCTGCAAAAAGAATACGGCCTCGCCTTCATCATCATCAGCCACGACCTCGCCGTGATCCGCGCCATTTCCCACCGCGTGATGGTGTTGAAAGACGGCAAAATCGTTGAAGAAGGCGAATGCGAAAACGTGTTTGCCAATCCAAGCAGCGACTATACGCGCCATTTGATTGCCCACTCCGGCCACATGGTTCAAGAGGCCGTCTGAATCTTTAAGGATTACGATAGGCACATTTCAAAAAAACTATTACCGGGTGGCGGCACTTGAAATTTTCCCTGTCTGCCACTATTCTAAACAACACATTTATTAATCCTGATTTAAAAGGAAACAAACATGAGCAGCGAATTGATTATCCATACCAGCGATGCCAACTTCGAACAAGACGTTTTGAAATCTGACGTACCTGTACTGCTGGACTACTGGGCACCATGGTGCGGCCCTTGCAAAATGATTGCCCCAATCTTGGACGACATTGCCTCCGAATTCCAAGGCCGTCTGAAAGTCGTTAAAATCAACATCGACGACAATGAAGCCACTCCTGCCAAATTCGGCGTTCGCGGCATCCCTACCCTGATGGTGTTCAAAAACGGCGAAAACGTTGCCACTAAAGTCGGCGCATTGGCTAAAGGTCAACTGACTGCATTCGTTGAAGCTTCTATCGCTTAAGGCTTTAAGTATATAAAAAGGCCGTCTGAAACTTGTTTTCAGACGGCCTTTTTTGTATTCATTAAGCAGCCAAGGGTTTCAAAGTCAGGCTGATATTGTCAGTCTTCACTTTAAACAGCAAATCAATATTCGGATGCTTACCCGGATTGGCTTCGGCATCGGCAACATGTTCGGCAAACCATGCCAGGCCGCGTTCTGCCGCCGCTACGTCCAGCTTGCTGTCAAACTCTTGCGCCAAAGCATGGTAAAGCTTAAGCGAGCCTTGTTTGCCGGGTGCATTGGGAATGTGATGAACCACATTGCCCTCTTTGTCGAGAATATCCAAGCCGCTTAAATGATCGATGGCAGGCATGGCGGCCAGATTGTCTTGGAAGCTCATGATTATCCTTTCTGATGTGGGTTTTAAAGCAAACCATATAACAAGGCCGTCTGAAATTTTAGGTTTGACACTTTTCAGACGGCCTTAAACATTTCAATTAACGTGTACCGAAAATCTTATCGCCGGCATCGCCCAAACCGGGGATGATGTAGCCGTGTTCGTTCAAGTGGCTGTCGAGCGCGGCAGTGTAAATGGTTACATCAGGATGCGCCTCGTTGACGGCTTTCACGCCTTCCGGTGCGGCAACCAATACCAATGCTTTGATGTTGCGGCAACCTTTGGCTTTCAAAAGGTCGATGGTGGCAACCATAGAGCCGCCGGTCGCCAACATCGGGTCGATAATCAGCGCGGGACGTTCGTCCATGCTGTCGACAAATTTTTCAAAATAAGAAACCGGTTTCAAAGTTTCTTCATCGCGCTGCAATCCGACAACGCTGATTTTGGCAGTCGGAATCAGGTCGAGTACGCCGTCGAGCATACCCAAACCGGCACGCAAAATCGGGACGACGGTCAGCGTTTTGCCTTTGATGCGGTCGCCTTCGATAGAGCCGCACCAGCCGTCAATAATGTATTTTTCAATTTCAAAGTCACGGCTGGCCTCATATGCCATCAGACGTGCCAACTCGGTGGTAAGCGTGCGGAATTTGTAAGTGCTGCAATCCGCTTCACGCATCAGCGTGAGTTTGTGGCGGACTAAAGGGTGGTTGATAACGGTAACGTTCATGTTGATTTTCCGAATTGCGTTGATGGAGGGGAATTATACTTTTTTTCGCATGGCGCGCAAAGTGCGTATTCATGCGAAAGGCCGTCTGAATCAGGGTTTCAGACGGCCTTTGTCAACAATTTTACATTGCGTGAATATTTAAAATGCTTAAGCTTTCAACAATTCTTGCAATTCGCCGGCTTCGTACATTTCCATCAAAATGTCGGAGCCGCCGACAAATTCGCCGTTGACGTACAGTTGAGGAATGGTCGGCCAGTCGCTGTATTCTTTAATGCCTTGGCGTACGGCATCGTTTTCCAATACGTTGACGGTTACATAGTCGGTACAACCTGCCGCATTCAGGATTTGTACGGCACGGGAAGAGAAGCCACATTGCGGGAATTGCTTCGTGCCTTTCATGAACAATACGACGCGGTGTGTGGTAACGACTTCTTTGATTTGATCGTGGATAGAGGACATGGTGTGTTCCTTTTTACTAAATCGGTTGTTCGGGGAAAATCAAATTTCCCGCCATTATACGCAAATTGATGAAGTTGAGGGGCGTTTATCAACGTCGGATCTGACCGTTGCCGTTGATGTAGAACTTGGTCGAAGTCAGCGCTTCCAAACCCATCGGGCCGCGGGCGTGCATTTTTTGGGTGGAAATCCCGATTTCCGCACCCAATCCGAACACAAAGCCGTCGGTAAACCGAGTGGACGCATTGACATAAACCGCCGCCGCATCAATGCTTTCTTGGAAAAACTCGGCATGGGCAATACTTTGGGTCACAATCGCTTCCGAGTGATGCGTCGTATGGCCGTTAATCCAATCGACGGCTTCTTCCACCGATTTTACCGTTTTAACCGACATAATATAGTCAAGAAACTCGGTACTGTAATCTTCCTCGGTTGCCAAAACAGCATTTTTAAACATACGCAATGCTTCTTGATCGGCTCTAAATTCGACCGGATGCACTTTGGCAACGGCTTCTTCCAGTTTGGGCAAAAACGCTTCCGCTATCTTTTCATGGACAACCAAAGACTCCGCGGCATTGCACACGCTCGGACGCTGCGTTTTCGCGTTCACGACGATATCGACTGCCATCTCCAAATCGGCACTGTCATCCACATAAATATGGCAATTACCGACTCCGGTTTCAATGACGGGGACTTTCGATTTCTCTTTCACCGTCTGAATCAAGCGCGCGCCGCCGCGCGGAATCAGCACATCAATATAATCAACCGCCTGCATCAATTCCTCGGCAGCGGCATGACTGGTATCTTCGACCAGCTGCACCACATCGGCATCCATTCCCGCTTGTACCAAAGTCTGCCTGATCACGGCAATCAATGCGGTATTGGAATAAATGGCATCGCGACCGCCGCGCAAAATAATGGCATTGCCGGTTTTAAAGGCCAAAGAAAACGCATCGACCGAAACATTTGGGCGGCTTTCAAAAATCATGGCGACCACGCCCAAAGGCACGCGTTTTTGAACAATCTTCAAACCGTCCAGATTGGTATAGCCGCGGACAACCTGCCCAATCGGGTCCTGCAAATCGGCAACCTGCTCAACGCCTTCCGCAATGCCTTTGATGCGTTCGTGATTCAAGCGCAGCCTGTCGAGCATAATGTCCGAAATGCCGTTTTCTTTTGCAGCAGCCAAATCGCGGGCATTTTCTGCCAAAATCATCTCAGCCTGTTCAACCAAAGCCGTTGCAACCTGACGCAGCAGATTGTTTTTTTCCAAGCTTCCCAAGCTGATTAACGTTTTACTGGCTTTTTGGGCATTCTTGCCCAACTGTTCGATATAGTTCATCAAACCTCCCTATTTCTCTTGTGCAAACCAAGTTCCGATAGGCGCGCCATCTAAAACCTGAAGAATATCGCGCGGATTGGCGCTGTTCATCAACACCATCTGGCCGTGATGTTCAAACATCATCTGCGCGCTCTTAATCTTACTGAGCATGCCGCCCGTACCAAACTTACTGCCCGAGCCGCCGGCAGAAGCAATAATTTCTTCGGTAATATCGGCCACATGACTGCGCAGCTTGGCATCGGCGTGAACGGCCGGATTTTTATCAAACAAACCGTCGATATCGGACAACATAATCAACAAATCGGCTTTAACGATTTTCGCCACGACTGCCGACAAACGGTCGTTATCGCCGAACTTGGTCGCATGGTCCATCTCGTCCACGCTGACCGCGTCGTTCTCATTGACAATAGGGATGACGCCGATGGAAAGCAGGGATTCAAAAGCATTGGTAACATTTGCCAAACTTTCCGGATATTCGACCACATCGCGCGTCAGCAGGATTTGCGATACCGTCATCCGATAATGGGAAAAAATCTGCGAGTAAAGGCTCATCATGGCCACTTGGCCGACGCTGGAAACAGCTTGTTGCTGCGCCATGTCCGCCGGACGTTTTTCCATATTGAGGACATTCAGCCCGAAGCCCATCGCGCCGGAAGACACCAGCACAATTTCTTTGCCCTTACCGACCAGGCTGGAAATGACAAAGGCCAGTTGGTCGATTTTTGCCAAATTGATTTTGCCGTTTGGCAACACCAAAGAGCTGGTTCCAATCTTAATGACAATGCGTTTTACTGCTTCAAAATCTCGTTTCATTATTCTCCTCTGCTTTCTATTTTTATGATTGCACGCGGCATTATTTCAGCTAAACGTATCTACATCATAACTGCGAAGCAATAGAAAATACAGACAAAATTAAAAATGCTTCCTTTAAAAGCCGTATTTTCAGTTTTTATCCGAATTCGTTAACAACAAAACAAAAGGCCGTCTGAAACCCTATTTCAGATTTCAGACGGCCTTTTACCGATTATTGAAACTCTAGCCTGCAAAGATAAATACAGACCGTTCCCTACAAACGTTTATTGGTGGTCAGAAATAATTTTCAGCATTTGCGCCAATACTTTAGGATTGGCCGCAACGATGTCACCGCTTTCCAGCCAGCCTTCATTGCCGGACATATCGGTAACGATACCGCCTGCTTCTTGGACAATCAATGCACCGGCAGCAATATCCCAAGGTTTGAGGTTGAACTCGAAGAAACCGTCCAAACGGCCGGCCGCAACGGCACACAAATCCAAAGAAGCCGCGCCTTCACGACGGCCTCCGGCGGTTTTGGCCAAGAAATCTTTCAAAATCGCCAAATACTTGTCCATCATGCTTTGATCGACAACAGGGAAGCCGGTACCGATCAGGCAGCGGTTCAATTCGATGCGGTTGGAAACGCGGATGCGGCGGTCGTTGAGCAACGCGCCTTTGCCGCGGGAAGCCATATATACGTCGTTGCGCTCAGGTGCGTACACCAAAGCTTCTTGCAACACGCCTTTGTGCAGGAGTGCCATAGAGATAGCGTATTGAGGATGGCCGTGGAGGAAATTGGTTGTGCCGTCGAGCGGGTCGATAATCCATTCGTACTCGGCGGTGGCTTTACCGTGGGAGCCGCCTTCTTCGCAAGTGATTTTGTGATGCGGATAGGCTTCTTTAAGCGCTTCCACCAAAATCATCTCGGAGCTGCGGTCAACATCGGAAACGAAGTCGTTGAATGCTTTGCTGTCTACTTTGACGGCATCCAGATTGCCGGCGGCGCGAATCATCATTTGCCCTGCTTTACGGGCGGCTTTGAAAGCGGTATTTAAAAACGGATTCATGGTTTTCTTCCTAATTCAGGTAAAATACGCCCTAATGCGCCGAACATGGCACATAAGAGGCTGTTAATCGTTTCCGATGCTGTTAAAGAACATTTCAGACGGCATGGAAAAAGGCCGTCTGAAAACAAAAAGATGGCGCATTATACCTGATTCCCGTACAAACAGAAAACAAAACATGACTTCCGAAAAACCCGCCCTGCCCGCTTATCTGGACAACATCCGCATCATCCTCACGCGCACCAGCCATCCTGCCAATATCGGCTCCGCCGCACGCGCCATGAAAACAATGGGTCTGCACAAACTGACCATCGTCGCCCCCAATCTGATGGCAACGCCGATGACGGAGAATCCGCCCGTATTCGATCCGGAGCATCCGCAATCGTTTAAATTACCGGAAGAAAGCTTCATCCTCGCTTCCGGCGCGGCAGACGTTTTGGAAAATGCCACCATTGCCGCCTCTTTGGATGAAGCCCTTGCCGACACCACCATCGCCTGCGCCTTGACCAGCCGCCGCCGCGAAATCACCGCGCCGCTGCAAACCCCGCGCGATTTGGTGCCCGAATTACTGCAGGCCGCCAACCGCGGCGAGAAAGTGGCACTGGTTTTCGGCAACGAAACTTTCGGCTTGAGCATCGAAGAAGTCCAAGCCTGCAACCGACTGATGACCATCAACGGCAATCCCGACTATTTCTCGCTCAACCTTGCCCAAGCCGTGCAGGTTGTGTGCTACGAAATCTTCAGCCAAACCGATTCGCCCATGACCCATCTGCAACAGGAAGACCACGCCGCGACCCACGAACAAATCAAAGGCATGGTCGCCCACATGGAAAGCTTGATGAACGACATCGGCTTTTTCAACCGCCGTAACGGCGAGCGCCTGATGCGCCGTATGCAGAGCCTGTTCGGACGCGCCAACACGCAAACCGAAGACATCGACATCCTGCGCGGTTTTTTCAATACCGTCAGCCACCGTATCCATAAAAAAGACTGATTTAAGGCCGTCTGAAAACGTTTCCAGCTTTTCAGACGGCATGACTGATATTCGGATAAGCATGAATTACGCCCTAGACGCATTATGGTGGAAACTCACCAGCCAACCCGTCCGCGACCTCGCCTCGCTGCTGACTGCGCCGCCTTTGTGGCAAAGCGGTTGCGAATTGAGCGTGCGCGAATTATTGGGGGAACACGGTTTCCGCTATCTTTTAGCATTGGACGCCGATCCCGCGCCGTTGACGGATTACCTTGCCCAACGCGCCCCGTTCGGTCACCGTCTCGGCATTTATGCCGAAGAGCTGCTGGCATTTTGGTTTGCCAACGCGCCGCACGCCGAACTGCACGCATACAATCTGCCCGTTTTTTCAGACGGCCAAACCTTAGGTGCTGCGGATTTTGTCGTTTCCCTCAACCAACAGCCCTACCATATCGAGCTGGCGTGTAAATACTACGGCGGAGACCAAGTGCAAAACCTGCGCGGCCTCAATCCTAAAGACACGCTGACGGACAAAGCCGCCAAATTGGTGCAGCAATCCCAGCTGCTGCATACGCCGCAAGGCAAAGCAACCTTAACCGCACAAGACCTGCCGGAAAATCCGCTCCCTGTTTCCATCGTGCGCGGCATCGGCTTTTTTCCACACAGTTTCCATGCTTTTGAGCCGCCACTTAATCCATACGGCTGGCGCGGCATCTATATTCAAGACTGGGCGGAATATACGTTTGAACGCCAAGAAGCGTGTTATCACTTGCTCGACCGCATGGCCTATCTCGCCCCTGCGCGTGTCGCCGAAACCGAAACATTGAATGCAACCGAAATCCGCCGTATCGACCAAGGCTTGATTGCCGTTTTGGAATTACGGCCGGACGGCTTTTGGCACGAAATCGAACGCATCATGAAGGCCGTCTGAAACCCTTTACTAACTTTAAGAGAAACCCATTACATTATGAACGCCGCACAACTCGACCATACCGCCAAAGTTTTGGCTGAAATGCTGACTTTCAAACAGCCTGCCGATGCCGTCCTCTCCGCCTATTTCCGCGAACACAAAAAGCTCGGCCGCCAAGACCGCCACGAAATCGCCGAAACCGCCTTTGCCGCGCTGCGCCACTATCAAAAAATCAGTACCGCCCTGCGCCGTCCGCACGCGCAACCGCGCAAAGCCGCACTCGCCGCACTGGTTCTCGGCAGAAGCACCAACATCAGCCAAATCAAAGACCTGCTTGATGAAGAAGAAACAGAGTTCCTCGGCAATTTGAAAGCCCGTAAAACCGAGTTTTCAGACGGCCTGAATACCGCCGCAGAATTGCCGCAATGGCTGGTGGAACAACTGCAACAGCATTGGAGCGAAGAAGAAATCCTCACCTTCGGACGCAGCATCAACCAACCTGCCCCGCTCGACATCCGCGTCAATACTTTGAAAGGCAAACGCGATAAAGTGCTGCCATTGTTGCAAGCCGAAAGTGCCGATGCAGAAGCCACACCTTATTCACCTTGGGGCATCCGCCTGAAAAACAAAATCACGCTTAACAAACATGAGCTGTTTTTGGACGGCACGCTGGAAGTCCAAGACGAAGGCAGCCAGCTGCTTGCCTTATTGGTGGGCGCAAAACGCGGCGAAATCATTGTCGATTTCTGTGCCGGCGCCGGCGGCAAAACCTTGGCTGTCGGCGCGCAAATGGCCAATAAAGGCAGAATCTACGCCTTCGACATCGCCGAAAAACGCCTTGCCAACCTCAAACCGCGCATGACCCGCGCCGGACTGACCAACATCCACCCTGAACGCATCAGCAGCGAACACGATACCCGTATCGCCCGACTGGCAGGCAAAGCCGACCGTGTGTTGGTGGACGCGCCCTGCTCCGGTTTGGGTACTTTACGCCGCAATCCCGACCTCAAATACCGCCAATCCACCGAGACCGTGGCCAATCTTTTGGAACAGCAACACAGCATCCTCGATGCCGCATCCAAACTGGTGAAACCGCAAGGCCGCTTGGTGTACGCCACGTGCAGCGTGTTGCCGGAAGAAAACGAGCTGCAAGTCGAACGTTTTCTGTCCGAACATCCCGAATTTGAACTCGTCAACTGCGCCGAACTTCTGCAAAGCCTGAAGGTCGATTTGGATACCGGAAAATACCTGCGTCTCAACTCCGGAGAACACCAAACCGACGGCTTCTTTGCCGCAGTATTGCAACGTAAGGATTAAGGTTGAAAAAGGCTGTCTGAATTCCTTTCAGACGGCCTTATCGATAGCTTTCTTACATTAAAACCATAAATTACGATAGTCGCGCTTTGCAATAATATACTTTAAGGCATGTATCTCGACCTTTTATCAGAATATTGTGAAAAGCTGGAAAAAATGCTTTATGCTTTGTAAATGTATGTGTTCTCGTTCAAAATTCGCCCGACCATGCCTCAAGCGATACCCGATACGGACAACGATAATATATAAATCATTTGGTTAAAAATCATGTCGCATATTTATTCTTCCCCCACAAAGCCCCGTTTATTGTCATCGGCCGTTGCCGTCGCCTGCTGTCTGCTGCCGTTTCAGACGGCCTCTGCATACAGCCTGCAAGACATCCTCAGGGATGCTTTAATCAGCGACCCGATTGTGCGTGAAGCCAAGGCTACCCAAGAAGCGGCGCAAAGCACAACCAAAGCCACGCGTGCGCGCCATTACCCCGTTGTTACCCTGACCGGCACGAAAGTGCTGGCACAACACAATAAATACAGCAGCAACGATATGGATGACGGTATCGGCGTGCGCGGCAGCGTGAACATTTACTCATGGGGTGCGATTGAAGCCGCCGTCCGCCGCGACCGCAGCCGCGAAGAATACTATCAACACAAATACACCGAAAGCCAAGAGCAGCTGGGCAGCGATATCGGCCGCCTCTACCTGAGCGCATTGCGTGCAAAAGAAACCCTGATCCTCAACGAACAGACTTTGGCGCGCCATAACGCTCTCATAAAAACCCTGACCACAATCGTCAAACAGGATGCCGGCCGCCACTTTGAACTGATTGAAGCGCGCGCACGCCAGCTGCAAGTAGCCAACATTATCGCCCAACAACGCCGCACCATGGATTTGGCGCTGAGCCGCCTGTCTCGCTATACCTCGCGCCAACTGACCGCCAACGATTTGGAAGATCCGTTTAAAAACGACACGGCGAAATCCATCAGCGAACGCTTCAACACCCCCAATCGCAACAACAATCCATCCTATCAGGCGCAATTAGCCGAGCGCGACAGCGTCCGTGCCGATTTGGACGCTTCCAAAGCTGAACGCCTGCCTGCCCTCAATTTGGAAGGCAGTGCAACGCGCAACACCAGACAGCTTTATTTAAACGTTGCATGGAATGTGCTGGATATTGCCGCAAGACACAATGTGGAACGCAATGCCAAATCATTGATTGCCGCCGAGGCCAAGTCCGAACAAATTCTTCGCGACATGAACGAACGCGTTCAAACGTCTGCCATCGATATGCAGGAAAGCGAACAACGCACCGCGTTAACAGCTCAACATATTCTCGCTCAAAAAGATGTTATCAAAGCCTATGAAATGCAATTTAGAGTTGCAAGACGTACGCTGACCGACGTTTTGAGCGCATACAGCGAGTTATCCTCCATCGAGCAGGATTATGTTGCCGCTCGCAACGATTTCCGCGATGCCGCACTCGACTATTTAAATACCCAGGCCAAGATCTCCGCTTGGGTCGGTTTGGCAAAAAAATAAAGCCATATCCGCCGATTAAACCAAAAACATTACGCGAAAAAATATGAAAGCCATCATTGAACACATCGTTTTAGTGACCCGCCTTTTGGGTGCGCCCGTATCCGAAGCCGCTTTGTCTGCCGAAGTCCTGCGCGACAAAAAGCTCAAGGTCAACTATCACTCGCTGGTCGAAGTCCTGCGCAGCCACGGCTTTGAAAACACCTTATCCAAACGCAATCTGGAAGACATCCCCTCGCTCGCCGTACCGGTCATGATTATCCTGCACAACGAAGAGGCCGCGGTCATCACCAAAATCGAAGGCTCAGGACAAGAGCGCAAATACCATATCCGCCAGGTTGACGGTTTGGAACAGGAACTCAGCCATGAGCAGCTCTCCGGCCTGTATTTGGGCTACTGCTGGTTTATCAAACCCAAAATGGCTACCGATATGCGCTCGGAGCTGCCTGAATACCATTTGCCCAAAGCATGGTTTTGGAAAGTCATTTGGCGTTTCCGCAGCTACTACTACCAAGTCATCTTGGCCACCATCATCATTAACTTCCTTGCACTCGTCAGCTCCCTGTATGTGATGAATGTGTACGACCGCGTGATTCCCAACCAAGCCTATGAAACCTTATGGGTATTGAGTATCGGTGTGGTCTTGGCGATTTTGTTTGAGTTTGCCGCCAAGATGATCCGCGGCCACTTAACCGATATTGCCGGTAAAAAAGCCGACTTGATCATCAGCTCCGCCTTGTTCCGCCGCGTGATGGCATTGCGTCTAGCAGACCGTCCTGCTTCTTCCGGCTCATACGCCAGCAACCTGCGCGAATTTGAAGCTGTGCGCGAGTTCATGACCAGTGCCAGCCTGTTGACCATTGTCGACTTGCCTTTCCTGCTGCTGTTTATCTTCGTAATTTCCATGGTCGGCGGCAAATTGGCACTCGTTCCCCTGACCATCATTCCGATTGTCGTGATTGTCGGTTTTGTCGTACAACGCCCGCTCTCGCGCCACATCAACGAATCGATGAAAGAAGGTTCGCAACGCTCCGGCCTTGCCGTTGAAGCCATCGAAGGCATCGAAACCCTGAAAACCAACAACGCCACATCTTGGGCGCAACAACGCTGGGACGAATACACCGCCAAAACTTCCGCTTCCTCTATCAAAGTCAAAGACACCAGCAACTTCATGGTCAACTTTGCCGTTGCCATGCAGCAGCTCAATACCGTCTTCTTGGTCGTCGTCGGTACCTATTTGATTCACGCCGACAACCATGCGGAACGCATTACTATGGGTGCATTGATTGCCTCCGTGATTCTGTCCGGCCGCGCTTTAGCGCCGTTGGCACAAATCGCCGGTTTGGCTACCCGCTTCCAACAAGCCAAACTTGCCCTCAAAGGCGTAAACGACATCGTTACCCGCCCTATCGAGCGCAATCCGGAACGCAAATACATTACTTTGGACAACGTTCAAGGCAATATTACCTTTGAAAACGTATCGTTCAAATATCAAGCCGACAACAACAGCGCCGTCGAAGATTTGCGCCTGACCATCAAACCAGGTGAAAAAGTCGGCATTTTGGGCCGTATCGGCAGCGGTAAAAGCACCATGCTCAAACTGGCCAGCGGCCTGTACGATACCGAAAAAGGCAACGTTACCCTTGACGGCGTCGATATGCGCCAGCTTGACCCCAACTTCCTGCGCGACCAAGTCCTGCTGTTGAGCCAATCGCCACGCCTGTTCCTCGGTACATTGCGCGAAAACATGGACTTGGCGCGTACCGGCAGCTACTCTACCGACCAAGACCTGCTGATTGCACTCAACCGCTTCGGCCTCGACAAAATCATCCGTAACCATCCGCGCGGTTTGGATATGCCTCTGGGTGAAGACGGCTTAGGCTTGTCCGGCGGTCAAAAACAAATCATTGCCTTGGCGCGCATGACCTTGCGCAACCCGAAAGTCGTCCTGCTGGACGAGCCGACCACCAGCCTGGACCAGGCTACCGAACGCATGGCGCTCAATGCCATTGCCCAATGGGGACGCAACCGCACCATGCTTTTGGTGACCCACCGTCCGCAAGTGCTGCAAATCGTCAACCGCATCATTGTGATGGACAATGGTAAAGTCGTGATGGACGGCCCGCGTGACCTAGTATTGCAAAAACTCATGCAAAACGAACAGGCCAAAGCAGCCAACGTCAAACAACAGCATCAACAAGCTGCCGCTACCCCTCAATCGGCAGCACGATAAAGCAAAAGGCAGTCTGAAACCTACTTACCCTTTCAGACAGCCTGCCCTAATGGTTAAAATCCACCAAACACAATAAAGACACACGATTATGAGCCGCGAAAACAACGTCAAATCCAAAGATCTCGACCTTATCAACGACCTCAACGCCGCCCTTCAAAAAGAAAAACACAGTGGCCAGTTTATTGTCATCATCCTGTTTTTCATTCTCATGATTGTCTTCGTTATTTGGGCTTACAACAGCCCTGTCGAAGAAGTTACCCGTGGCAACGGCAATATCATTCCCAGCAGCCGTGAGCAAGTAATCCAAAGCCTGGATCCCGGCATCGTAACCGAAATCATGGTTAAAGAAGGCGATATGGTCGAGAAAGATCAGATTCTGATGAAACTCGACGACACACGCAGCTCCGCCGTTTTGCGCGAAAGCGAAGCCAAAGTCGCAAACCTCGAAGCCACTATTGCCCGCCTTAAAGCTGAAGCCTACGGAACCAAGCTCTCCTTCCCTGACAGCGTGGGTCCCGAGCTTCGCCGTCGCGAAATCGCCGCCTACAAAGCACGCCGCCAAGTCATGGTGGATGCCATCAACGGCCTATCCCAAAGTAAAGCTGCACTTGATCGAGAGATTGCCATTACTGCTCCTCTCGTTTCCGAAGGTTATGTTTCCGAAGTCGAACTTTTAAGAATGCGCCGTGAGTCTGCCGATTTGGCCACCCAAATTTCCGAGCGCCGCAACCGCTACAAAGCCGATGCCAACAACGAACTTTTGCAAGCCGAATCCGAGCTGGCGCAATCCAAAGAAAACGTTGCCATGCGTGCCGACCCGGTTGAACGCTCGCAAATCCGCGCGCCTATGCGCGGCATCGTCAAAGGCATAAAAGTCACGACCATCGGCGGCGTTGTGAACGCAGGCGAAGACATCATGCAAATCGTCCCGGTTGACGACAAACTGCTGGTCGAAGCCTATATCCGTCCGCAAGACATCGCCTTTATCCGCGCAGGCCAACCTGCATTGGTTAAAGTCAGTGCCTACGACTACTCCATCTACGGCGGTTTGGAAGGCAAGGTTACCCTCGTCGGTGCCGATACCGTCAGCAATTCCATGCAAAACCGTGCCAACGACTTAAAACTTGACCCGAACCAAGTTTATTACCGCGTTCTCGTCCAAACCGAAAACAACTCCCTGAAAGACAAAAACGGCAAACCTATGCCGATTATTCCGGGCATGGTTGCAACGGTAGACATCAAAACCGGTGAAAAAACCATCTTCCAATACCTGATCAAACCGATCACGCGTATGAAACAAGCGTTGAGCGAACGCTAATCGATAAAACGATAAAAGGCCGTCTGAAAGTTTTCAGACGGCCTTTTATTGATCACTATATCTACTTATCCGGCAGGCAAATTATTTCTCCTTAAACGTAGCTCCGACAAACGTCCTTTTCGGATTGCCGCGCTCAACTTGATAGAGTTGCGCGTGCTGCTCCTGCGCAAAATTTCCAGCTTGTCCGGCATGATGCTCCACCAACTTTTGCGCCAATAACATGACCGCCAATTTCTTATTGGCATGCTGGCTGCGCTCGCTCTCGACCCGCACGGAAATGCCGCTTTCTTTATGGGTGGCGCGGACGGCACTCTCGGTTTTATTGACGTGTTGCCCACCCTTGCCGCCCGAACGGCAGGTTTGAAACTCGATTCCGTTTTCAGACGGCATTTCATACGTCTGCGGCATATCGGGCAAGCGGAAAACGCCTATATACCAATTTTTGCGCGGATGTTTCGGGCGGACAGGGCTGGGGCATATCCATTGGAGCGTCCCCTGCCAAGTTTGCGCCAAGCTTTCGGCTTGCTGCCCTTCCAATTTGAGCGTTGCCAACAAAATGCCGTGCTTATCGGCGGTTTCGGTAACAAGTTCGGCATCAATGTCTTTTGCTTGGGCTTCGGCAAGCAGCTTGCCCAAGACGAAACGGGCAAATATACGGCACTCTGCCGGCCCTTGCGCAGTGGAAATTTGCAGATAAATCACTGGTGTATTCTGTTTCATCTTTACGCCCCACACTCGCCGCCGGTTTTATAAGTCAAAACAGGCTTGAACCGCGCGACCAATTCAATCAAACCTGCGTTTTTCATGGCGGCAATAACGCTGTCAATACTTTTATAAGCCTGTGGCGCTTCTTCAAAAATCAGGGCCTTATCCTGACAAACGACTACGCTGCCAAACTCGGTCTGACGCAGGCTGTCGGCAGTATATTTGTGCGACAGCCTGCCTTTGCATTCGCCGCGCTGCCACTTCCGACCTGCGCCGTGAGCCAAGGTGTTCAACGAAATTTGGCAATCTTCGGCAGGTCGGACCAGATAGCTGTAATCGCCACGCGAACCGGGTATCATGACCAAGCCTTTATCGGTGGGCGTTGCGCCTTTTCGGTGCAGCCAACCGGTTGTGCCGTCAATCTCGGTTTGTTCCAAAAAATTATGATGGACATCGAGCAGACATGTTCCTTCTGTGCACCAACGGTCGAGCATTCTGGCCGCAATCAAACGGCGGTTAAGGCTAGCAAATTCCAAGGCTGCTTGGTGTTCGGCAAGGTAGGCTGCCGCCGCTTCGCCCTCTTCCGCCAAACCTTGATGCCCAAAGGCCGCAATATGGCGTTGCAAAATCTGCTGACCCAATCCGCGTGAACCGCTATGCACCAACAGTTGCAGATGGTTTTCATCAAAATCGGGCGGAAGCAGATCGGCGCGATAAACGGTATCAACGGTTTGCAACTCGGCAAAATGGTTGCCACCGCCAATCGTACCTACGGCAAGGCCATCTGAAAATTGGCGCATATCGACAGCGCCGCCTAATAAATCGACCTGTTCGTCTTTATCCAACGGCGTATCGATATTGCCCAGCTGTTTGGCGAGTTTGGCCGGTTTGAGTTTGGCTGCGCGCAAATCGGTCTGCCAAAACGCCATGCCGCAACCGATGTCGTTCCCAATCAAGGCAGGATAAAAATGACGGTCGCTGAAAAATGCCGCGCCAACCGGATAACCGCGCCCTGCGTGTAAATCCGGCATTCCGGCAACGCGCAACATATGCGGTAATCGGGCGGTGGTTTCGAGCTGTACGACAGCGTTGCCTTCAATCCATGTATTTGAGTCGGCAATAATTTGAATATGATGGGGATAATTGCCCATGTGTTTATGCTTTCTTTAAAACGGATAGAAACCGACAACTGATGACAATAGGTATCCACCGTCTGCGAAATATTCAGACGGCCTGGTTTCTAGCCGATAATCGTAGGGAAAGCAGCCCGAAGCGGGCGACATGGAATGCGAAAAGCGTTATCCGAAAGTCAGACCGACGCTTGGGCTGCAAAGAATGTGATTGAGCGGATTGAAGTATTGCGTGTCATGGCTTGCTCCTTTCTTTGCATGAAAATATTAAAAACGTTCGGATTATAGAGGGTTTATTTCCAATCATGCAAACTTACTGACATCAATCTGCCAATAATGTTGCATAAATGGCAACTATTGAGAACATGATTTAGGCCGTCTGAAAACTTTTCAGACGGCCTTCG
>NZ_KV830575.1:181073-286058 GCF_001836795.1 Neisseria sp. HMSC061H08 | reverse complement strand
GCCGTCTGAAAACTTTTCAGACGGCCTTCGATACCCAATAATCCTTACAAAACAACGGTCGGATAAGAGCCGACAACTTTCACGAAGGAAGCGCGTTCGCCCAAAAGCTGCAAGGCTTTTTGGACATTTTCATCGCTTTGATGTCCTTCGATATCGATGAAGAACAGGTATTCCCACAAAACCGATTTGCTTGGGCGGCTTTCAAATTTGGTCATGGAAATGCCCAACTCGGTGAAAGGTTGCAACAACGAAGTAACGGCACCGGCACGGTTGGGTGCGGAGACGACCAAAGAGGTTTTGTCATTGCCGCTGCGGCCGGTTTCTTGATGACCCATCACCAAGAAGCGCGTGGTGTTGTTCGGTTCGTCTTCGACACACTCGGCGGCAAAGCTCAACTGATAAATTTCCGCGGCAATACGTCCGGCAATGGCGGCCACATTCGGGCTGTCTGATTCTGCAACCAAACGCGCTGCTTCTGCATTGCTGGCTACGGCGATACGTTCTGCATTGGGTAGGTTGCGGCCGAGCCAGTCGTTGCACTGCGCCAAGGCTTGAGCATGGGCGAAAACTTTGGTAATGCCACCGATTTCGTGGCTGTCTTTACGCAGCAGGTTGTGATGAATGCGGACAACCACTTCGCCGCAGGCTTTTAAAGCAGTTACAGCCAGCAAGTCCAAAGTACGACCCACCGAACCTTCTGTCGAGTTTTCCACAGGCGCCACCAAATAATCGGCTTGGCGCGTTTCAACTTGTTTGAAGCAGTTGTCGATGGTGGTACACGCCATGGTGTGTGCGGCGTGTCCGAAATGTTTGATGGCAGCTTGCTGGGTAAATGTCCCCTTCGGGCCCAAATAGGCAATCGTCAACGGACGCTCTACCGCCAAACATTCGCTCATAATCTCGCGAAACAGCCGGGTGACCGATTCGTCCGGCAAAGGGCCACGGTTTAAATCCTGAATCCGGCGCAAAACGGCCACTTCCCGTTCAGGACGGTACACCGCGCCTGTCCCTTTCAATTCGCCGATAGCATGCGCATGACCGGCGCGCTCGTTGAGCAAACGGAGGATTTCCGCATCGATGCTGTCGATGGCATTGCGGTGTGGCAATAATTGTTCGTCTATGGATAAAGGCATAAGCTGTCTCGCAATTTTATGGGGGATATTTTGATTTTAACATTAAAGGCCGTCTGAATTCCGTTTTCAGACGGCCTCAACACTATCTTTATCTAACTTTATCGTCTATCAGGTTTGCAAACGCCGCCAATTCCATCATAATTAAGCCTTTTGAACGACAAGGCCTATTCCATGCACTCAAACGGACTGTACACCCGTTTTCTGCCCGATGAAGAAGCAACCCTGAAACTGGGTGAAGAATGGGGCAAACAGCTTTCCGCTCCGCTGACCATCTATCTTGAAGGCGGGCTGGGTGCAGGCAAAACCACGCTGACACGCGGGATTTTGCGCGGACTGAGGCATACGGGAGCAGTCAAAAGCCCGACTTACACCATTGTCGAATCTTATCCGCTGGATACATTCACCCTCCACCATTTCGACCTCTACCGCTTTACCATGCCCGAGGAATGGGAAGATGCCGGTTTGGACGAATTGTTTGCGCCCGACAGCATCTGCCTCATCGAATGGCCGCAACAAGGTGGGGAATTCACGCCTCCGGCAGACATTACTATTACATTGACGTACACCGATAAGGGCAGAACCTGCACCTTTTCCGCCCACACAAACCAAGGCCGAAAAAGTTTAGAATCATGGTCAAATTAACTAGAAGACACATTCTCCGTCAAGGCACAGGACTATTTCTCACCCTCACGCCCGTTGGTGCCGCATTGGCCAAACCGGCCTCTCCTGCGCAATTCCTTGCCGTCCGCATTTGGCCGGCGAACGCCTACACACGCGTTACCCTTGAGAGCAACCACTCGATGAAATACCAACATTTTATGTTGGATAACCCCAACCGGTTGGTCGTGGATATTCAAGGTGCGGAAATCAACAGCGTCCTGCAAGGCATTTCCAGCAAAGTGCTGTCTAACGACCCTTTTATCCGCAGCATTCGTGCCGGTCAAAATACACCCAGCACCGTGCGTATCGTTATCGACCTCAAACAAAGCACCCATCCGCAAGTCTTTGCGCTCGCACCCGTCGGTAACTTCAGAAACCGCTTGGGTTATCGACCTCTATCCGCACGGCGCAGATGCCAACGACCCGATGATGGCCTTACTCAACGGCAATGTCCCCAAACAACGTCAAAATACCAATATCGCATACGACACCCCTGCCCCTAAAAGTAATCGCAGCAGCGGCGGCAACCGTCGTCCCGTGATTATGATCGATCCCGGTCATGGCGGCGAAGACCCCGGCGCAATCGGCCCGAGCGGCCTCAAAGAGAAAAACGTCGTACTCTCCATCGCACGCGAAACCAAAAAACGCCTCGAAGCCTTGGGTTACAACGTATTCATGACGCGCAACGAAGACATCTTTATCCCATTGGGCGTACGCGTTGCCAAAGGCCGTGCGCGCAATGCCGACGTATTCGTATCCATCCACGCCGATGCCTTTACCAGCCCGTCCGCTCGCGGTACCGGCGTATATATGCTCAATACCAAAGGCGCAACCAGCTCGGCGGCAAAATTCCTTGCCCAAACCCAAAACAACGCCGACGCCATCGGCGGCGTACAAACCAGCGGCAACTCCAATGTCGACAACGCCATTTTGGACATGACCCAAACCGCGACCCTGCGCGACAGCCGCAAGCTCGGCCATTCCGTCTTGACCGAATTGGGCAAACTCAACCAATTACACAAAGGCCGCGTTGACGAGGCCAACTTCTCTGTACTCCGCGCGCCGGATGTTCCGTCCATTTTGGTGGAAACCGCTTTCCTCTCCAACCCTACCGAAGAGCGGCTGCTCGGCAGCGAATCCTTCCGCCAACAATGCGCCCAAGCCATTGCCACCGGTATTCAAAAATACATCAATACCGCCGTTTTACGCCGCGGTTAATGGCTATAAGAAACAAAGGCCGTCTGAGAATTTTTCAGACGGCCTTATCTTTTCAAGCAATCTATTTAACCGCATTTCCCTACCGCAGCCGGATAGACGGACACCTTCGTCTGAGTCAATGCAAACAGGTTTTCCAACTGCATTTGCGCCTGACGGTTGGCATGTTCCAAAATCTCAGCCTTACACGCGCTTTGCAATACCTGCCGTTTCGCCTCTTCCTGCACCGTCTTAAATACCGACTTATCCATAGGCAGCAAATTAAACGAGCCGGTCTGAATATCGTACACTTCGATATTTTCCAAATCCACGCTCAAGATTTCCACCGCCGGCAGACTGATCAATACCTTGTCATCGACAATATTGACATTGTCCGCGCCTAACTTGTCCAAATCCAAACCAGCCAATACCTTGCCGCGCACAATAAAAATACCGCTTTGCGAATCCTGCCACAGCCTGCGCCAATCCCCTTTTTTCTCCGTACGGATAATCGTATCGATATAAAATGCCGTACTTTCCAAGCGGTTCATCTGCTTAATCTGCATCAAAACCCCCTCACGGGACAAAACCTGATGTTCTTCGTTCTGACCATGCAGGGCATAAAACCAGCCGCCCGCAGCCGTCAGCGCACACAACACCAGCACGACCAATCCGCGCCCAAACATTTTCATTTCAAACATCCCCCGTTAAAATAATCATCAAAACATTCCCCATATTCTCCCAAAACCGTCAATTTCAAGCCATACCCAGGCCGTCTGAAACAATAAATTTCATTACCAAAAAGTAATAAAAAATCTCAACAAACAAAGTTTGCCTTTTGGTAAAGACAAGACTACAATCCATTACACACAATTCAATTTCATCTCATCATGAATACCCCCGCCCTGCGCCGCCACAACCTGCGGCAATGGATAACACAACACCACAACGGCCAGCAGACCAAGTTTGCCCAAGCCATCGCCATCAACCAAGGCGAGCTGTCCGCCCTGCTGAAAAACAAATCTTTCGGCGAGAAAAAAGCCCGAAAAATCGAGCAGGCAGCCAATATGCCCGACATGTGGCTGGATCAAGACCACCAAGACCGCCACGCCCCCACCATCAGCCAAGAAAGAAATACCATGTCCCACATCTCCACCATCCCCGAAATCCTAGCAGACATCAAAGCCGGCAAAATGGTCATCATCACCGATGCCGAAGACCGCGAAAACGAAGGCGACTTGCTGATGGCCGCCCAATTCGTTACCCCCGAAGCCATCAACTTCATGATCAAAAACGCACGCGGCCTGGTCTGCCTGCCGATGGACGGCGAAATGGTCGAAAAACTCAGCCTGCCCATGATGACCCAGAAAAATGGCGCACAATACGGCACCAACTTTACCGTCTCCATCGAAGCCGCACACGGCATTACCACCGGCATTTCCGCCGCCGACCGCGCCCTGACCATTCAAACTGCCGTTTCCCCATCCGCCAAACCCGAAGACATCGTCCAACCCGGCCACATCTTCCCACTGCGCGCCCAAAAAGGCGGCGTACTCGTCCGCGCCGGACACACAGAAGCCGGCGTTGACCTGGCACAAATGAACGGCCTGATTCCCGCCGCCGTCATCTGCGAAATCATCAACGACGACGGCACCATGGCGCGTATGCCCGAACTGATGAAGTTCGCCGAAGAACACAATCTCAAAATCGGCACCATTACCGACCTCATCGAATACCGCAGCCGTACCGAAAGCCTGCTTGAAGACATGGGCAACGCACCCGTACAAACCCCGTGGGGCGAGTTCCAACAACACGTTTACGTCGACAAACTCTCCGGCGAAACCCACCTCGCCCTCGTCAAAGGCACACCAACCGCCGACGAAGAAACCCTTGTCCGCGTCCACGAACCCTTCAGCGTCATGGACTTCATCCAAGCCAACCCGCGCCATTCCTGGTCATTGCCCAAAGCCCTTGAGCGCATCCAACAAGCCGAAAGCGGCGTAGTCATCCTCCTGCACCGTACCGAAGACGGCGCCACCCTGCTCGACCGCACCCTGCCCAAAGGTGCCAACCAAGCCTACAAATGGGACAGTAAAAGCTACGGCATAGGCGCACAAATCCTCGCCGGCCTCAACGTCAAAAAACTGCGCGTCCTCGGCCAGCCTTCATCCTTCACCGGCCTTACCGGCTTCGGCCTCGAAGTCGTCGGCTTTGAAGAAGCTGAAAAATAATCTTGCTTGATTGATTCTCAAAGCAAATGAAACAAAAGGCCGTCTGAAAGTTTTCAGACGGCCTTTTAAGTTTGTTATCCAATTCAAAAACAGCGAATGTAAAAAAGCCGATACACCTTTCCGATGTATCGGCTTTCGCTATCTGCCCAACGCTTAATTTTTGCCAGGCAGTTCTTTTTCGCTCAATGGTTTGATGTACCAAATATCGCGGCAGTAGTCGGCGATGGAGCGGTCGGATGAGAAGAAGCCCATGTTGGCGATGTTGATCAAGGCTGATTTGCGCCATGCGGATACGTTGCGGTAGTGTTCGTCCGCTTTGTATTGCGTGTCGATGTAGCTGCGGAAATCGGCCATCAGTTGATAGAAGTCGCCGTATGGTTGCAACACGTCGTTGTAGCGGTTTGGCTCTTCCGGAGAGAAAGTGCCTTGGCTGATTTGGTTGACGACGCGGCGCAGGTCGCTGTCTCGCTCGATATAGCTCAACGGGTCATAACCGTTGCGGCGGATTTCTTCGACTTGTTCTACGGTGTTACCAAAGATATAGCAGTTGTCCGCGCCGACTTTTTCCAAAATCTCAACGTTCGCGCCGTCCAGTGTGCCCATACAGATTGCGCCGTTGAGGGCGAATTTCATGTTGCTGGTACCGGATGCTTCTGTACCTGCCAGTGAGATTTGTTCGTGCAAATCAGCGGCAGGAATGATGATTTGGGCAAGGCTGACGCTGTAGTTCGGGATGTAAACAACTTTAATCAGGTCGCGGATACGGGGGTCGTTGTTGATGACTTTGGCAACGTCGTTAATCAGTCGGATGATTTTCTTCGCCATGTAATAAGCGGAAGCAGCTTTACCGGCAAAGATGAACACGCGCGGCTGCCAGTCGAAATCCGGGTTTTCCAAGATTTTGTTGTAGCGGTCGACAATGTGCATCACGTTCAATGCTTGACGTTTGTACTCGTGGATACGTTTGATTTGGATGTCGAAAAATGCATCGGTATTAACCTTGATGCCCAGCTCGTTTTCGATGTATTTGGCAAGGCGCTCTTTGGCGGCTTTTTTCACTTCGCCGAATTCTGCCTGTACGGAGGCATCGTCCACTTTGTCGTTGAGCTTGGTCAGGTTGTCCAAATGCAGACGCCAGTCTTCGTCGCCCAGATGTTTGTCCAAGAATTTGGTCAAACCCGGGTTGGCGATGTTGATCCAGCGGCGTGGGGTTACGCCGTTGGTTACGTTGGTAAAGCGTTCCGGGAATATTTTGGCAAAGTCGGCAAAGATGGATGTGGTCATCAAATCAGAGTGGATTTTTGCCACGCCGTTGACTTTGTGCGAACCGATTACGGCAAGCCATGCCATGCGGACGCGACGACCGTGGGTTTCGTCAATGATGGATACGCGGCGGACAAAGTCGTCGTCGAAGTTGCCGATAGCGCGTAAGGCATTGAGGAAGTAGGCGTTGATTTCAAAGATGATGTCCAAGTGGCGCGGCAGCAGACGGCCCATCAGGTCAACCTGCCAAGTTTCCAAGGCTTCGCTCATCAATGTGTGGTTGGTGTAAGAGAAAATCTTACAGCACATATTCCATGCTTCAGTCCATGCAATGCCCTCTTCATCAATCAGGATGCGCATCAATTCTGGAATAGCGAGCACCGGATGGGTGTCGTTTAAGTGGATGGCGACTTCGTCGGCCAAAGTGCGGATACTTGGGAAACGGCATTTGTGACGGGCAACGATGTCTTGAACGGAAGCGGAAACCAAGAAGTATTCTTGTTTCAAGCGCAATTCGCGGCCGGATTCGGTAGAGTCGTTCGGATACAGAACGCGTGAGATGTTTTCGTCGCTGTTTTGTGCGCGAACGGCAGAGGCATAGTCGCCTCGGTTGAAGTCGGCAAGGTCAAACAGGTTGCCTGCGTGCGCAGTCCACAAGCGCAATGGGTTGGCACATTCGCCGCCATAGCCAGGAATGATTTCATCGTATGCCCAGGCGGAAATTTCTTCGCTCGGCTGCCATTCTTTTTTGTCGCCCAAGTTCAACACGTGACCGCCGAAACGGACGGAATATTGTTTGTTCGGACGGGCAAACTGCCATGCCAAATCTTGGTCGAGCCACAAATCGGGTTTTTCAACTTGTTGGCCATCCACGATTTCTTGTTTGAACATACCGTATTGGTAACGGATACCGTAGCCCATGGCCGGAATGCGCAGAGTTGCCAAAGAGTCGAGGAAGCAGGCGGCCAGACGGCCTAAACCGCCGTTACCCAAACCTGGATCTTCTTCTTGTTCGCAGACATCGGCAAATTCTTTACCCAGTTGCTTGAAGGCTTCTTCAAATTCGGCGTAAACGCCTTCGTTAATCAGCGCGTTGACAAACGAACGGCCGAGCAGGAATTCCATAGACAGGTAATAAACCATGCGTTTGCTGTTGTCGATGTGGGCGCGGCGTGTTTTGAGGAAATCTTCCGCAATCAGATCACGCGCGGCAAGCATGGCGGCGTTGAGCCATTGGTGTGAAGTTGCTTCTTTAGGATCGACGCCCAAGATGAAAATCAACTTGTAAACAATGGACTTGCGGATGGTTTCTGCATCCGGTTTGGGCATAACGTAATCGTAGCCGGAGATGGGGAGTTTTTGCTTAGCCATGGAAGCCTTTCTTTCATTTAAGGCACTTGGACAACGCGCCTGATGGTTTATAGAAACAACGTTATTCAGTTTTCAGACGGCCTGAAGAAGTATAAATGCCGTCTGAAAAATTTATAGGTAGGTTTGTTTCAGGTTTGATACGGATTATAACTGAAATATTCCACTCCGTATTATTTTTTCTTTATAAAACATTTAATTACAAATTAAACCACTCATCATCTCATCGGCATTTCCATTTATGCCATGCAAGCTTCGGCCCAACGGATACAGACGAAATATCAAAGAGTTAACAATATAACGGCTTGGTTTTCATTTAATTCGTTTTATGTAAAACCAAAATCCCCATGTGTTCGACAACACATTTTCCAGCCTCTTCGTAATTAAATTTCTCAGATGGTACGCAAGAAATTTCCCAGTTGCCTTGAGGCAGGTTAAATAACTGACGACTACGTTTGGCATTGACCAACAGCAGCCATTCATCGTCCAAAACAACCTGAATCGCCTTGCTGCCCCTGTTGTGCCAACAATATTCGGTCATCGGGCTGCCGTCAGCATTGAGCCATTGCACACGCTCTTTTTCCCACCAGCAATCATCTGTCAGCAGCTTGATTCGGCTGCGTACGCGTATCAGCGCTTGAGTGTAATTTTGCAACTCATAAGGCTCATTTTGCCAATCCAACCATGTAATCGGATTATCTTGGCAGTAGCTGTTGTTGTTGCCTTGCTGACTGTTGCCGAACTCATCGCCGGCCAAAAGCATGGGTGTACCGTTGGATAAAAACAAGGAGGCAAGCAGCGCTTTGGAGGTGTATTCGCGGTTGAGCAACACCTCTTCATCATCGGTTTCGCCTTCTACGCCGTGGTTGTAGCTGATGTTTTCATTATGCCCGTCGCGGTTGTTTTCGCCGTTGGCTTCGTTGTGTTTTTCGTTATAGCTGACCAAATCGCGCAAAGTGAAGCCGTCATGCGCGGTGATGAAATTGATGCTGGCGGAAGGATGGCGGCCACTGTGGTTGAAAATATCGGACGACCCGGCCAAGCGTTCGGCAAATGCACCCAAATTGCCGCTTTCCCAAGACCAAAACGCGCGCATATCATCGCGGAAACGGCCGTTCCATTCGGCAAAAGGTTGCGGGAAATTGCCCAAGTGATAACCGCCCTCGCCGATGTCCCATGCTTCGACAATCAGCTTCAAACCGGCCAAAACCGGGTCTTGATACAAAACTTGGAAAAAACGGCCATACGATTGGAAATCGGGTTCGCGTCCCAATACGGTTCCCAAGTCGAAACGGAAACCGTCGACATGAAACTCTTCGGCCCAATAGCGCAGGCTGTCTGCCGCCCAACGGGTAACATCGCGCCGGACAATATTGAGCGTATTGCCGCAACCTGACCAGTTTTCATAGCTGCCGTAAGAGGTGTGCCAATACCATAAAGTGTTGTCGATACCGCGCTGACACAGCATCGGGCCTTTGTCGTCCTGCTCTGCCGTGTGGTTGTACACGACATCCAAAATCACTTCCAAACCCGCCTGATGCAGGGCTTTGACCGCCTGTTTAAACTCCGCCGCCGCACGCTCGGGATTATCGGCATAAGACGGCTCAACGGCAAAATGGGAGTAAGTGTTGTAGCCCCAATAATTGCTCAAACCCATCTGCTGAAGATGGTATTCGTCCAAATGATAATGAATTGGCAGCAGCTCGACCGTCGTCACTCCCAACTCTTGCAAATAAGCCAAAACCCGTTTATCACTCAAGGCCTTATAAGTGCCTGCGTACTTCAAATCGGGAAACTGCTTGGTAAACCCTTTGACATGGGCTTCATAAATAACGGTTTTGCCCCACGGTATTTCCGGACGGCAATCTTTGGCCCAATTAAATCGGCTGCGTCCGATCACGACGCTTTTCGGTGCAACAGCGGCATTGTCGCGTTCATCTTCCGGCCTAAACCATGCCATTTCTTCGGCGGTACGGTAGCTTGGTTTGCCGTCAATTTTTTTGGAATACGGGTCAATCAGTAATTTGTTGGGATTAAAACATGAGCCGTACTCTGCGTTTTCACGTCCATACACACGAAAACCGTATCGCTGCCCTGCCTTAACGTCCGGCACAAATCCGTAAAATACCGAACCGCGCCGCGAAGGCATCTCCAAACGGGTTTCTTTATCCTTATCAAACAGACACAATTCGACCTTTTCGGCATTGATGGAAAACAAGGTGAAATTCGCGCCCTTGCTTGTCAGGGTCGCGCCCATGGGATAAGGCTTGCCTTCCTCGATATGCCATGATTTGGCAGTCATAGAATGATTCCTTGGTGTTTATTTGTTTTCGTGTCCAATATAAGGCCGTCTGAAAATCTTTCAGACGGCCTTGAGTCATATTGATATCACTATCTTTTAATTTTCAGCTGATTAGGCAGGCATGATGCCCACCCTCAAAGTTGATTTACGCTTCGTCTTTGACTGCCGCCTGATACAGGTAAACGGTTGCCAACGGCGGCACGGTAACAGACAAGGAATTTGGTTTACCATGCGACCAAACTTCTTCTGTCTCCACCGTTGCGCCGGCAGAAACGCCGCTGCCTTTGTAATGCAGGTCGTCTGAATTGAGGATTTCGCGGTATTCACCGGCAGAATTCACACCGAAGCGGTAACCTTCACGCACCACTGGCGTGAAGTTGCTGATGACGATAACGCGGTTGCCTTCGCGGTCGCGGCGTTCGAAGACGAAAACAGAATTGTTGCCGTCGTCAGCGACCAGCCACTCAAAGCCTTTCGGCCATTGGTCAAGCTGGTAAAGTGGCGCGGTGTCTTTATAGATATGGTTCAACTCGCGCACGAAGTCTTGTACGCCTTTGTGCCAACCGCCCTCTTGCTCCAGCAAGAACCAATCCAATCCTTCGTTGTAGTTCCACTCTCGGCCTTGTGCAAACTCGCTGCCCATGAACAAAAGTTTTTTGCCGGGGAAGCCGTACATAAAGCCGTAGTAGGCGCGCAGGTTGGCAAATTGCTGCCAGCAGTCGCCGGGCATCCGTCCGAGCAGCGAGCGTTTGCCGTGTACGACTTCATCGTGTGAAAGCGGCAGAACAAAGTTTTCGCTGTACTGGTACATCATGCCGAAGGTCATTTTGTTGTGGTGATATTTGCGGTTGATGGGATCTTCCATCATGTAACGCAAGGTATCGTTCATCCAGCCCATATTCCATTTGAAGCTGAAGTTCAAACCTTCTTGGCGGGTCACATTGGCAAATGATGTGGATTCTTCGGCAATTTCGGTCGCAGCCGGAACTTCCTCTTTCAACATGGTGTTGGTATCGCGCAGGAAAGCGATGGCTTCAAGGTTTTCATGGCCGCCGTATTGGTTCGGAATCCACTCGCCGTCTTTGCGTGAGTAGTTGCGGTAAATCATCGAAGCAACCGCGTCAACGCGGATACCGTCGAAGCCGAAACGTTCTATCCAATACAGGGCGTTGCCTTGCAGGAAGTTTTTCACTTCATTTCTGCCGAAGTTGTAAATCAGGGTATTCCAGTCTTGATGGTAGCCTTCGCGCGGATCGGCATGTTCATACAGCGCGGTGCCATCAAACTTGGCCAGGCCGTGATCATCGGTCGGAAAGTGTCCGACCACCCAGTCGAGGATAACGCTGATGCCCTCGTCGTGCGCGGCTTTAATCAATGCGCGCAATTCTTCCGGCGAACCGAAACGGCTGGTCGGCGCATACAAGCCGGTTGCTTGATAGCCCCATGAGCCGTCAAACGGATATTCGGAAACAGGCAGGAACTCGATATGGGTAAAACCCATGTCTTTGATGTATGCCACCAGCTCTTTGGCGAGCTCTTCGTAAGTCAGCCAGAAATTGTTTTCCGGATTGCGCTTCCACGAACCCAAATGTACTTCATAAATGCTGATCGGCGCATCAATAGCGTTGGCACGGGCGCGGAAGGCCGGTTCTTCCACTTCGTCAGGCAAACCGCGCACGATAGATGCCGTGGTTGGACGCAGTTCCGCACCGAAAGCATATGGGTCGGCTTTTTCACGTACATTACCGTTGGCATCGCGGATTTCAAATTTGTAGAGGGCGTTGAGTTTGACGGCAGGAATGAAGATGTCCCAAATGCCGTTGTCGCGGTGGAAACGCATCACATGGCGGCGGCCGTCCCAGTTGTTGAACTCGCCGATAACGGAAACGCGTTGCGCATTGGGCGCCCAGACGGCAAAACGTACGCCCTTCACGCCGTCCAACTCGGCAAAATGCGCGCCTAAAGTCTCATAAGGACGCAGGTGTTTGCCTTCGGCCAACAGCCAGGAATCCATGTCTTGCAACGCAGAGCTGAAATGATAAGGGTCTTCTTCAATCACAGGCTCGGTGTCTTCGGTGTAACGGATACGCAAAGCGTAATCGGGCGCATCATCGGGCAAGACAGCCACAAAGAAACCGCGTTCATCAATTTTTTCAGACGGCACGATGACTTCGCCGCTGCGGCGGTTCACGATATCCACGCTTACTGCGCCGGGAATCAAAACGCGTACTACTTCATCGCCCTCTGCAAGGCGGTGTCGTCCCAGATAAGCGAACACATCGCTATGGGTGGCAAGAAACAGGCTTTCGACCGTATCGCGCTCGATTTGGTCAAGTTCATGATAAGTCTTGATTTGGCTGTTTGTTTTCATGCGTACCTCGTCAATAATGGCAAGTTGGCCGCCCATGAGGCGGTGTTGTAGGAAATCTTCCAAAGAAACCGGCATTTTTTGCGCCCAGTTCGGATAGCCTTCGGTTACACCCGGGACATTCAGATTGTCAATGACGCCCAGCAGGTTTTCCAGCTGTACGGCGTAAAGTTTGCTGCGGCTCAATGCGCCGTATTTATGCAAAGCCGCCAGCAAGGTTTCATCGGCTTTTGCCGGCATTTGTACGTCTGCACCCAGACAACCGGTTTCTTTCAATTTATCCAGCAAATCGGCTTTATCGTGTTCGCGCTCGTCCAAGGCCGTCTGAAAAGCGGCTGCATCAGGCAAAGTACCGAGTTTGAACATCGTATCCAAATCTTTGCCTGTCCAATAGCCTGCCAAGGGCGCAACATCGTGGGTACTGATGACCGTAATCGCCTGCTCAGGGTATTCTTCCGGCAATTGGAAACCGTTCCAACCCTTGCTGAAATACATGACTTTGTACGAGAACACCTGATAGCGGTTGAGCAGATGGCGGGCTTCGTCAGGTACTGTCCCCAAATCTTCGCCGATAATGACGCAACGGTTGCGCCGGCTTTCCAACGCCAAAATAGCAAACATCACTTCGGCATCGTAATGCACATACGCGCCGAAATCCGCCATTTTACCGTTTAACACCCACCACAAACGACACAATGCCATTACATGGTCGATCCGCAATACGCCATACAGACGCATGTTTTCGCGCAACAGATGGGCAAATTTTTCATAGCCCGTATGCTTCAACATCAACGGATTAAGCGGCGGCAAATCCCAATTCTGCCCTGTTGGCCCCAAAGGATCGGGCGGCGCGCCGACTGACAAATCCATACAATAATCTTGGCGGTTTAACCAAGTATCCGCGCTGCCGCGCGCCACGCCGACTGCCAAATCGCCGTAAATGCCGAGTTTGACACCGTATTCGGCAGCGGCTTGGTTGACTTCGCGCAACTGCTCCGCACAAAGCCATTGTAGCCACATATAAAAACGGATTTCACGTTCATGGCTGCGTGCGAATTTTTCTACCGCTTCGCCATCAGGCTGATGAAATTCAGACGGCCATGACTGCCAACCCACTTGTCCGGGACGGCTGTAATACTGGTCCAAAGCCTCAAACAAACCGAAGCCCTGCAAAGCTTTGCCTTTTTCTAATACAAACGCTTCAAATGCAGCGCGTTCATTTACCGCAGCCTCGCAAGTATCCTGTTCAAACGCGTTAAACGCCATATGCAGCGCATCACGCTTGCATGCCCAAACCGCTGTATAAGTCACTGTTTCCGTAACACGCAAAGCGGCAATGCGCTGACGGATTTTCGGTTGTGCCAGCCAATTTTTCAGTTGCTCGTTATAAGTAAACGCACCGACTTTTTCGATATCCAAGTAAATCGGATTGAGCCATTCGCGCGAAGAAGGACTATACGGGCTGGCAAAGGCGGGCTTACTGGTAAACAAAGCGTGCAAAGGGTTGATACCGACAAAATCCAGCTTTTTCTCCGCCGCGTATTTCATCAGGTTCAGCAAATCGGTAAAGTCGCCTATGCCCCAGTTGCGCTCAGAACGCAGGCTGTACAAATGCATGGTCAAACCATTCATCCGTCCGCCATTGGCAAGCAGTTTAGGCTGATAAACCGATTCAGGCGCAACAATCAGGCGTACAAGGCAACATTTGCCGCCGGTCTCGGCCGACAAAGTGTAATAACCGCAAGCCAGTTGGGGCAGCTTAATCCAAAGCGTATCGTTGTCGCCCGGATATAAAGTCAAGGTCTGACATTTATCTGCTTCATCAATCAATACGACCGCTTCCGCGCCATGGAATTCAGGCGGCATCTGTAAAGATTCTTCGCCGTTTTCATGCGCAACCATCGTATTCAAATAAAGGCCGTCTGAATCCGGTTTGCTTTTATCCAAAACAGCGACAATCGATTCCAAAACTTCCGTTTTGGTCACATGATAAGTGCCGTTGATGTCGTGGTAACCTAAATCAATACCGGCCTGTACCGCCTGCTGCTCCAATGTTTCACTCATTGTATTCTGCCTGTTTTACCAATATCTGAATCTTAATACAGATTCTGCCGCACCGTGATATGTAATTCATTGTAGTCTCAAACAAACCCCATATTTCCCCGCTTGATTTGACCTGAGCCAAAATTTCCTATTTATCTGTCTTGTAAAAACTTAAAGGCCGTCTGAAAAGGAGGATTTCATTCCTTTTCAGACGGCCTTTATCATGCGTTAAGCCTGATTAGTGATGGTGATGACCGTGCGGACCGTGTACGTGACCGTGGGCAATTTCTTCCTCGGTCGCATCGCGCACACCCTCAACAGTCGCTTTGAACAATACTTTCATACCGGCCAAAGGATGGTTACCGTCCACCACGGCTTTGCCGTCGGCAACATCGGTTACACGATAAATCAATACATCGCCTGTTTCCGGATCATCGGCTTCAAACATCATGCCGACTTCGACTTCAACAGGGAACACGCTGACATCTTCAATGCGTACCAGCTCAGGATCTTGCTCGCCGAAAGCATCATCAGGCGACAAAGCCACTTCAACGGTATCACCTACATTTTTGCCGTGCAACGCTTCTTCCACCAAAGGGAAAATACCGTCATAACCGCCATGCAGGTAAGCAATCGGCTCTTCGGTTTTGTCCAACAACTGGTTGTTTGCATCGTACATTTCATAATGCAGGGAAACTACGGAATTTTTAACAATAGACATCATGTAGTCCTTAATCAATATTTAAAAGTCAGGTTCAGGCTATTCTATCACAGCTGTAACTAAACAATCGGTTTACCTTAAACAAATACTTTTGGCGAACACAACAAAACCGAAAAAGTCCATATAAAAAATAAAATTGAATGATTCCAATCCATAAAAGTTGCTTTTTCACAACACAAAGTTGCTAAATTACAAAAAATTCCCCAAACGCAAAATCATTCCAAACCCTTAAAACCGACAACAGTTAAAAATAATCAAGCCATTGAATACAAATGATTTTTAAAATTTTCATTAATTATGAATATTTTTAGATGATTTTTTACCTGCCCTCCTGATTTACATTATTTTCGCTAATTTTGTATTGATTTTAGTATGCAAACGGTTAAGCAACGTTGCATTGACCAACCCCGTGGGGCATAATAACGAAAATTCAGCAATGAATTTCTACTGTATAGGCCGTTTGACGGCTATTTTTAGTTTAAATCGATTTAAAAAAAGGTCCTCAAAAATGAAAAAATCTCTGTTCGCTGCTGCTTTGTTGTCTTTAGCTTTGGCCGCTTGTGGCGGTGCTGATAAAGCTGCTGAAACTGCTGCTTCTGCCGCATCTGCTGCTTCTGAAGCCGCTGCTTCTGCTGCTGAAGCTACCGAAGCTGCTGCTACTGAAGCCGCTGCATCTGCTACTGAAGCCGCTGCTTCTGCTACTGAAGCTGCTGCATCTGCTGCTGAAGCCGCTGCTTCTGCCGCTTCTGAAGCTGCTAAATAATATTCTTTTGAATATAAGAAAAGCAGGATACCATTGCGTATCCTGCTTTTTTACATTCTTCATACTCCCCTTTCCAACTTGTCCGCCTGACTGCCATGCACCTTCACGACCGTTTTGCTGAGTTTCTTTCCGCCTCTGAAATCATCGAAGCCACTCCGGCCTTGTTAAACGACCAACGCCGCCGCTTTGTTTCTTCGCCGGATATTGTCTTACAGCCGAATTCTGTCGAAAGCGTGCAGAAAATCATGCGTTTCTGTTTTGAAAACCGCATCCGCGTCACCCCGCAGGGTGGCAATACCGGATTATGCGGCGCAACGGTAACCACCGAGGGCGTATTGCTCAATCTCTCCAAGCTCAACCGCATCCGCGATATCAACCTTGCCGACAACAGCATGACGGTTGAGGCCGGTGTGATTTTACAGAACGCTCAAAAGGCAGCAGACGAAGCCGGACGACTGTTTCCACTCAGCCTTGCCAGCGAAGGCTCTTGCCAAATCGGCGGCAATATCGCCTGTAATGCCGGCGGTTTAAATGTCTTGCGTTACGGCAGCATGCGTGATTTGGTATTGGGTTTGGAAGTCGTTTTACCAAACGGCGAACTGGTTTCCCACCTTCAGCCCCTGCACAAAAACACAACCGGCTACGACTTGCGCCATCTTTTTATCGGCAGCGAAGGAACATTGGGCATCATTACCGCCGCCACACTCAAACTCTTTGCCCAGCCCAAAACCAAAGCAACCGCATGGGTAGGTTTAGACGATATTGAATCCGCCGTCTCGCTTTTGACTGCGGTACAAGGCCATTTTGCCGAGCGCTTGACCAGCTTCGAGCTGATCAGCCGCTTTGCCCTCGATTTATCTTCGGAATTCAGCCAACTCAAAAAGCCTGCCGATGCGGAATGGCATATTTTGATTGAACTTGCAGATTCCGTTCCCGATGCCGGACTGGATGAAAAGCTTGCCGAATTTCTCTATCAAAACGGATGGGAAAACAGCATCTTGGCGCAATCCGAGCAAGAGCGCTCCGACTTATGGACCTTGCGTGAAAATATTTCCGCTTCCCAACGAAAACTCGGCACCAGCATCAAACACGACATCGCCGTCCCTATCGCCCAAGTAGCCGCCTTTGTCCGCCAATGCGCCCCTGCCCTGGAAACCCGCTTTCCCGGCATACAAATTGTCTGCTTCGGACATTTAGGCGACGGCAGCCTGCATTACAATACATTCCTGCCCAACATATTGAGCAACGAAGCCTACCAATACGAAGATGACGTCAATACCATTGTTTATGAAAACATCCTTACCTGCCACGGCACGATTGCCGCCGAACACGGCGTAGGCATCATCAAAAAACATTGGCTGCCCCGAGTGCGCACACAAGCCGAACTTGCTCTGATGCATGCCATCAAAAATCAGCTTGACCCTTACGGCATCATGAATCCAGACAAACTCCTGCCTTCTTTGGATTAACCAATACAAAAAGGCCGTCTGAAACATTTCAGACGGCCTTTCATCTTATCCAAACTATTTTAATGCCATTTTCCAGTCCAATCCGCCCAAAGACGGTACCTGTATCACTTCGTTGGTATCCAAATTGACCGCTGTCAGCTCTCCGCCCCACAACGCGCCGGTGTCCAAAGCAATTACTTGGTCTGTATTAACGTAGCCCAACGACGACCAATGCCCGAACACGGTAATATAATCCAAATTCTGCCTATCAGGCGCTTTAAACCAAGGGCGCAGGTAAAGCGGCATTTTCTTCAAAGTGGATTTATATTCGTAATCCAATTCGCCTTTGTACGTCAGCGCACGCATACGGGTAAAGACATTAATAATCATGCGTAGGCGCTCATAGCCGGTCAAATCATCCGTCCATGCAGTCGGCTTGTTGCCGTACATTTTGCCAAAAAATTTTCTGTATTTTTTACCTTGCAATTCAGCCTCGGCTTCACGGGCAAGGCTTTCGGCCTTATCAACCGACCATTGCGGCAAAATACCGGCATGCACCATCACATGCCTGTTGCCGCGCACCAAAAGCGGTTGATGACGCAGCCAGTCCAATAGGGATTGACTCTCGGGATGGGTCAAAATCGGCTCAACCGTATCGCTGCGCTTGAGCGTTCCTTCACCGCAACCGACGGCTAAAAGATGTAAATCATGATTGCCCAAAACCATTTGCACACTGCTGTCGTGCTCTTTGGCAAATTTCAGGGTTTCCAATGACTTCGGACCGCGATTGACAATATCGCCGACCAGCCAAAGGGTGTCCGTACCATGATTAAAGCCGATTTTGGCAAGCAGCAAAGTCAGCTCGTCAAAACAGCCTTGAATGTCTCCGATTGCGTAATGTGCCATTATTATTGTTTTCCGTTGTTATTCTTTTCAGACGGCCTCAAGCCCAGCCCAGGCCGTCTGAAACATCAATTATGCGTTTAAAACCAATACCGCTTCCGCTTCAACCTGAACGCCTTTAGGCAGGCTGGCCACGCCAACTGCCGCGCGCGCAGGGAAAGGTTGCTCGATAAATTCAGCCATCACTTCATTAAACACGGCAAAGTTGGCCAAATCGGTCAAATAAGCATTGAGTTTGACGATATCGTTTAAAGAACCGCCGGCCGCTTCGGCTACGGCTTGCAGGTTTTTAAATACTTGCACTGCTTCGGCACGGAAGTCGCCATTACCAACCACAGTCATCGTGGCCGGATCCAAAGGAATCTGACCGCTCATATAAACCGTATCGCCTGCGCGGACTGCTTGGCTGTATGCGCCAATTGCGGCAGGGGCTTTGTCGGTATGGATAATGGTTTTAGACATGATATTCTCCTCAAATAGAAATGTCAGAAACAGGTGGAAGCTTCGAATTTTACTTTCAACAGAAATACGTTTCAATAAAAGCATTCAATTAATGCGTTTAGCCCGTCTTGTTCTTCCTCGATTTTAAACCTACAATCCCACACATTATTCATTTCAAAGCCGAAATTATTATGTTTTTTGTCTTATCCCCAGCCAAAAACCTCAACGAAAAAGACCCCTCCCCCGTCAACAGCTTTACCCAGCCCGACCTTCTGCCCGAAGCGGAAATCCTGATGCAGGAATTGCGCCAGCTTGCCCCCCAACAAATCGCCGAGCTGATGCACGTTTCCGACAAAATCGCTCTGCTCAACGCCGAACGCAATGCCGTATGGCACACGCCGTTTACACCTGAAAACGCCAAGCAGGCCGTATTTATGTTCAACGGCGACGTCTATGAAGGCATCGCAGCCGATACGCTCAAGCCGGAGCAAATCGACTACCTGCAACAACACGTCCGCCTGCTCTCCGGCCTATACGGCGTACTGCGCCCGCTCGACTTGATGCAGCCCTATCGCTTGGAAATGGGCACGGCCTTTGCCAACTCGCGCGGTAAAAACCTCTACGAATTTTGGGGCGATAAAATTACCGACCTGCTCAACCAAACACTGAAGCAGGCCGGCAGCGACGTTTTAATCAACCTCGCCTCACAAGAATATTTCAAATCCGTCAACACCAAAAAACTCAACGCACGCCTGATTACGCCGATTTTTAAAGACGAGAAAAACGGCAAATACAAAATCATCAGCTTCTACGCCAAACGTGCGCGCGGTTTGATGGTACGCTACGCGGCAGAACACGGCATTACCGAGCCTGAAATGCTCAAAAATTTCGACTACGAGGGATATTCATTCAATGAAGCAGCTTCAAACGAAGCCGAATGGGTATTCATGCGTGAAGAACAATCTAAATAAAAACAAAATACTAGATATTTTCCCTAAAATATCACTTGGCAAAGGCCGTAAGTTCCATTAATATTACGGCTTCAAGAACGGAAGCGTGGCAGAGCGGTTTAATGCAACGGTCTTGAAAACCGTCGAGGGTTGATAGCCCTCCGTGAGTTCGAATCTCACCGCTTCCGCCATTCTTGATATTTTTTTATCTAATGAAAAATGAAATGAGAGACTTGATGATTCAAGTCTTTTTTTATTTTCAAATCCAAAGAATCCCGTAAAGGCCGTCTGAAACTTTCTATGGCGTAGTTTCAGACGGCCTAATACCTTTGAAAATTCCCCCAAATCCCTAAAGTCCTACCCAGACGTTTAGAGACTTGGGGGACCTTTGCGAAGGTCTCCGCTTTTCTAATCTTTGCCGTCAATGGCATCAGCCTACCCATCACCAATGCGGAATTTTCTCTCAACCATGCTGGGCTTTTCCTATGCCGACGCAATTGTGCATTTTGCTTCAGGTCTGTGTGCCGCCGTATCGTTTGCGGTAGGGTTTGCTGCATATTTCGAGATATTGCCACAGAGTACCGCCGTTGCTTTTATCTTAGAGAAGGTCGCGGTAAACGGTATTGTGATGGGGTGTCATTCGATGATGGTGTGGTGGCAGGACAGGTCTTGAATGTGGTATCGTTCTTCTTGGGTCAGTTGCATGTCGCTCATGGTAAGCTTTCTTGTAGGAAAGGCCGTATGCTGCTGCATCCTGGACTTTTTCCGTTATGTAAAGTTTGCCCTTCAAATCCGTTACTACTGGCCTCCATTTATCATTATTTAATCGCTACAAGGATATTTAAATGAAACGGGAAACCATTGCCCTGCATGCAGGCTATCAATCCGAACCGACTACCAAATCCGCTGCCGTCCCTATTTACCAAACCACTTCCTACACTTTCGACAACACGCAACACGGCGCAGACTTGTTCAACCTTGATGTAGCGGGCAATATCTACACCCGTATCATGAATCCGACCACTGCCGTTTTGGAAGAACGCGTTGCCCGTTTGGAAGGCGGTATCGCCGCATTGGCTGTCGCCAGCGGTATGGCTGCAATTACCTATGCCGTTCAAACCTTGGTTGAAGCAGGCGACAACATCATTGCAACCAAAACCCTCTACGGCGGCACATACAATTTCTTTGCCCACAGCCTGCCGCGCCAAGGCATAGAAGTACGCTTTATCGATCCGGCCAAACCCGAAGAAATTGCTGCCAATACCGACAGCCGCACCAAACTGGTGTATTGCGAATCTATCGGCAATCCCGCCATCAATGTCGTCGATATTCCAGCATTCGCCCAAGCCGCACACGCTAAAGGGCTGCCACTGATGGTGGACAACACCGTCGCTACGCCCACGTTGTTCCGCCCAATCGAGCACGGCGCCGACATCGTTATCCAATCCCTGACCAAATACATCGGCGGCCATGGCACAACGATTGGCGGTGCCATTATCGACGGCGGTAAATTCCAATGGGCAGGCAATCCGCGTTTTGCAAAAACCTTCAATCAGCCTGATCCGTCTTACCACGGCATAAACTACTGCGAACATTTTGGTGCGGCAGCCTATATCGCCCGTGCCCGTGTCGTTCCATTGCGTAACACCGGTGCCGCCCTGTCTCCGCACAGCGCATTTTTACTGCTTCAAGGTTTGGAAACCCTTGCCCTGCGTATGGAACGTCATTGCGAAAACGCCTTGAAAGTAGCCGAATTCTTAAAGAAACATCCGCAGGTCGAATGGGTGAACTATCCTGCACTGCCCGACAGTCCGTATAAAACCTTGATTGACCGCGACTACGGCGGAAAAGCCTCAGGTTTGCTGAGTTTTGGTATTAAAGGCGGCCGTGAAGCCGGCGCGAAGTTCATTGACGCACTGCAACTCTTCCTGCGTTTGGTGAATATCGGCGATGCCAAATCGCTGGCTACCCATCCCGCTACAACGACCCACCGTCAGCTTAACGATGCAGAACTCGCCGCAGCAGGCGTCAGCCCCGACATGGTACGCCTGAGCGTGGGTATCGAGCATATCGACGATTTGCTTGTTGACTTGGCGCAGGCATTGGATGCCGCACAGGCATAGGCAATAGTAGCGCTAATTAAATGAAAAAAGCCTCCGCTTAAAAAGGCCGTCTGAAAACTTCTTTTCAGACGGCCTTTTCCTTTTCTACAAATCAAATGCGGCGTTAATCAAACGTTTGGTGTAGTCGTTTTGCGGATGGTGGAAAATCTGATCCGCGCTGCCGTACTCAACCATTTCGCCCTGCTTCATCACAATCACGTTGTCGCTGACGGCGCGCACGACAGACAGGTCATGACTGATGAACATATAAGTCAGGCCGTATTTCTTTTGCAAATCGCGCAAAAGTTCGACCACTTTGGATTGTACGGAGCGGTCAAGTGCAGAGGTCGGCTCGTCCAAAAGGATGAATTTCGGGCGTAGGATAACGGCGCGTGCAATGGCGATACGCTGACGCTGGCCGCCGGAAAATTCGTGCGGATAACGGTTGAGCGCGTCAAGCGGCAGGGACACTTCCTTCATGACTTCTAAAACGCGCTGGATACGTTCTTTTTTGGTCATTTCAGGATGATGAACCGTCAAACCTTCGCCGATAATTTCGCCAACAGTCAGGCGTGGGGAAAGCGAACCGAAGGGGTCTTGGAACACAATTTGCCGTTGCGATTTCAGACGGCGTGCTTCTTCGGCGGTATAGTTTTTCAGGTCTTTGCCTTCAAAGGAGATATGGCCGGTATAAGGCAGCATCTGCATGACGGCTTTGCCCAGCGTGGATTTGCCGGAACCGGACTCGCCGACGACGCCCAATGTTTCACCTTCTTTAATTTTGAGGCTGATGCCTTTGACGGCGTCAAAAGTTTTGAGCGGCTTGCCGAAAAAGTTTTGCTTCAATACGAAAGAAACATGGACATTATCGGCTTCGATTAACACACCGGCGTTGTTTTCTTCCGGCTCTTTCATGCCTTTGGGAATGGCATTGATGAGTTCGGCAGTATATTCGTGTTTCGGATGGGCAAATACTTCTTTGATTTTGCCACGTTCGACAATTTCGCCGTTGCGCATGACGCAGACGGTTTTGGAATAGTGTTCCGCCAAACCCAAATCGTGGGTAATGAAGATAATCGCCATGCCCATTTGCTGTTGCAAATCGTGGAGCAAATCGAGAATCTCGGCTTGAATGGTTACATCCAAAGCGGTGGTTGGCTCATCGGCAATCAGCAGGTCGGGTTCATTGATGAGCGCCATGGCAATCATAATCCGTTGCAACTGACCGCCGGAAAACTCGTGCGGATATTGCTTCATGCGGCGTTCGGCTTCTTTGATGCCAACCCGCTGCAACAATGCCAATGCTTTTTGTCCTGCCTCTTTTTTGCCGAGCTTTTTATTGTGTACCCGCGCCGCTTCAATCAGCTGCGTACCGATACGCATAAACGGATTGAGCGAAGTCATCGGCTCTTGGAAAATCACGCTGATGCGGTTGCCGCGCAAATCGCGCAGGGTTTTCTCATCGGCGTCCAAAATGGAAATGCCGTCAAACGTAATGCGCGAATCTTTGCTGTATCGAGCAAATTTTTCAGGCAGCAGACGCATGATGGACATGGACGTTACCGACTTGCCCGAACCGGATTCGCCGACCAAAGCCAATGTTTCGCCCTCTGCCACTTTAAAGCTGACATTACGCACGGCGTGCACGGTTTTCTCATGCAGTTCGAAATTGATGTCCAGATTTTCTACAACCAGTAACTGTTTTGTCATTTTGATTATCCTTTTGGTTGTGGTTTAGCGGTCTTTCGGGTCGAGCGCATCGCGCAGGCCGTCGCCGATAAAGTTGAAACAGAACAAAGTGGTTACCAAGAAGAAACTTGGCACGAGCAGCTGCCATGGTGCGGCTTCCATCGAAATCGCGCCTTCTTGCAGCATCGAACCCCAACTGGTCATCGGCTCTTGCACGCCCAAGCCCAAGAAGCTCAAGAAGGATTCAAACATAATCATGCCCGGTACCAACAATGAGGCATACACCATCACCACGCCCAAAACATTCGGAATAATGTGGCGCGTTACGATTTTACGTTTTGCCACGCCGCTCACACGCGCCGCTTCGACAAACTCTTTATGCTTCAAGCTCAAAGTTTGACCGCGCACGATACGCGCCACGTCCAACCAAGACACCAAACCCACGGCGGCAAAAATCAAAAGCAAGTTACGGCCGAAGAACGTAGTCAGCAGAATCACGAAAAACATAAACGGAAACGCATTCAAAATTTCCAAAAAGCGCATCATCAGCGAATCGAGCTTACCGCCGATAAAGCCGGCAATCGCGCCATAAAGCGTACCGATGACAACAGCCACCAATGCGCCGGCCACACCAACCAGCAAGGAAATACGTCCGCCGGTTGCCGCGCGCGACAGCAAATCGCGGCCGAGCAAGTCCGTACCCAGATAGTGATGAGTAGAAAGGGACGGCGGAATCTGCATATTGTCCCAGTCGGTGAAGTCGTAGGTGTAGCGGACAATCCATGGTGCCACAATCACAAAAATGCTGATCAGCAACAGGATAATAATGCTGTACACCGCTGCTTTGTTTTGTTTAAAACGCCGCCATGCGTCGCTCCACAGGCTTTTGCCGTGTACTTGGGCGTATTCTGCTGCCTCTGCAAGGGCCTGAGTCTGCTTCTTTTTGAATAACATAATGTTCTCTCTCGCTTTTTCTTCTTTCTTCAGGCCGTCTGAACGTTTCAGACGGCCTTTGCGCAAATGGGATTAATAACGGATTTTCGGGTCAATAATGGCATACAGAATATCGAGGATGGCGTTGAACAAAATGGTCATGATGCCCACCAAAATCGTCAAACCCAAAATCATGCCGTAGTCGCGGTTGAGCGCGCCGTTGACAAACAATTGTCCGACGCCGGGAATACCGAACACGTTTTCAATCACAATGGAGCCGGTGATGATGCCGACGAATGCCGGGCCTAAGAAAGAAACAATCGGCAGCATGGCCGGACGCAGCGCATGGCGCAGGATGATGCGGCTCATGGGCAGGCCTTTGGCGCGTGCCGTGCGGATAAAGGGGCTGTTCAATACTTCAATCATCGCGCCGCGCGTAATCCGCGCGATACTGGATACATAACCGATGGACAAAGTAACGACGGGCAGAATCAAGTTCATCAGTGCGCCATCGTTCCAGCCGCCGGCAGGCAGCCATTGCAGTCTGACGGCAAACACCAGCACCAATACCGGCGCCATCACAAAGCTGGGAACGACGATACCGGTCATCGCACCGCTCATCAGCGCATAATCCAGCCAACTGTTTTGTTTTAAGGCGGCGATGATGCCGATAAACATGCCGAAGATGGCGGCAATCAAAAAGGCGTAGAAGCCGAGTTCCGCCGATACCGGCAGGGATTGGGCAAGCAACTCATTAACGCTGAAATCTTTATATTTGAACGACGGCCCCAAATCCCCCTGCGCCAACTGCTTGAGGTAGTGGAAATATTGGAGGTACATCGGATCATTGAGATGATATTTGGCTTCAATATTGGCCATGACCGCAGGCGGTAAATTGCGTTCGCCTGTGAACGGGCTGCCCGGTGCGAGCCGCATCAGGAAAAACGATACGGTAATCAACACCAGCATGGTCGGGATGGAAGCACATATCCGTTTGATGATGAATTTCAACATAATCAGGCTGTCCTGTCTGAACATACCGGACTCGTGAAAACAAAGCTGACCTGAAGCGGAAATCGGATGAATGGCAGCAGGCATCTGTAACGTCGCCGCGCCGGTTTCTCTCTCTATTCCGACCGGGTTATTGTTTTTATTCGGAGTCGGGTAAGGTTTTGTAGTTTGTAGATAATTGTTGTTATCAGGCCGTCTGAAACTTTGTATCCGCCGTTTCAGACGGCCTTTCACGTTAACGCGCCAAAGGTTCGGTGCGTTCGATCAGCCATGCTTTGGCCGCGCCTTCTGTCAAAGGCTCGAGACGGCGGCGCACTTCGGCGTGATATTGGTTCAGCCATTCGATTTCGCTTCCGGTCATCAGCTTGGTATCGATGAGGCGCGTATCGATCGGACAGAGGGTAACGGTCTCGAAATACAGGAATTTACCGAACTCGGTTTCCTCAGGATTTTCAACCGGACGGTTGATGACCAAGCTTTCAATACGGATACCCCATTTGCCCGGACGGTAAAGACCCGGCTCGTTGGACGTCAGCATGCCTGACTTCATTGCGTGATGCGGTTGCGGTACGGCGGCAACGGCAATGCTTTGCGGGCCTTCGTGCACATTGAGGAAATAGCCCACGCCATGACCTGTACCGTGACCGTAGTCGCATTGCGCCTGCCAGAGCGATTTGCGGCAGATGGCATCAATCATCGGACCTTTGATGTTTTCAGGGAAAATGGTTTCCGCCAGAGAAATATGCGCTTTCAACACCAAAGTGTAGTCGCGTTTCATGGCCGCACTCGGATTGCCGACAGGCACCACGCGCGTGATGTCGGTCGTACCACCCCAGTATTGGCCGCCGGAGTCAATCAGCAGCATACCGTCGCCTTTGATTTTGCTGTTGTTTTCCGGTGTCGCGCTGTAATGAGGTAAGGCGGCATTGGCATTGTAGCCGGCGATGGTGTCGAAACTTGGCGAAATAAAGCCGGGACGTTGGCTGCGGTGTTTGTAGAGCATGCCGTCGATGTCCAACTCGCTCAATTCGCCGCCGTCTGCCAAGATTTGTTCAAACTCGGCAAAGAAGCCGCACAATGCCGCGCCGTCTTCCGCCATGGTATTGCGGATATGGGCGATGTCGGCATCGGATTTGACTGATTTGAAGAATGTGCTGGGGTGGATGGCTTCAATCAAACGAACGTCTTCAGGCAGGCGGCGCAAAGTACCGACGGCGGTTTTATTCGGATCAATCAGCAATGCACCCTTAACGTCTGCCAAATAGTCTGCCGCCTGCGCATAAGGCAACACTTCAAAACCTGCCGCTTTCAAGGCTTCGGCGGATTCGGCTTTCAGACGGCCTGCATCGGTAAACAATACGGCTTTGTCTTGGCTTATAAACAAATGGGACAAGAACACGGGGTTGAACGGCACATCATCGCCGCGCAGATTGGTAATCCAAGCGATGTCGTCCAAAGAGGAAACCAAATGCGCATCTGCACCCTGCTCTTTCATGGCCGTACGGATACGGGCCAGTTTTTCGGCTGCAGTTTCGGAAACGTAGTCGGGATGGTGAACGTAGATTTCCGGAGTAGGCAATGCAGGACGGTCGTCCCACACTTCGTCCAACAAGGTTTCAGGATATTCGAGGCGGATGTTTTTGGCGGCAAGTGCCTGTTTCAAACCGCGCTCGCCGCTGAGTGCGAACATATCGGCAGGCGCGCCGACCACTGCGCCCTCGGGCAGATTTTGTGCCAACCACTCGGTATAAGGCGCATCAACGCCCATTTTTTGCAGCTCGATGCCGTTTGGCGCAAGCTGTTGACCTGCCTGTTCCCAATAGCGGCTGTCCGTCCACACGCCAGCTTTATCGGCGGTTACCACCAAAGTGCCGGCCGAACCGGTAAAGCCGGAAAAATCGCGGCGCGCCTGCCAATGCTCGGGCAGGTATTCGGAAAGGTGCGGATCGGCGGAAGGAATGACAAACGCGTCCACGCCATGTTTTTTCATGGCTTCGCGTAAAGCGGACAAACGTTGTTGTACAGATTTCATGTGTTATGTCTCCTATTGTTTCAGACGGCCCCTGTCATCAAGGCCGTCTGAAAATTTGTGCTGTCTATCATCAATCTATTTTTTCGGTGCGAACGACCAGCTCTTGACTGTATAGTTCCGCAAAGGGTCTTTGTCGGAATAGCCGATAATATCAGGTTTGACCATACGCACTTCAACCTGATGATACAGCGGAATCAGCGCAGCGTCTTCTTGAAGCTGCTTCTCCGCATCGGCATAGAGCTGGCTGCGCGCTTCCTTGCTGACACCATCTTTCAGCGTATTGTTCATAAATGCGTCAAACGCCGCACTTTTGTAGCGGAATGCATTGTTTGAATTGTTGGATTTCAAGATATTGAGCATACCTGCCGGATCGTTGAAATCGGAACACCAGCCGCTGAACGAAACCTTAAAATTGCCTTGCGCGCGCGTATCCAAATAAGTTTTCCATTCCTCGTTGGACAAAGTCGGACGGATAAACGGAATGGCGGCCTTCCACACCGACTGCACGGCAGTGATTTGTTTTTTAGACGCTTCGCTGGTGCTGTACAAAATATCGAACTCAAGCGGATGCTCATCGTTGTAGCCTGCTTCGTTCAACAGTTTACGCGCGGTTTCGATGCGTTTTTCAGGCGTCCATTCTTTCCACTCCGGATAAACAGGAATCACGCCCTGCATTTGCGGCGGCGTCAATTGGAAGGCAGGCGTATCGCCGCGGCCGCCCACTTTGACGACAATGTCGCGGCGCGTCAGCATATTGAGCGCCTTGCGGACGCGCGGATCATTAAACGGCGCCGCTTCGTGGTTCGGCTCCAAATACCAGCTACACAAAGAAGTTGTACGTTTCACTTGTCCCGGAAACTCAATATCCGCCACTTTGACCTGATCACTAGGAATGCCATAAGTCACATCAATTTCATTGGCGCGATAACGGTTGTACTCACCGCTGCCTGACAAGAAAACCGCCTTCGGAATGGCCACTTTGTCTTTATCGTAATAATTAGGATTGCGTTCCATATTGATGTGGCTGTTGACTTTCCAATCCTTTAACAGATAAGCGCCACTGGAAACATAATGACCGGGCTGCGTCCACTTGTTGCCGTATTTTTCGACAGTGGCGCGGTGCACCGGAAAAGTGAATTGCTGAATCAGCATATCGGGGAAATAAGGTACGGGCGCAATCAGCGTAAATTGCAGGGTTTTTGCGTCCAACGCCTTAACGCCCAATGTCTCAGGCTTGGCTTTGCCGTTTAATATATCTTCCGCATTTTCCACTTGGGCATCGACCAAATAGCTGCCGAAAGGTGCGCCCGTGGCCGGATCGGCAAGACGGCGGAAGCTGTACACAAAATCCTCGGCGGTAATCGGATCGCCATTGCTCCATTTGGCATCACGCAGATGGAAAGTCCAGACACGCTCGCCCTTGCTTTCCCATCTTTCCGCCAAAGCAGGAATGGTTTTGCCTTCGGCATCCGTACCGACCAAACCATCCATCAGCTGGCGGATAATCGCACCCGCCGCCATATCGCCGCTCATCTGTGGGTCCAGCGTGCCCGGCTCGACGCCGTTGCTGACCACCACGCGCTCATAATCGGTACGCTTAAACTCAGGGGCGGGTTTGACATCGCGGCTGCACGCCGACAACGCAAATACGGCGGCCAATGATGCAGCCAACAGCGGATAGGTTTTTCCGGCCATATTTCATTCCTTCTTTTGGGTATTCTTCTTTTTCAGACGGCCTGATTATTCAAACTACACTTAACTACAAATATTTGAGGTTTTTAAACCCAGTTAAATCCTCTATTTCTAAATATAAAAATAGTGTTTAAAACTACCTATACCATCGAAATAAAAGCAGCCGTCTAAGATTGTCGGCAAATTAACACAAAAATACGTAACTGAAAACTATTTTTCAATTTATCCTACGATAAGTTACAAATGTATTGATTTTTTATAATTTGTCAAATAAGATTATCCGAATTTCCCGTCCCCAATTAAGAAAAAGACATAAAAGGAGAACAAAATGAACAAGTTATCTTGTTTTGTTGCCACTACCCTCATCGGCTCTTCCATAAGCTTCGCCCACGCCGAACCTAAAATGAGCGGCACCATCTACATCATGACCGAGGTCGAACACAACAATAAAACCGGCGTCACCAATACAACCATTTCCGATAAAAGTTCCAGTCTTTATCTCTCCGATGAAGTACGACTCAACAACGACTTATGGCTGAAATGGCAACTTGGCTCCTTTATTTACTTCGATTCCGACCGCTGGGGCGGCTGGGGTACTGCCGACTCATACGTCGCTCTCAACAGCTACAAAAACCTTGGCACCGTCAAAATGGGTTACATCAGTACGCCCATGAACAGCATTTATCTGAACCCGTTCGACACCAACAGCCCGATTTTGGAGTTCGGCAAAATTTCTCGCTTCGGCCAACGCCGTGTTTCCATGGCTTATGAGTCGCCTTGGAAAAACGGTTTCCAATTCAAATTCAACGTTTCCCCCGGTTCCAATGCCGCGCGCAACAACAATGACTGGAATCCGGACAAAAAACGTGACGGCGACTGGGTCTTCGGCTGGGGCGTGGACTACTACCACCCCAACAACGGCTTTAACGCGCACTACGCTGCCGAATACGCACCCAACGACTCTCCAACCGAAACCAAAGACTTCCAAGCCCATGCATTCATGGCCGGATACAGCAAAGACAAAATCTCCGTCGATGCCGCATTCCAATACGCCAAAAATACTTGCGACGGCTTCAGCTGCTGGGGCGTATGGAAAGATGCGGCAGGCAACGTAGCCGGTTCTTACGACAAAGAAATCAACAACACCAAAGAATTTATGGTGTCCGGCTCATACAAAGTAGGAAATTTCAAACCTCAAATCGGCTTTGCCTACGGTAAAAGCTCTGTCGGCGAAGACTACAAACACGTCGCCGTCAGCACCGATTACAGCTTCTCCAAACGGACAACTGCCACACTCGGCGCCGGCTGGTTGAAAGAAAACGTCAATCCGAAATACGACGAAGATTTGCCGAAAAAATCTTCTTACGCAGTGGGCATGGTATTCAAACACCGCTATTAATGCCTGACAGATTAAAGGCCGTCTGAAACAATTTGTTCAGACGGCCTTTTCTACATCCTATAATTAAACTTGCAGCCCACCTTAAAAATTATTACATTGCCCACACTCAAGCAACAAAAACGTCATCATGAACGCCCACCGCACCCTCATCATCTCCGTTTTTATCGTCGCCAGCTGCGGCCTCGCTTATGAGCTCATCATCGCCGCGCTCGCAAGCTATCTTTTGGGCGACAGTATTTTGCAGTTTTCCTCCGTCATCGGGCTTTATCTGTTTTCAATGGGTATCGGTGCCCACCTGACCCAATACATCAAAGATAAAGACGTGTTGCACCGCTTTATCGAAATCGAACTTCTGGTCGGCATCATCGGCGGTATTTCCGCACTGGCATTATTTGTGGCCTTCGGTTTATCCGCCGCCCCGTTCCGCACCCTGCTCTACGCTTTTGTACTGATTGTCGGCATGGTTGTCGGCATGGAAATCCCTTTGGTTATGCGCGTGTTAAACCAAAAAGGTGCGGAATTTAAAGAACTCGTTTCCAAAGTATTGACCTTCGACTACTTGGGCGCACTTGCCGTCTCCTTATTATTTCCGCTCCTGCTCGCCCCCAAACTCGGCATGGCGCGTTCCGCCTTGTTGTTTGGCATCTTCAACGCCGCCGTCGCCTATCTGACCGCGCGCGTCTTCAAAGCCGAACTGCCCCGTTACCGCGCCATCCGCCTGCGTGCGCTGATTGTCTTGTCCATCCTCGCCATCATCTTCGTCTACGCCGACCGTATTTCCTTCAAAGCTGAACAAAGCTATTTTGGCGACCCCGTCGTCTATCAAAGCCACTCACCCTACCAGCGGCTGGTCGTTACCCGCTGGAAAGACGACACCCGCCTCTATATCAACGGCAACCTGCAATTCTCCTCACGCGACGAAGCCCGTTACCATGAAGCACTCGTTCTGCCTGCCATGCAGATGGTTCCCAACGCCGAACGCGTCCTGATTCTCGGCGGCGGCGACGGATTGGCGGCACGCGAAGTCTTAAAATATCCGCAGGTCAAAAATGTTACTTTGGTCGATCTCGACCCCGACATGACCGCCACTTTTAGAACCTCTGCCACCTTGAGTGCCCTAAACCAAGGCTCGCTGTCCCATCCCAAAATGCACGTCGTCAACGACGATGCCGCCAAATGGCTGGAAGGGTCGTCTGAAAAATTCGACGTTATCATCATCGACCTACCCGACCCGTCCAATTTCTCGCTTGGTAAACTTTACTCCGTCCCCATGTACCGCCTCGTTGCCCGCCATCTTGAGCCGCAGGGCAAAATTGTTGTGCAATCGACTTCGCCCTACTTCGCCCCCAATGCCTACTGGTCGGTCGTTGCCACCCTCGAAGCGGCCAAGCTGAATACCGCGCCCTATCATGTTTACGTCCCCTCCTTTGGCGAATGGGGATTTGTGTTGGCAGGGTTTGACCAAAACTTCCCTATTCCGCAAAAATTCGACGTACCCACACGTTATCTGAACGCCCAAACCGCCGCCGAAATGTTCCGCTTTCCGCCCGATATGGCAAGGCGCAAGGTTGAAGCAAATTATTTGAACAACCAAATCCTCGTCAGCTATTTTGAAAGCGATTGGAACAATGTGATGCGATAGAATATCTAAAGGCCGTCTGAAACATCTGTCTTCTTTTTATCTCCGTTCAGACGGCCTCATTACCCGTTTACCCTTTTTCACACAGCATTTGCTTGAAAAAATAAGGTTTATCTTTATCTAGATAAAACACAATCGACACTATCCGTTGAATGAAGGAACAAACACTTATGCAGTATTTTGGAATCGGTTTTTTGGTTTTAATCTTTTTGGAAATCATGTCCATCGTCTGGGTTGCCGACTGGCTTGGCGGCGGTTGGACGCTGTTTTTGATGGCTCTCAGCTTTATCAGCGGTATCTTCATGCTGCGCCATACCGGCATCTCCGGCTTATTGCTCGCAGGCGCAGCCGTCCGCAGCGGACAAAACATTTCCCTCTATCAGATGCTGTGGCCGATTCGCTATACTGCCGCCGCGGTTTTCCTGCTCAGCCCCGGCTTTATTTCAACCGCCGTTGCCCTGCTCTTGCTGATTCCGTTTAAAGGCAACGCGGCCGTTTCTTCTACGCAGTCTTTCCAAAGCCGCCAGACTTACAGCTCCGCCAAAGATGATGAAGATATTATCGAAGGCGAATATACGGTTACGCGCACCAGCAAAGCCGACAAACCGCAAGACTATATCGAACACAAACCCGATTGACGACTTCCTTCATAACAGGCCGTCTGAAATAGGAATACCTCAAAAGTGTTTCATATTTCAGACGGCCTTAGTCATTTCCGGGCTTTGAAAATGTAAATATCAGTTTGTAATTCGGTTATTCCGCATAAATCATTTAAAATAATCAGCTATTTTGATTCTAAAAACGACACGGTACCCAATGAACGTTCAACGTCTTTTCCCTCTCTCCCTCAGCTTGATTACTGCCGCTGTTTTATCGGCGTGTGCCACCCAAAACACACCGACTGCTTCGAAAACCGAAAGCGTCGTTCAGCCTAAATCCACTTCTATTCCTTCACGCCGCGCCGACAGCGAATCCAAAGTCCTGTCCGATTACAGCCAATACCAAAGCGCCATCGATGCCGCCAAACGCGGCGACGATGCTTGGGTACAACAATTTTTATCCCAAGCCAGCGACAGCGCAATGGCTGAAAACGTCCGCAACGAATGGCTGAAAACCTTGGGCGCGCGCGGCCAATGGGATTTGTTCCGTCAAGAATTCAGCAAATTGAACGCCGCCGGCGTCGCACAAGAAGTGCAATGTTATGCCGATTTGAGCAGCGGCAATGACAGCAAAGCCGCCGAGCTAGTTCGCGTCACCGGCAAACTGCCTGCCGGCTGTACCCGCTTGGTCGAAAGCGCGGCAGCTTCAGGCCGTCTGAACACCAACGACGCATGGCGTCGCGTACGCGGCTTGTTAAGCAACAGTCAAACCACAGATGCACGCAACCTCGCCGCCGCATTGGGCAGCCCGTTTGAAGGTGGCGCGCAAGGTTCGACCGAATACAGCCTGTTGAGCGTAATCGGCAAAGATGCACGTAAATCCGTTTCTGCCGCCGCCACCCTGTCCGGCATGGAATCCGGCCTCAGCCGTGAACAACGCAGCTTCGCATGGGGCGTATTGGGCCACTACCATGCACAAAGCCAAAATATGCCAACCGCTTTGAGCTACTACGGCCGCGTTTCCGACCGCAAACAACTGACCGACGAACAATTAGAATGGTACGCGCGTGCCGCTTTACGCCTGCAACGTTGGGACGAATTGGCAAGCGTGATTCAGCATATGCCTGAAAAACTGCAAAAAGACCCGACATGGCAATATTGGCTGGGCCGCAGCTTTGCCGCACAAGGCAAAAGCAGCCACGCCAAAGAAATGTACGAAAAAGCCGCCGCTTCCGGCCGCAATTTCTACGCCGTAATGGCAGGTGAAGAACTGGGCCACCGCATCAATACTCGCAACAACGTTTCCGATGCCGATGCCAGAGACGTCCGCCGCATGAGCGAAGACGGTGCCATCAAACGCGCATTGGTTCTGTTTAAAAACAGCCAAAGCAACGGCGATTCCAAAATGCGCCGTCAGGCGCAGGCAGAATGGCGTTTTGCCACCCGCGACTTCAACGAAGACAACCTGCTGACTGCCGCGCAAGTCGCTTTTGACAACCAGTTCTACGACATGGCAATCAACAGCGCCGATCGTACCGACCACAAACTCAACTACAAACTGCGCTACCTCTCTCCGTTTAAAGACCTGACCATCCGCTATGCCGCACAGGCAGGCGTTGACCCTGCATGGGTTTACGGTTTGATTCGCCAAGAGAGTCGCTTTGTCATGGGCGCTCAATCCAGCGTCGGCGCACAAGGCCTGATGCAGGTCATGCCTGCAACCGCCCGCGAAATCGCCGGTAAAATCGGCATGAGCAGCAGCGAACTCTACACCATGGACGGCAACATCCGCATGGGTACTTGGTACATGGCAGATGCCAAACGCCGCCTGCAAAATAACGAAGTGATGGCTACCGCAGGCTACAATGCAGGCCCAGGCCGCGCCCGCAACTGGCAGGCTTCTTCGTCTTTGGAAGGTGCTATTTACGCCGAGACCATCCCATTCACCGAAACCCGTGATTACGTGAAAAAAGTCATGACCAACGCGACTTATTACGCGTCATTGTTCAACGAACCGCAAACTTCGTTGAAACAACGTATGGGTACTGTTCCCGGCCGCTATTAATACCCGATAGGCCGTCTGAAAAGTGAGACAGAATCCAACATTCAGACGGCCTACAACCTTGACAGACTATCGGGTTTATAAGATAATCGCCCGATTGTTTCTGACCGAAAAGGTCACTTGCACGGCAAAAGCCGACTTGTTAGGAGGTGATGTTTACATCACGGCGCGTATCCCGCCCTGCCCTCGGCAAACCAGCGATACAACAACTCCCCCATTATGACAAACCGTCCTCTATTTCTTAAAACGGTTTGATTGAACAAAATTTAAAGGAAATAAAATGCCTGCTATTCGTGTTAAAGAGAATGAACCATTTGAAGTTGCCATGCGTCGTTTCAAACGTGCCGTAGAAAAAACCGGTCTGTTGACCGAACTGCGCGCCCGTGAAGCGTACGAAAAACCAACTACCGAACGCAAACGCAAAAAAGCTGCTGCAGCCAAACGTCTGCAAAAACGCCTGCGCAGCCAACAACTGCCTCCTAAAATGTACTAATTACAGGCCTGCCCTGTGATAAACGACACACCGCAAGGGCAGCTTTGCGGTGTGTTTTGTTTTTCAGACGGCATCTTTTTATTGATATAAAGTGAGAACATTATGAGCCTAAAAATACAATTAACCGAAGACATGAAAACCGCCATGCGTGCCAAAGACCAAGTCTCTTTAAGCACCATCCGCCTGATTAATGCCGCCATCAAACAATTTGAAGTAGATGAGCGCACCGAAGCCGATGACGCAAAAGTCATCTCTATCCTGACCAAAATGGTAAAACAGCGCAAAGACAGCGCCAAAATTTATACCGAAGCCGGCCGTCAAGATTTGGCTGACAAAGAAAACGCAGAAATCGAAATCCTCAACCGCTACCTGCCGCAAATGATGTCCGCAGAAGAAATCAAAACTGCCGTGGAAGCAGCCGTTGCAGAAACCGGTGCATCAGGCATGGCCGATATGGGCAAAGTCATGGGCGTATTAAAAACCCGTCTGGCCGGCAAAGCCGACATGGGTGAAGTCAACAAAATCCTCAAAGCTGCGCTGACTTCATAATTGAATACAGACCGCTTTGGGCGGATTCAAAAAAAGGTCGTCTGAAACCGAGATTTTGGGTTTCAGACGACCTTTTCCAGATAACCATTATTTTGTGTTATATCCTGTATGCATTTTCATCAAAAATTCAGCATTTGAATTATCATTTGTTATATTCTTCTCTTGATTATATATCTTAAATAGTTCATTTACATAAGCCAAACAAGCCAGCTTTTTTCGATCGAAAGGAAGTTCACTGAAATAATAATATAAATCGGGGTTTTGATCCGCTTCTCTCGTAAAGCTGATTAACTCTTCAAATGCCTCTCTATCCTGTCCAGAAATAATATAATTGTAAAGCCTATCTATGTGTAAATAAACTTTCATCTTGGCAGTATTCTTTTGAGAGAAATTTTTTATATAGCTCCAAATAAATGGGACTAAAACAAAAAGAAATATTAATAATACTTTCATTCCTTACCAACCCTAAAAATTAATATTAAAATCATATAAATTATCCCCCCAATTAATAATCCACTGATACCGGAAACAACTCCACACAATATAAAAGACCAAAATCCGCTAGGCAAAAATTGCTCATAAATATAACCTGAAGCAAAATAATTACCAATCATCAAAGGTAATATTAACAATAATCTACCTGAAAAAATTACCTCCATAAATCCACAAAACACCATAACCCAAACAAACTCATCTTTCGAGTCAAAATTAAAAATATATGCACATATCAAAAAAATTATTGCTATAAAACTCATACATAGCACCCTGAAACGACTGTTTCTGCATTTATTTAATACCTACTTAGATACAAAGATGCTATACTGAAAGTTAGATTTAAACCACCCACTAATCATATTGAATATCTATTTTTTAGTATCTAAATTCCGCCTAAAAGTGAGTAAGCATGGAACTTCATGAAAAAATTCGAGTAATGAGAGAAATGAACCAATGGTCTCAAGAAGAAATGGCAGAAAAATTGGCAATGTCTGCCAATGGGTATGCAAAGATAGAGCGTGGGCAAACTAAACTGACTTTTGATAAATTGAATCAGATTGCACAGATTTTTAAAATTGATGTAGTTGAATTGATTACAAAAGAAAAACCATTATTTCTTTTGGTCGGAGATAATAGCCATAATTACGGATCAAATTACTATGGCAACAATGAAGCGTTAATAGCTGAAAATGAAAAACTGAAACTGACAATATCTCATAATAATGAAATTATTCAACGACAAGAAAACGAGATTTTAGCTTTAAAAGAAATCATTTCTCTACTCAAAAAAAATTAACACTCTGAGACCTTTGCAAAATTTCCCAAAATCCCCTAAATTCCCACCAAGACATTTAGGGGATTTTGGGAAATTTTGCAAAGGTCTTAGGCCGTCTGAAATATGATTTTCAGACGGCCTTTCTTATTGTACTAATCAAGCAGCGGTTACTTTGTCCTCATGACGCAACAAGGTAATTAAATCGCTGATACGTTTTTTCATGGAACGGCGATCGACGATTTGGTCAATTGCGCCCTTCTCCAACAAAAATTCTGCACGTTGGAAACCTTCCGGCAAGGTTTCACGTACAGTCTGCTCGATAACGCGCGGACCGGCAAAACCGATCAGCGCATTCGGTTCTGCCAAAACCACATCACCCAAGAAGGCAAAGCTGGCAGACACGCCGCCCATGGTCGGGTCAGTCAATACGGAAATAAACGGCAGACGTTTTTCAGTCAGCAAATGCAAAGCCGCGCTGGTCTTCGTCATCTGCATCAAAGAGTTGACCCCTTCCTGCATACGCGCACCACCGGAAGCCGCCACGCAAATAAACGAACAATTATCTGCAACGGCACGGCGTACACCCTGAACGAAACGCTCGCCCACAACCGAGCCCATAGAGCCGCCGATAAAACGGAATTCAAACGCAGCCACCACGACAGGCAGGCCGTTCATGGTGCCTTTCATAACGACCAATGCATCGTCTTCGCCGGTTGCTTTACGTGCAGCCGCGAGGCGGTCGGGATATTTTTTACTGTCTTTGAATTTCAGCGGGTCGGTCGGTTTAATATTGGCTGCAATCTCTTCACGGCCTTCTTCATCCAACAGCAGATTCAAACGTTCGCGCGCAGAAAGCGGATTGTGATGATTACATTTCGGGCAGACTTCGCTGTTTTGCTTCAACTCGGTTGAATAAACCGTTGCCGAACAAGACGGACATTTGTGCCACAGGCCTTCAGGGACGCTGGACGAACTGCTTCGGTTTTTAATTTTCGGAGGAAGAATTTTATCTAGCCAGCTCATGAATGACTCCTTGGAATTCAGAATTCAGACGGCCTGTTGAATGCAAGGCCGTCTGAAACAATGGAATAAAAAATTTAGCGAATCGAGTCTTTCAACTCTTTAACCAACACGCCTACCGCTTCAGCCTCGCTACCTGCGTGGCTTTCAATCTCTTTGACGATACGGCTGCCGACAATAACGGCATCCGCTACCGCGCCAATTTTACGCGCACTCTCCGCATTATTAATGCCGAAGCCGACACCGATCGGAATATCAATATATTTGCGCAAAAGCTCTATTTTACGCGAAACTTCTTCAGTATCCAAACTTGCCGCACCGGTTACACCTTTGAGCGATACATAATACACAAAACCACCGGCTACTTTGGCAATCGTTTGAATACGCTCTTCAGTTGTTGTCGGCGCAATAAGGAAAATACAATCAATACCTTGTGCTTTCAACGAGTCATGCAGCGGGGTAATGGTTTCTACCGGGGAATCCACAGTCAACACACCATCTACGCCCGCGTCGGCAGCCTCTTGTGCAAACGCTTGATAACCCATTTTATGTACTGGGTTCAAATAGCCCATTAACACAATCGGCGTTTTATCATTGGTTTGGCGGAACAAACGTACTGTTTCCAATACGTCGTGCAAAGAAACATGATTTGCCAACGCCCTTTCGGCCGCACGCTGAATGGTCGGACCATCCGCCATCGGGTCAGAAAACGGCACACCCAGTTCCAAAATATCGGCACCGTTAGCCACCAGGCTGTGCATCAATGCCAGGGTCGTCTCAAGGTTGGGATCACCCACCGTAATATAAGGAATCAGTGCTTTTGCGCCATTGAGCGCTGAGAAAGTTTGTTGGATTCTGCTCATTTTCTGCTATCCATTTCATTGATTTGAATGTTGTCCGGCAGTCTGTTTATTCTGCCGACACATTTATTTTAAAAACCTCAGTCTGCCATGAAAAGGCGGCATCCATCCGCATTATCTAATGACTGTTTCTTCCCAATCGGCAAACAAGAGGCTAAGTATAACATTTACGGCTATTTCATAGAATCATTTGCAGTCAAGATTCTGATATTTTGAAAGCAATATAAAACAATAAAGGCCGTCTGAAAATCATTCAAACAGCCTTTATTAGAATCAATTATGCAAATCTTTGTATGCCTTCGCACTTTTGATCAGAATTTCCCATCGATTACAGCTCGACATGGTGGTTTTGTTGCTCAGAACCAAGATGACGCTCCAAATCAGACAAAACCTGCATCAGACCATGACGGACTTCTTCTGCATTGGCGGCAGGATTGCCGTTTACATCCAAAGCGCCACGGCTGAACGTATCAATATAAGGTTCAAACGTATCTTTAAGTTTCAACAACTTAACCACATCTGAGCGAGTATATCGATCGCCACCGTATCCAATCACAACATTATTTTCATGTTGCCATTGGGCAAACTGAGCCGGACTGATTTGCACCAATTGGCACATCTCATCCAACGTAAAATAACGCTTGGCAGGAATAACCGGGTTATTGTTGTTTGTCATAGTAATGCTCCACCATGCCTTTGAGTTTTTGGCTGGCATGGAAAGTTACCACACGGCGTGCGGTAATCGGCACTTCTTCGCCGGTTTTAGGGTTACGGCCCGGGCGTTGAGGTTTGTCGCGCAATTGGAAATTGCCGAAACCGGAAATTTTAATTTCTTCGCCACGCGCCAAAGTGCTGCGGATTTCTTCAAAAAAGAGCTCGACGATTTCTTTGGCATCATTTTTGGTGACGTTGCTGACTTTGTCGACCAAAATATCGGCCAATTCTGCTTTAGTTAGTGTCATGTGTTTACCTTCATTCAAACTGGTGCAATTATTACCAAAATTCTTTTAAAAATCAAGTCCTCACCAAAAAATCAAATATGATTGGCAATTTTTGGCGACAACTTTTATCTTCATTTTAAGCGCGAAGTTGCGCGTCTTTTTCGGCTGCGGCTTTAATCATTTTCGCAACCAAAGGCTCGATGACTTCATCTGTCAGCGTACTTTCCATATCCTGCAAAATGATTTTGACGGCAACGCTCTTCATGCCTTCAGGCACGCCTGTACCGCGGTAAACGTCAAATACGCTGATTTCTTGAACCAGCTTGTTCGCCGCCGCTTTCAGGGCATTTAACAAATCATCATGCGTTACAGCCTCAGGCATTACAAATGCCAAATCTCGGCGTGCAGGTTGGAATTTAGATACGGACTGATAACGGGTTTTCTCACGGCCCAATACCGCATCCATATCGATTTCAAATACCAGCGGTGCTTGTGGCAAGTCATATTTTTGCAGCCATTTCGGATGCAACTCGCCAACAAAACCAATTACTCGGCCGTCTGAAACAATATTGGCGGCACGTCCAGGATGCAATGCCGGATGTTCGGTCTTAACAAAGGATACTTCCTTGTTTTTCAAAAGGCTTTCAACATCGGCTTTCATATCGTAGAAATCTACGTTGCGTGTTTTCTCGCCCCATTGCTCAGGCAGCACGGAGCCATACCACAAACCGCCGATACGTTCGTTTTGAACAAATTGATCAGCCGAATCTTTGTTGAACACACGGGCAATTTCAAATACGCGCACACGGTTTTGCTTACGGTTCAAATTGTTTTGCAAAACTTCCACCAAACCGCCGATAAGCGTAGAACGCATGACGGCATACTGCGCCGCCAACGGATTTTGCAGGCGGATAGGATGGGTATTGGCAGCAAAGTCTTGCTCCCATTGCTCATCCACAAACGCATAGCTGACCACTTCACGGTAACCGCGTGCCGCCATTTCGTTATAAACCGCAAAACGCGGGCGTTTGGTTTCAGGCAAAGCCAACATTTTCAGACGGCCTGAAGTATAGTCGTCAGGAATATTTTCATAACCGTAAACACGACCGATTTCTTCAATCAAATCGGCTTCAATTTCAATATCGAAACGGAAGCTAGGAGAAGTGACACGGAAGCCTTCTACAGTTTTCTCAGGCTGCAAACCCAAGTGTTGCAAGATAATTTCGACTTGCTCGGCAGGGATTTCAACGCCCAATACCGTTTTCAGACGGCCTAAACGCAATTCAACCTGTTTAGCCTCAGGCAATTTGCCTTGTGCCTCAACCATTTCACCGGCCGCGCCACCGCAAATCTGCAACACCAATTCGGTAGCGCGCTCAATAGCATCAGCTTGCAAGCGGTAATCCACGCCACGCTCAAAGCGGAAAGAAGAATCCGAACCAAAACCGTATTGACGGGATTTGCCGGCAATAATCTCCGGGGCAAACCAAGCCGCTTCCAATACAATATTTTGCGTCTCATCAGAAACCGCACTTGCCTCTCCGCCCATCAGACCGGCCAAACTCAACACACCTTTTTCATCAGCGACCACCAGTGTATTGTCAGCCAAAGTAACGGTCTTCTCGTTCAGGCACGCCAACGTCTCGCCATTTTGAGCACGGCGGACAATCAAACTGCCCGACAGCTTGTCGGCATCGAAAACATGCATCGGCTGACCGATTTCCAGCATGACATAGTTACCAATGTCCACTAATGCGGAAATGCTGCGGATACCGCTGCGTTCCAAACGTTGTTTCATCCAATCGGGAGTAGCCGCTTTCGCATTGACATTTTCAATAACGCGACTGATAAAACGGCCGCAGTCGGCCGGTGCGTCAATACGGACAGCCTGTTTTTTCTCACTGCCGATAGAGGCCGTCTGAATTTCAACAGGCCTAAACGCACATTGAGTCAACGCAGAAACCTCACGCGCAATACCCTTAACGCTCAAGCAATCAGCGCGGTTAGGCGTAATTTTCAACGTAAACAGCGTATCGTCCAAATCCAAGTATTCGCGGATGTTGGTACCGACAGGCGCATCTTCAGGCAGAATGTGCAGACCGTCTACACCATCATCTGGCAAACCCAGTTCATTGGTCGAACACAACATACCGTTTGATGGTACGCCGCGCATTTTAGTCGGCTTAATTTTGAAATTGCCCGGCAAAACGGCACCCGGCAAGGAACACGGCACTTTAATACCCGGCTTGACATTCGGTGCACCACAAACAATCTGAACCAACTCGCCCGTACCAGCATCAACTTGGGTAACGTTCAAACGGTCTGCATCAGGATGTTTTTCAACGGATTTTACTTCGGCAACAACCACGCCACTGAAAGCAGGGGCAGCAGTATCGATTTCTTCCACTTCCAAACCGGCCATGGTCAAAAGATGTTCCAGTTTATCGGCAGAAAGATCAGGATTGGCTTGGGTTTTCAGCCATGAATAAGGAAATTGCATATTATTTTCTCTACTATCAGGCCGTCTGAAACAAATTTTTATCAGACGAAATCAGTAATATCTATTTACTTTTCAGACGGCCTATCAAAAGACCATCTGAAATTTATTTAAACTGCTTCAAGAAGTTCAAATCATTATCGAAGAACAGGCGCAAGTCGTTCACGTTGTAGCGCAACATGGCAAAGCGGTCGAGACCGATGCCGAAAGCGAAACCGGTATATTTTTCAGGGTCGATATTCACATTTTTCAACACGTTAGGATGTACCATACCGCAACCGCCTACTTCCAACCATTTGCCGTTTTCGCCCATGATGTCGATTTCGGCAGAAGGTTCGGTGAACGGGAAGAAAGACGGACGGAAACGTACTTGCAGGTCATCGCGTTCAAAGAAGCGACGGATAAAATCAGTGAACACTGCTTTCAAATCGGCAAAAGTTACGCCCTCTTCAACCCACAAACCTTCGGCCTGATGGAACATAGGCGAGTGAGTGGCATCACTGTCCACGCGGTAAACGCGGCCGGGAGCAATAATGCGGATAGGCGGCTCTTTTTTGTCGAGCATATAGCGGATTTGAATAGGCGAAGTGTGTGTACGCAAAACGTCGCCGTTTTCAACGTAGAAAGTATCTTGCATCGCACGCGCAGGGTGATTTGCAGGTATATTCAAGGCTTGGAAATTGTGGAAATCGTCTTCGATTTCAGGGCCGTCCGCCACTTCAAAACCCATACCGTGAAACAGCTCGACCACACGTTGCAAAGTCAAAGTAACTGGATGCAAACCGCCATGTTCTTGCGCACGGCCCGGTAAAGTAATATCCAAGGCTTCTGCAGCCAATTGAGCTTGCAGCTTGGCTTCATTCAGGGCATCGCGTTTGGTATTAAAAGCCGTCTGAAACTGATTTTTGCATTCGTTGATGTGCGCACCTATGGTTTTACGCTCTTCAGGAGACATTTGACCCAAAGTTTTCAAAAGCCCGGTCAATTCGCCGGTTTTACCAAGATAGCGTGCTTTAATTTGTTCTAAGGCATTGAAGTCTTGCGCGGCTTCAATAGCGGCAATACCTTCTGCAACGATACGGTTTACATTTTCCATAGTGGTTTATCGTCTGTTTGTTGATGGCAGGCCGTCTGAAACAACAAAGCCGTCTGTTGGATTTGATTACAAACCCGTTCAGACGGCCTTTTGTCTTACTGCGGCCAATCCGTTTGATAAGAGGGACCTATTTTATCGCAAATTAGTATAAAAAAATAGAGTTTAAAGAAAGAAAATCAACTACATAGGATTTCTTTAAGAAAAGAAAAAAGGAAGCATAAGCTTCCTTTTTAAATAATCTTATCGAATTAAACAGCCAAAGCAGCTTTAGCTTTTTCAACCAATTGTGCAAATGCAGCTTTGTCGAATACAGCCAAATCAGCCAATACTTTGCGGTCGATTTCGATAGCAGCGCGTTTCAGGCCGTTCATGAATTTGCTGTAAGACAGACCATTTTCACGGGCACCTGCGTTGATACGAACGATCCACAGTTGACGGAATTGACGTTTGCGTTGGCGACGGTCACGGTATGCGTATTGACCAGCTTTCATTACCGCTTGTTTGGCAACACGGTAAACGTTTTTACGACGACCGCGGTAGCCTTTGGCTAACGCGAAGACTTTTTGGTGACGAGCACGAGCGGTAACACCGCGTTTTACGCGTGGCATATTCTAAACTCCTTAAGCGTAGGGCAACATTTTAGCAACAGAAGCCAAATCGCGTGAATCCACCATAGCGGTGCCGCGCAATTGACGTTTAGTTTTAGTGGTTTTTTTGGTCAGGATGTGACTTTTGAACGCATGACCGCGTTTTACACCACCGTTACCCAGTACTTTAAAGCGTTTTTTCGCGCTAGACTTGGTTTTCATTTTAGGCATTGGAAAACTCCATTCGTTATTAGATAAGGTATAAGGGGGTTTTGAAATAAATTTCAAACACTTGAAACCCAAAATACCACGGTTTTTGCCGCTAATTAAACCTTATTTCGAGCGGCAATCGAAATAAGCCTTGGATTATATCTTTATTTTTTCTTAGGCGCAATCATCATCACCATTTGGCGGCCTTCCATTTTAGGGAAGGACTCGATTTGCGCTACTTCTGCCAAATCTTCTTTTACGCGCTCAAGCAGTTGGGCACCCAATTGTTGGTGGGCCATTTCACGACCGCGGAAACGCAATGTTACTTTGACTTTGTCACCATCGGCAAGGAAGCGGTTGATGTTGCGCATCTTGATTTGATAGTCGCCTTCATCTGTACCCGGACGGAATTTAATTTCCTTAATTTGTACCTGCTTTTGGTTTTTCTTGGCTTCGTCGCGCTTCTTGGCTTGTTGGTATTTGTATTTACCGTAATCCATCAGTTTGCATACGGGCGGTTTGGCAGTTGGGGAAATTTCTACCAAATCGACATCTTGCTCTTCGGCCATAGCCAGAGCTTCACGAACTGAAACGACACCAAGCTGATCGCCTGACTCACTGATTAATCGCACTTCTTTGGCGGTAATTTCACCATTGATTCGTGCTTCGCGTTCTTGAGCGATGATGAATACTCCTATAAAAATTAATGATTGACGAGGGCATCAGTGATTTCTTGCTGCAATTGTGCAATAAAATCATCTACATTCAAAGAACCCAAGTCTTCTGCTTTGCGGCGTACCGCAACTTTGTTTTCTTGTTTCTCTTTATCGCCGACAACGATTTGGTAAGGGAAACGGTATTGGCTGTTGTCGCGGATTTTGTAACCGATTTTTTCGTTACGCAAATCCAATTCGACACGAAAGCCTGCAGCCTGCAATTTGGCAGCCACTTCGCGACAATAATCTGTTTGGTTCTCGGTGATATTCATAATCACCATTTGAACCGGCGCAAGCCACAATGGGAATGAGCCTGCATGGTTTTCAATCAGAATACCGATGAAGCGCTCCAATGAACCCAAAATAGCACGGTGCAACATTACAGGACGCGCACGGTCGTTGTTTTCAGTTACATATTCGGCATTCAAACGCTCCGGCAATACGAAGTCCAACTGCAGGGTACCACACTGCCAAGAACGACCCAAAGCATCTTTAACATGATACTCAATCTTAGGACCGTAGAATGCGCCTTCGCCAGGCAGCTCTTCCCACTCTACGCCGCAAGCGGTCAATGCATCACGCAGACCTTGTTCGGCTTTATCCCAAACTTCGTCAGAACCTGCACGTTGTTCAGGGCGGAGTGACAGCTTCACGGCAACATCATGGAAGCCGAATTGTTTGTAAATGCGAACCAGCAATTCATTAAATGCGCGTGCTTCATCAACGATTTGATCTTCAGTACAGAAGATATGCGCATCATCTTGCACAAAACCGCGAACACGCATCAGACCATGCAATGCACCGCTTGGTTCATTGCGGTGGCAAGAACCGAACTCGGCCAAACGCATTGGCAAATCGCGATATGAGCGCAAGCCGTTATTAAAAATTTGTACATGACCCGGACAGTTCATCGGTTTAACCGCGTATTCGCGTTTTTCTGAACTGGTCACGAACATATTGTCTTTATAGTTTTCCCAGTGGCCAGATTTTTCCCAGAAGGTTTTATCCATAATTTGAGGCGTTTTCACCTCTTTATAACCGGCAGCATTCAACTCTTTGCGCATATGCTGCTCAATCACCTGCCACAAAGCCCAGCCTTTAGGATGCCAGAACACCATACCCGGCGCTTCATCTTGCAGGTGGAACAAATCCAATTGTTTACCCAGCTTACGGTGGTCGCGTTTTTCTGCTTCCTCGATGCGTTGGATATAGGCTTTCAATTCGTCTTTACTTGCCCAAGCCGTACCGTAAATACGTTGCAACATTTCATTGTTGCTGTCGCCGCGCCAGTATGCGCCTGCCAGCTTGGTCAGCTTAAAGTTTTTCAAGAAACGGGTATTGGGAACGTGAGGACCGCGGCACATATCGACGTATTCTTGATGATGATACATACCCATTGCTTCCACTTCAGGCATGTCTTCAATCAGACGCAATTTGTACTCTTCGCCGCGATCTTGGAAAATTTTGACGGTTTCTGCACGAGGCGTCATCACTTTAATAACGTCATAGTCTTGTGCAATCAACTCTTTCATGCGCGCTTCGATAGCGGCCACATCATCAGGCGTAAATGGTTTTTCAGTCGCAATATCGTAATAGAACCCGTCTTCAATCACCGGGCCGATAACCATTTTGGCATCAGGGTAGAGCTGCTTGACCGCATGACCGACCAAGTGCGCGCAGGAGTGGCGGATAATTTCCACGCCTTCTTTGTCTTTAGGCGTAATGATTTGAACATGGGCATCTTCGGTAATCGGATCGCAAGCATCCACCAATTTACCGTTAACCTTGCCCGCTACCGTTGCCTTTGCCAAACCTGCACCGATAGACGCTGCTATTTGCGCCACGGTAACGGGTGATTCATATTGGCGGACCGAACCGTCCGGCAAGGTAATGTTCAACATCAGAAAGCTCCAAAACATTAAAAAATAACGGCATAAAGCCGTTATGGAAATTTGGTAGGCACAATTGGACTCGAACCAACGACCCCCACCATGTCAAGGTGGTGCTCTAACCAACTGAGCTATGTGCCTTCATCTAAGTCGCTTATTGTAACGAAGCGTGTTCCCTTTTGCAAGCATCTGTAAATACTTTTCAGACGGACTGAATATTTTTGTTTGATTTATACCTCATTATTCTATCTCCTCCGTCATTCAGGCCGTCTGAAGCATTGTTTTGACAAAGATAAAATCCAGCCGTCAACCAACGAAAAATCCTTTATAATCTGCCCTTTCAATTCGCACACACGCGAACGTCCAATCTATTATTACTATGCTCAAATTTACCTTACACAAAAAAGACGGTCATGCCCGACGCGGCACTTTGGAACTGAACCACGGCAAAATCGAAACGCCGGTATTTATGCCGGTCGGCACTTATGGTTCGGTCAAAGCGATGAACCCGCAAAACCTGCATGACATCAAAGCGCAAATCATCTTAGGCAACACTTACCATCTGTGGCTGCGCCCCGGTTTGGAAGTCATTGAACAATTCGGCGGCCTGCACGAATTTATCGGTTGGGATAAGCCGATTTTGACCGACTCGGGCGGTTTTCAAGTATTTTCGTTGTCCAACATGCGCAAGCTGACCGAAGAAGGCTGTACATTCCAAAGCCCGATCAACGGCGACAAACTATTCCTCTCGCCCGAAGTGTCGATGAAAATCCAAACTGTGTTGAATTCCGACATCGTGATGCAGCTGGACGAATGCACCCCGGGAGAAGCGACACACAGCCAAGCGCAAAAATCGCTGCAAATGAGCCTCCGCTGGGCGGAACGCAGCAAAAAGGCTTTTGAAGACCTGAAAAACCCGAATGCGCTGTTTGGCATTGTACAAGGCGCGATGTATGAAGATTTGCGCGAAGAATCGCTGAAAGGTTTGGAAGAACTCGACTTCCCCGGCTTGGCCATCGGCGGCTTGTCCGTTGGCGAACCTAAGCCCGAAATGTACCGTATGTTGCGCGCCGTCGGCCCTATCCTGCCTGAACACAAACCACATTATTTGATGGGCGTCGGCACGCCTGAAGATTTGGTGTACGGCGTGGCACACGGCGTGGACATGTTCGACTGCGTTATGCCCACCCGCAATGCGCGTAACGGCTGGCTGTTTACCCGTTTTGGCGATTTGAAAATCAAAAACGCCAAACACAAGCTCGACAAGCGTCCAATTGATGAAAGCTGCACCTGCTACGCCTGTCAGAATTTCAGCCGCTCCTACCTGCACCATCTGCACCGTGTCGGCGAAATCCTGGGCGCACAGCTCAACACCATCCACAACCTGCACTTCTACCAGGTCATCATGGCCGAAATGCGCGAAGCCATCGAACAAGGTAAATTTGCCGATTGGCAGGCGCAATTCCATGAAAACCGTGCCCGCGGTGTGGATTAATCCTTTTAAAGGCCGTCTGAAATCAGGTTTGGATTCAAACTGCTTTTCAGACGGCCTCAATATTCTTAATTAATAAAGCACAATCATGTCCCATTTCCATACCGAACCGCCCTTAGCCTACACCGCACAAAACCGTACCACCGTCCTGCTGCTCAACCTCGGCACACCTGACGCACCCACTGCTGCCGCAGTCAAGCCTTACTTAAAAGAATTTCTATCTGATCAACGCGTTGTCGAACTGCCCAAACTCTTATGGCAACCGATATTGCGCGGCTTGGTATTGACTTTTCGTCCAAAAAAAAGCGCACATGCCTATGAAAAAGTTTGGTTTAAAGAAGGTTCGCCGCTTGAGGTTTATACACGCCGCCAAGCAGAAGCCCTGGCCAAACATTTGCCCGATGTCATCGTCCGTCATGCCATGACTTACGGCAATCCAAGCGTTGCCGACGTTTTGGCGGAACTCAAAGCCCAAGGCGTGGGCAAATTGCTGGTCATACCGCTCTATCCGCAATATGCCGGCTCTTCTACCGGCGCGGCTTTGGACAAAGTGTTCCAAGAGTTATTGCTGCAACGCAACCAAATGAGCGTCCGCACCGTCTCCCGTTATTACGACGATGCCGCCTATATTCAAGCCATGAAGCAGCATATTGAAGCCTATTGGGCCCAAAACGGACGCGGCGAAAAACTGATGTTGAGTTTCCACGGCATTCCGCAAAAGCATCACGATGACGGCGACCCCTATCCTGACGAGTGCCACCATACTGCCAAGCTGTTGGCGCAGGCATTGGGCTTGTCCGAACAAGAATACATCGTTTCTTTCCAAAGCCAGTTTGGCAAATCCCAATGGGTCAAGCCCAGCACGCAAGCCCTGTTTGATCAGCTGCCAAAACAAGGCACGACCAAACTCGACGTATTCTGCCCCGGCTTCTTGGCCGACTGCCTCGAAACCATGGAAGAAATCGCCATTATGGGACGCGAACAATTCTACGCCGCAGGAGGCAAAGAATACCGTTACATCCCATGCCTCAACGATTCCGCTGACTGGATTGCCGCACTTGCACAATTAAGTCGGGCCAATCTGCAAGGCTGGATTTGACCTAAACCAAAGGCCGTCTGAAAAATTCACTTTCAGACGGCCTTTAGCGTTATCATCAAGCTATTAAAACGCAAACCAAGCGTGTGGCCATCAAAAACACTACTCAAAAAGGAACACATCATGACTGCACTCCGCCCTATCCTGCTCCTTCTGACCGCACTCAGCATCCCAACCGCTTTTGCCGCTGATGCCGCGCTGATGAACAAAGGACAAAAAATTTACGAAACCAACTGCGCCGCCTGCCACGGTAAAAAAGGCGAAGGCCGGGGTGCCATGTTCCCGCCTTTATTCCAGTCCGACTATATCAATAAAAAACCGCAAGTGCTGTTGCAAAGCATGACCAAAGGCATCAACGGCCCAATTAAAGTAAACGGCAAATCCTACAACGGCTTTATGCCTGCTACCGCCATCAATGATGCCGATGTTGCCGCCGTTGCCACTTACATCATGAACGCCTTCAACAATGGCGGCGGTACGATTACTGAAGCAGATGTCAAAAAATCTCACGGGAAAAAATAAAACGTCTCTCCTCTGTGATGTGGTAGCCGCCTTCGCCTTGCTTCTTTTTGTCTCTTACGCATATTGCTCCATTAATGCCACGATAGGCATTAGCTCCGGTTCTGAATCTGAGCGATAGCTGTCTATAACTGTTTCGTTTCCATTAAAAAAATGAACATTAGCACCACTATCAAGCATAGCTTTCAAAACATCTAATCGTTCGGGCATATAGCCTATCATTGCTAGAGGAATCATATTGTCTTCATCGGCTATATTCGGATTTGCTCCTGCCTCCAGCAACGCTAATGCTGCATCGCCGTTTCTGGCACGCATGGCGTAATGTAGTGGAGTCATGCCGTATATATCTTGGGCATTGACTGCTACGCCTTTGTCCAGATAGAACCGGACGGTTTCTAGCGGTGAAGGACTGTGAGGATTCATATTAATGCGGTGCAGATAGCTCCATTTTTCAGACGGCGTGATTTTCAAAGGATCAAACTGGCCGCTGTCTGCCGTTTTTTGCAGAAATTTGATATCGCCTAGTCTGTTCGCTCGAACAACCTGCATGCCGATATCATTTTTATAAGGATCTAGTCTCATTTTATTTTCCTGTCGTTAAAAATTTTTCCATATCATCTCTAATATCTTCTAAGTCATCAATGCCTGGTTTCTCATAGCGATGACTCAAATTATCCTTAGCATTTTCCAGCTTAAAGATACTCGGCCGCGCATTAACATAATCGTTCAATTGTTGTTGCGTCATACCCAATTCATCGGCAGCTAAAGGCCGTCTGAAATGTTCAGACGGCCTTTTCGATACGGAACACATTTTTGTTTCCATATTTATGGTTACGCAACATCAACAAACATACGCAAAAAACCGTCAAACCAAAAAAAGCATATGCGTTTTGTGTTAAAGTAAACATTATTTAGCTGCTGTTTTGCGTCCAGGCCGTCTGAAAGGTTTTATGTCATGAACTTTTTCCGCAAGACTGTTTTATTTCTAGTCGTCCTCTCCATATTTGCCGCCTGCGGCTCCTTTATTTCCCAATACGTTTTGGGCATGAACCCGTGCGTATTGTGCATCCTGCAACGCTTGTGCGTATTGGCTGTCGGATTGTTGTCCATTGTTACGGCATTTAGTTCTCAATCTTCCAAATTTGCCCGCTCGCTCTCGGCATTGTTGATTGCCGCTCCGGCCGTTTACGGCGCAGGTGTCGCCGCCTATCAAATTTGGTTGCAAAGCCTGCCACCCGGCACCGCCCCTTCTTGTGGCGCACCTTGGACTTTCCGCCTGCGTGACTGGCCTTTGTTCGATTGGTTTGAACCCATCGTCCGCGGCTTTGGCAACTGCGCCGATCCGGATTATCTATTCGGCGTTGCCCTGCCGGTGTGGAGTATTTTGTATTTCAGCTTCGTGGTATTGCTGCTACTTTGGGCTTGGTTGAAAACCAGAAAAATCTGATTGGTTTCGATATAAAAAGGCCGTCTGAAATTTCAGACGGCCTTTTGTTATTTAAACTGTTTAGTCCAGATTCAACACGGCAGAAGTGTAAACGTCTTGTACGTCGTCCAAATCTTCCAATGCATCAATCAGTTTTTGCATCTTAACCGCATCTTCGCCGCTCAACTCGGTTTCGTTTTGGGCGCGCATGGTAACGTCGCCGTCAACAGATTTGTAGCCTGCGGCTTCCAATGCTGCTTTCACGCCCGCCCAGTCATTCGGCGCGGTAACCACTTCGATGGAACCGTCGTCGTTGGTGATGACATCTTCCGCTCCGGCTTCCAAAGCCGCTTCCATCAGCGCATCTTCGTCAACGCCCGGTTCAAACACCAAATAGCCTTGATGAACGAAGTTGAACGCTACGCAGCCGTCGGTACCCAAGTTACCGCCGTTTTTAGTGAACGCATGGCGCACATCGGCAACGGTACGGGTTTTGTTGTCGGTCAGACAGTCCACCATCAAAGCCGCGCCGCCGATGCCGTAGCCTTCATAACGCAACTCGATGTATTCCACGCCTTCCAGATTGCCCGTACCTTTATCGATGGCACGTTGCACGTTGTCTTTAGGCATATTGTTTTCAGCGGCTTTTTCCAAAGCCAGGCGCAGGCGCGGGTTTGCGCCGGGGTCGCCGCCGCCCATGCGGGCAGCAACGGTAATTTCTTTAATCAGACGGGTGAAGATTTTGCCACGTTTGGCATCTTGTCGGGCTTTTTTGTGTTGGATATTTGCCCACTTACTATGGCCTGCCATATTGATTCCTTTCGTTTTTTCACGCGTTGAGGCGGAATTTGCTTCATTTGTAAGGCGTGCATTTTATCATAAGTTGCCTTTAGCCAAAATATTCAGACGGCCCAAACATTTGCAAAAACAGGCCGTCTGAAAACAAAAAAACCTTTTTTAAATAAAGAAGCACATTTGCGGCAAACCTTTGTCAGTTTTTCGTTTTAATTCACGAAGGTTTACGGTATGATGACAAAATCGGTCAAAATTGTTAACAACTTAACCGGTATCGAATAGCAAAACGGCCTGCTCGCCGATATTGCCAACTGCGAAAAATGAGTGGGAGTAGTTACCCGTATCATTTTATTTTTATTGTTTTTATTAAAGGTTTTATTATGGAAGAAATATTGTCTGCTCTGGTGGGTGCAGTCAATCAGGTTCTTTGGGACTACCTGCTGATTTATGCCTTAATCGGCATCGGCCTGTTTTTTACCCTGTACTTGGGCGCGCCGCAAGTGACCAAATTGGGGACGGGTTTTAAAGCCGTTTTCGGCGGCTTGTTCAGCAAAAAAGACAAAGACCACGAAGGCAAATCCCTGTCTCAATTTCAAGCTCTTGCTGTGGCGATTTCCGCGCAAATCGGTACCGGTAACGTTGCCGGTGTCGCCACTGCGATTACTGCCGGTGGCCCGGGTGCCATTTTTTGGATGTGGTTGTCTGCCATTTTGGGCATGTCTACCATTTTTGCAGAAGCCGTTTTGGCGCAAAAATACCGCGTGGTCAGCCACGGCAAATACATCGGCGGCCCTGCGTTTTACATCACGCACGGCCTGACCCCGAAAATCGGCCGGGGCGCGGCGCGTTTCCTGTCCGGCTTTTTCTCCATCGCCTTGATTATCGCTCTGGGTTTCATCGGTAACGCGACCCAATCCAACTCTATCGCCTCTGCCATGAATTTGGCTTTCGATATTCCCCCTATGGCTGTCGGCATTGCTTTGGCGGTATTCGCCGGCCTGATCATCATCGGCGGCATCAACCGCATTGCCGGTATCGCGCAATTTGTCGTGCCGTTTATGGCGGTGATTTACATCTTGTGTGCGGTGATTATTTTGTTCAAATTCTCCGACCACATCATTCCGATGTTCCACAGTATCTTTGTCGCCGCCTTCAATCCTGAAGCAGTATTGGGCGGTGCGGCCGGTATCGGTATGCGTGAGGCAGTCCGCTTCGGCGTGGCACGCGGCCTGTTTTCCAATGAAGCCGGTATGGGTTCGACCCCGCACGCTCATGCGACTGCCAACGTCAAACACCCTGTGCAACAAGGTATGGCCGCGTTTATCGGTATCTTTATCGATACGCTGATGGTCTGCACGGCAACCGCGCTGATTATCCTGCTGACCGACGCCAACTTGTCCGGCGAAACCGGCGCTGCGGTTACCCAACTGGCTTTTAACAAGGCCTTTCCGGGTTTCGGTTCGCAACTGCTCGCCGTCTGTCTGACCTTCTTCGCCTTTACCACCATCATCGGCTGGTACTACTTCGGCGAATCCAATATCCGCTTCCTGTTCCGCGGCAAACACTTGGGCATCTACCGCGCACTGGTTTTGGTGGCCATCGTATTGGGTACCTTGGGCAAAGTGGATTTGGTTTGGAGCATGTCCGATATGTTCAACGGCTTTATGGTCTTGCCGAACTTAATCGCCCTCTTCCTGCTGCGTAAGGAAATCCGTGCGGTTTACGACGATTATCTGGCGCAAACCAAAGCCGGCAAAGAGTTGACCTACAACTACGAATTCCACGAATTCCACGACAAAAACCCAGATTAACGACAAACAAAAACCTCTCAGCCAAACTGAGAGGTTTTTTATTTCAGGCCGTCTGAAACTACAACACATAAAAATAAATGCTGATAAATTGCGTCAAACTGCCTGCCAAGACAAACAAGTGCCAGATACCGTGGCCGTGGCGGATTTTCGTATCGTTGATAAACCAATAAATCCCCGCGCTATACAACACACCGCCCAACACCAGCCAAAATAATCCGCCGGCCGAAAGCGACTGTATCAGCGGCCATACCGCCACCACAATCAGCCAGCCCATCAACACATAAATCACCATCGACAACAGCCGCTTCTCGCTCTTGCGCCCAATCGTCAGCTCCTGAACAATGCCCAGCAAAGCCAGCCCCCATGACACACCGAAAAGCGACCAGCCCCAACCGCCGTGAAGGGTAATCAGCGTAAACGGCGTATAGCTGCCTGCAATCAAAAGATAAATCATGCAATGATCGACCTTTTGCAAAATCGCCTTGGCCTTCGGCTGCGGAATACTGTGGTATAAGGTTGAGCCCAAATACAGAAGCAGCAGGCAGACTCCGTAAGTCAGTGCACCGGCAATCCGATAGCCGTCCGCCGATTCCACCGCTTTCACCAGCATCAGCACCAAGGCCGCCACTGCCAACAAGAAACCGGCCAAATGGCTGTACGCATTAAATCTCTCGCCGTGATACATAAACCATTCTCATTTCTAAAAAACCAAAGTGTACGCGAAGACAGAGGCTTCGTCAGAAAAATCGGTTTAAAAATAAGTTAAAGCGCAAAGGCCGTCTGAAAAACACGGCCTTGCAATATAACAAAAACATCTTTGCAACAAACAAACCATTCTTTCCCTTTTTCAGACAGCCTCACTAAAGTATCGACTGTTGCCAAGGTTGCAAAGAGAGAAAAAATGTCCATCCAAAACCACCACCTCGACTGGCTCGAGGCCGAATCCATCTACATTATCCGCGAAGTGATTGCCAATGCCCAAAACCCGGCTCTGCTGTTTTCCGGCGGCAAAGACTCCGTCGTCTTGCTGGCGCTTGCCGTCAAAGCCTTCCAAATCGAAGGCCGTCCGCTGAAGCTGCCGTTCAAACTCCTGCACGTCGATACCGGCCACAATTACCCCGAAGTCATCCAGTTCCGCGACGACACGGTCGCACGCACCGGCGTACAACTTGTGGTCGGCAGCGTAGAAGAATCCATCCGCAAAGGCAGCGTCGTCTTACGCCGCGAAACCGATTCACGCAACGCCGCGCAAGCCATTACACTGGTTGAAACCATCGAAGAACAAGGCTTTGATGCGCTGATGGGTGGCGCACGCCGCGATGAAGAAAAAGCGCGCGCCAAAGAACGCCTCTTCTCTTTCCGCGATGAGTTCGGCCAATGGGATCCTAAAAACCAACGTCCTGAATTATGGTCGCTCTACAATACACGCCTGTTCCAAGGCGAAAACATGCGCGTGTTCCCGATTTCTAACTGGACGGAATTAGACATCTGGCAATACATCACACGCGAAAAACTCGCTCTGCCGCCGATTTATTACACCCACAAACGCGAAGTTGTCGAACGAAACGGCCTGCTCGTTCCCGTTACACCATTGACGCCGAAGCGCGAAGGCGAAGTTGCCCAAATCCGCGACGTCCGTTTCCGTACTGTCGGCGATATTTCCTGCACCTGCCCGGTTGCCAGCACCGCCGCCACGCCCGAAGACATCATTGCCGAAACCGCCGCCGCGACCATTTCCGAACGAAGTGCCACACGCATGGACGACCGCGTATCGGAAGCGGCAATGGAAGAACGCAAAAAACAAGGCTATTTCTAAACCGTTTTTTCAGACGGCCCCTATATATTTCAAACCCGAACAACACGGCAAAGCCATCCGCCCCTGCCGTGTTGTTTGCTTTATTATTCTTGCAAATATCATTTAACAACAAAAGCTTAATCAAAAATCCTTACCAAGCGACAAACAATAAAACATAAACAAACATGGTATAATGAACGCTTACAGGCAGAGATTTAGACAAAAGTCTCAGGCCGTCTGAAGGAGGAAAAACATGAATCGACGCGTTTATATCGTACATGGCTTTGAAGGCAACCCGCACGGCAACTGGTTTGACTGGCTTTGCGCCCAAGTCAAAAGCACCGGCGCACAAGCAATCTCCCTCGCCATGCCCAATCCCGACAAACCAAGCACGACAGCGTGGCAGTTTACCCTTGACCAACACATCGGCAAGCCCGATGCCCATACCTTCCTAGTCGGCCACAGCCTAGGCTGCATTACCCTCCTTCACTTCCTCAGCCGCCAACAGCCGCAAAAAATCGGCGGTCTGTTGCTTGCCGCCGGTTTTGCCGATACACTGCCGCCCCTGCCTGTACTCGATGCCTACATTAAAGCAGCGTCGCCCGATTTCGACATCCTGCGCAAAATCGACATGCCCAAACACTGTCTGGTTTCCGACAACGACACCCATGTTCCGCCCGAACTGACTTTGGACATGGCGGCCAAGCTCAAAAGCCCTGTTACCCATATTCCCGAAGGCGGCCATTTGATGGCTTCGGACGGCTTTACCCAACTGCCGCAGGCTTGGGAAGCGCTGAAACCCATGTTGACCGAATAAACACACACTCTAATCCGGTTTTCAGACGGCCTTGTCTGCCTCCTCTCCCCATGACAGGTCGTCTGAACGACAATAAAAAACAACCTGCCCTTTCAAGCAGGTTGTTTCTTTTTATGTCTCATTGACGGCAAATTTAATATTGCACCGTCCATTCAATCTCGCCGCCAGCCCTCATCGGTACAAGCTCGCCATCGCCGTAAGGTACACTAGCAGGTACGGTTTGCGTTTGTTTGACCAGTGTGATGGTATCAGAATTTTCAGGCAGACCGTAGAAACGCGGGCCGTTTTTAGAAGCAAAGGCTTCCAGTTTGTCCAATGCGCCTGCTTTCTCAAACACTTCGGCATAAAGCTCGATGGCGGTCATCGCGCTGAACATACCGGCGCAACCGCAAGCATTTTCTTTGGCAGTTTTGGCATGTGGCGCAGAGTCCGTGCCGAGGAAAAATTTGTGCGCCTTATCGCCGGTAACGGCGGCAACCAAAGCCTGACGGTGGGTTTCACGTTTGAGTACAGGTAGGCAGAAATGATGAGGGCGCACGCCGCCAACCAAAAGGTCGTTGCGGTTGAGCAGCAAGTGTTGCGGCGTCACGGACGCGGCCACATTATCGCCAGCTTCCAATACCAGTCGTGCTGCTTCGGCAGTAGTGATGTGTTCAAACACGACCTTAAGGTTTGGCACTTGCGCCAAAACCGGCTTCATCACGCGTTCGATAAAGGCGGCCTCACGGTCGAAAATATCGATTTCAGGATCGGTCACTTCGCCGTGAACCAAGAACAAAATGCCCTGTTTCGCCATTTCTTCCAACACGGGAATCAGTTTGAACAAGTCGGTTACGCCGGAATCGGAATTGGTGGTTGCGCCTGCTGGATAGAGTTTGAAAGCCACAATACCGGCAGCCTTGGCTTCACGCACGAGTTCGGGAGTGGCGTTGTCGGTCAAATAAAGCGTCATCAACGGCTGGAAGGTGCTGCCTTCTGGCAGGGCGTCCATAATGCGCGCTTTGTATGCTTGGGCATCGACAACGCTGACGACGGGCGGCTTCAGGTTGGGCATGATAACCGCGCGGCCCATTTGTCGGGCGGTGTACGGGGCAACGGCTTTAAGCGCGTCGCCGTCGCGCAGGTGTAAGTGCATATCGTCGGGGCGGATGATGGTCAGGGTTTGCATAGCTTACTTTCGAGTGGTTTGGTTTGATAATGTTTCAGACGGCCTTTATTCGGCGGTAACGGTTTCTAGCAATTTGATGTTTTTCAACCGTCAACCGGCCTAAGGCAAAACAGCGGCCTTATTGTCGTAAGAATGATGGGTCAAATAAAAAACAGCCTGTACCGGAAAATGCTCGGACGACGTTGTTTTAACGGTCAGCAAGGTTTCTTTCGAACTGCCGGACGCGCGCCATGCGTAGGAAATCTGACGCATAGGCAATGGGGTTTCCGCCAAATTATCGGCACGCAACTCAGCGTTCAAACCTTGCGGCGGATTTTCTGCCAAAGCCAAAAATTGTTTGAAAATCAGATGGTCGTCGGCTTTAGCCGTGCGCACGCTACAACTGTCTTCAGTCAGGCTCAAATAATAATCTGCGCCGTTTTCCGTTTTCTTCCAAATGCTTAATGCCTCCAAATCCATCATTCCAGCAGGCAAATCGGCAATATCTTTTTTCGACAATAAAACCAGTTTGTTGGCATTGGCAAACTCGCCGACAAGGGCGGCATAGCCGTCTGCGGCCACGCAGCTTTGGCGGAACAAGTCGGTTACATTTTGGGCATAATCGGCAGCGTTCTGTGGCAAAACGCCTTCATTACCGCATGCACTCAGGCAGACGGCCAATACGGCGGCAGACAACGCGACGGCTTTAGACATTTCAGACGGCCTTTATTTGTGTTTCAACACCAGCTTGAACACGCCGTCGGCCTCGCTCGATTCCAACAAAACATGTCCGGTCTGACGGCAAAACGCTTCAAAATCGCCGGGCGCGCCGCCATCGGTAGCCAATACGGTCAGCACTTCGCCCTCCTGCATTTGCGCCAAAGCTTTTTTAGCACGCAAAATCGGCAGCGGGCATTTTAAACCGATGACATCCAGAGTTTGTGTATTCATGATGAAAACTCGTCATATTAATCAGAATTAACGTCAATTATACCGCACTTACTTGCACCCCACCCTGCAAGCCCATAAAATAAAGCCATTTTTCACTTTGGAGCTGTCTATGCGCCGTTTTGCCCTTCTCGCTCTCAGCCTTGCCGCGACTCAAGCATTTGCTTTGGGTTTCAGCCAAAAGGATACGCTGACCAACACGCGTTATCAGGAAAGCCCTGAAGAAGTTGCCGCACGCGAATTTAAAGAACACAAAGCCGAGTTGCCGCCCCTGCCCGATACCCAATCGGGTGATTGGTTCGACCTCTATGTCAACGAAACCTACGGCAAGCAGCCCAAAATCCTGCTCAGCAGCCTGCAAATCATGCCTGCGCCTGACAACAGCATCCGCTACGTCTTGAATGTGCGCTCCGACAAAGGCTACGACAACCTCTCCGTCGAAGGCCTCTATTGCGCCCGCACGTCCTTTACTTACAGCAACGACAAGCGTTCGTCTTACAAAGTATTCGCTTACGGCGACACAGTAAACCACCGCTGGATTGAGCCGCGTAAAGGCGATTGGAAGCTGATCGGCAATGCGTTCAGCCGCAACGATGCCCTGCACACCGCCCTGTATCAGGCATTCTGTATCGACGGCATGCCGACAACGGTCGAAGGCTTGGTACAACGTTTGAAAGAACGCGGCGGCCGTCACGGTACAACGCTGACCAACCACGACAAATAAACCACTTTAATCAACTAAAAGGCCGTCTGAAATTTTTCAGACGGCCTTGTCTTTAGAGACAGCTTAGAATTTGTGATACAGGCCCACAGAAGCGGCTTTTTGTTCAACGCCGCCTTTGTTGGCCGCAGTCAGACGGGTTTTGTTGCCGACTTTCAGATACGCCAGTTGGGCATTGATGCCGGTGCGTTTGCTGAAGGTGTATTGACCGCCGACAACGACTTGGTCGAATTTATCCACCAATTTCTCGCCGCTGTTCACGCCCTTGGCAGGCCAGCCGTGTGCGTAAGTAATGCGTGGGGTCACGTTGCCGAATTTGTAGCCGACAGTTACCGCTGCATCAACTACTTTTACGGCTTCAGATTTGCCTGTATCGACAGTAATGTCACTACCCTTGTACTCATTAAAACCATCGGTGAAATAGCCTAAATATTCGTTGCCTGTCTCATGGCCCTTGGCATAGTGTACGCCGCCGCCGACAAAGAGATTGTCTTTATCGTAATAAGTTTCGACTTTGGCGATTTGTGCCGCTTTGACTTTGCCTGACTTGTCGGTGTACGCGCCGTTGTAGTGGCCGTAAGCTGCATTGGCGGTAAAGCCGTTTTTAGAGAAGCTCACGCCGCCGGTGTATTGGTCTTTGGCCGGTTTGGTGTGCGTGTATTTGTCTGAAGGATTACGGTTGTCGCGCGGTGCGTAAGACACGTTGAATTTGAACCCGCCGAAATCCGGACTGTCGTAGCGTACAGCGGCGTTACGGTTACCGGTACGGGTAAAGATGCCCAAGCCTGCGGCATTGGTTTTGTACATCCATGGATCGATGGTGTCCATTTCATTCAGCATATTGCTGAGTTTACCGGCGCGAATCTTACCGAAGTTACCTTGCAGGCCGATGAAGGAATCACGAGTGGCAAAACCTTGAGAACCGCCGGTAATGGCTGTTTTTTGTTCAACTTGCCAGATGGCTTTCAAATCGCCGCCCAAGTTCTCGCTGCCTTTGAAACCGATGCGGGAGGTATTGTCATTGATGCTGGTTGCGGTGGAGCTGGTTTCAGAACCTGCATCACCTTTGATTTTGACCTGACCGACGGTCACGCTGCTTTTGATTTGACCATACAGAATCACTTCTGCAGATGCAGCCAGCGGCAAACCGGCAATAACCAAAGCGATAATCGATTTTTTCATTATTCTCTCCAAAACAAAGTTAAAATCTCGTGAAAACACGTTTAGCAATATTAATGTTTTCCAACGCTACAAACAACTACTTTCATCTTGAGAAACACTTTTATTCATTAGAGTTTAGACTTTTTACAACATAATCAAATAAAACAGGCCGTCTGAAAGAAATTTCAGACGGCCTCTCATATTCAAAGTGACAACAAAGACAATCAACCCTCTTATTGCAATCATTTAATCAAAAATGATTGCTTGATAAAAGTAGAAAATAACGGCCATACCCTTCAAGCCACGCCGCAAGGCAAGGCTCAAACCATCGTGATTAACGGTAAAACCTATACCTTCAAACAATTCCACTTCCATACGCCGAGCGAACATGCTTTCAAAGGCAAACATTTCCCGATGGAAGCGCATTTCGTCCATCAAGCCGAAGACGGTACTTTGGCAGTCATCGGCTCTGTATTTAAACCGGGCAAAAACAACCCTGCCTTGTCCGCACTCACTGCAAAAAAACTGAAAGCAGGCGAATCCGTAACGTTGAAAAACTTGAATATCCAAGCTCTGCTGCCTAAAGATAGCAAGTCCTTCCAGCTGAAAGGCTCGCTGACAACGCCGCCTTGCAGCGAAAACGTGACTTGGGTTGTCTTAAAAACTCCGGTTCAGGCAGATGCGGCGCAGTTTAAAGCCATGCGCGACATTATCGGCGGCGAAAACAACCGTCCCGTACAACCTTTAAACGACCGCGAAGTCAATGAAGACAAATAACTTCTAAGGCCGTCTGAAAACAAAAAAGCACCCGGATAACGGGTGCTTTTTCAATCACATCAATCAGGCTTTTTTGTTACCCAACGCGGCTTTCACAAACGCACTGAACAAAGGATGGCCTTTGCGCGGATTGGAAGTAAATTCCGGATGGAACTGACACGCGAAGAACCAAGGATGATTCGGCAATTCGATGGTTTCAACCAAACGCTCGCGGCCTGAGGATACGCCGCCGATGACCAAACCGGCTTTTTCCAACTGAGGAACATAATTGTTGTTGACCTCGTAGCGGTGGCGATGGCGTTCGCGGATGTGTTCGCTGCCGTAGATTTTTGCGGCAAGGCTGCCCGGTTTGAGGTCAACTTCTTGCGCACCCAAACGCATGGTACCGCCCAAATCGGCAGATTCGTCACGGGTTTCTACGCTGCCGTCGGCAGTTTGCCATTCGTCAATCAGTGCAACGACAGGCGCGGCGCATTTCAAGTCAAACTCGGTAGAGTTCGCACCCTTCAAGCCTGCGACGTCGCGGGCGTACTCAATCAGGGCAATTTGCATACCCAAGCAGATGCCCAAGTATGGTACGTTGTTTTCACGTGCATAACGTACGGCGGCAATTTTGCCTTCTACGCCGCGTGAACCGAAGCCGCCCGGCACCAAAATCGCATCCATGTCTTTGAGCATGGAAACGTCGCCATTGCCCTTCTCGATGCTTTCGCTGTCGACGAAGGTAATTTGTACGTCGGTTTCAGTGTGAATACCCGCATGTTTCAGGGCTTCGATCAATGATTTGTAGGACTCGGTCAAATCAACGTATTTGCCGACCATCGCGATTTTGACGGTATGTTTCGGATTTTGAATCGCATGAACGATTTTCTTCCATTCGGTCAAATCAGCTTGTTTGACATTCAGTTGGAGCTGCTCGGTGATAATGCTGTCGATGCCTTGGTTATGCAGCATTTCAGGGCATTCGTAAATACTGTCCACGTCGTAGCTGCCCACGATGGCACGTTCTTCAACGTTACAGAACAATGCAATCTTACGGCGCTCGTCCGCAGGCATTTCTCTGTCCATACGGCAGATCAGGATGTCCGGTTGCAAACCGATGCTCAACATTTCTTTAACGGTATGCTGGGTCGGTTTGGTTTTGATTTCGCCTGCAGCGGCAATGTAAGGAACATAGCTCAGATGGGCAAACAATGTATTGTTGCGGCCGAGCTGGCTGCGCATTTGGCGGATGGCTTCCAAGAATGGCAACGATTCGATATCGCCGACTGTACCGCCGATTTCGACAATCGCCACATCATAACCTGCCGCACCCTCATGGATACGGCGTTTGATTTCATCGGTAATGTGCGGAATCACTTGTACGGTACCGCCCAGATAGTCGCCGCGGCGCTCTTTGGCAATCACGTTTTCATAGACTTGGCCGGTACTGAAGCTGTTGCGGCGGGTCATGATGGCGTTGATGAAACGCTCATAGTGCCCCAAGTCGAGGTCGGTTTCTGCGCCGTCATCGGTCACGAATACTTCGCCGTGTTGAAACGGGCTCATGGTACCTGGGTCAACGTTGATATACGGGTCGAGCTTAAGCATGGTCACGTTCAAGCCACGCGACTCGAGAATAGTAGCAATAGAAGCGGCGGCGATACCTTTACCCAAAGAAGATACAACGCCGCCGGTTACGAAAATAAATTTAGTCATGATGTGATACCCATGTTGGAATGTGTGATTTTAACTTGAAGCAACATATTCTGGCAAACGGCAAAAGCTTCAGGCCGTCTGAAAATAGCGTTTTCAGACGGCCTTATCATACTGATTCTATATATCAGCGCAGCTCGCGGCGCAGGATTTTGCCAACGTTGGATTTTGGCAACTCGTCACGGAATTCGATGTCTTTCGGCACTTTATAAGCCGTCAGTTCTTTGCGGCAGAAATCGATTAGCTCTTCCTTAGTTAAAGATGGGTCTTTGCGTACAACGAAGACTTTAATCGCTTCGCCTGTTTTCTCACTTTTCACGCCGATACAGGCGACTTCCAAGACTTTGTCATTGCCGGCCACCACTTCTTCGATTTCGTTCGGATACACATTGAAACCAGATACCACAATCAAATCTTTTTTGCGGTCAACCAGCTTCAACCAGCCTTTTTCATCCATTACAGCAATGTCGCCGGTCTCCAAAAAGCCGCGCGCATCGATTGCTTTGGCGGTTTCTTCCGGACGGTTCCAATAGCCTTTCATCACTTGCGGGCCGCGCACCCACAATTCACCCGGTTGTCCGATCGGTACTTCCTTACCGTCCGCATCACGCAATTCGACCTCGGTTGAAGAAACAGGCAGACCAATACCGCCGCTATATGCTTCGATATTCAAAGGATTACAGCACACACCCGGACTGGCCTCGGTCAAACCGTAAGCTTCCACAATCGGCGTACCGGTAATTTGTTTCCATTTTTCCGCCACGGCTTTTTGCGTTGCCATACCGCCGCCCAAAGTCAGCTTCAAACGGGAAAAATCAACTTCGGCAAAATCCGGACGGTTGACCATCGCATTAAACAGAGTATTCACACCAATAAACACGCTAATCGGCTCTTTTTTCAATTCACCGATAAACCCCTTCATATCGCGCGGATTGGTAATCAGGATGATTTTAGAACCGGTATTCGCAAAGATCATCAGGTTTACCGTCAAGGCAAAGATATGATAAAGCGGCAACGCGGCAATAACCGTTTCTTTGCCTTCGTGCAGGCTGTTTTTAATCCATTCTTTTGCCTGCAACATATTGGCGCAGATATTGCCGTGACTGAGGACGGCGCCTTTCGCCAAACCGGTTGTACCGCCTGTATATTGCAGCAAGGCAGTATCGTCGCGCGTCAATTCGACAGGCTTGAACGTATTTGCTGCACCTTGTTTCAAGGCCGTCTGAAAAGTCACGGTATTGGGAATGCGGTATTCCGGCACCATTTTTTTCACTTTGCGGATGACAAAGTTCATCAACGCGCCTTTAATCATGCCGAACATCTCGCCGACCGACGCGACAATCACATGTTTGATTTGCGTACGCGGCAACACCAACTCCAGCGTATTGGCAAAGTTCTCCAACACGACAATCGTTGTCGCGCCGCTGTCTTTCAACTGATGTTCCAACTCGCGCGGCGTATAAAGCGGATTGGTATTCACTGCCACCAAACCGGCCTGCAGAATACCGAAAAGCGCAATCGGATATTGCAAAACGTTCGGCATCATAATCGCCACGCGCTCACCGCGCGGCAGTTTCAATACGTTTTGCAGGTAAGACGCAAAATTGGTCGCCAACTTGCCTACTTCGGCATAAGTCAGCGTTTTACCCATGTTTTGAAAAGCAGGTTTATCCGCAAATTTTTCGACACTTTGACGGAATACGTCGCTGATGGAGCTGTATTGAGAGATATCGATTTCAGGGCTTACGCCTTGTTCATAGCTTTTGAGCCAGAGTTTTTCCATATTAATCAGTCTTTTATTGAGTCGTTTTTTGGAATCGAGGCCGTCTGAAGGCTTTATTCAATCCGCCGCTTCGTTTTCAGACGGCCCTTTTATTAAGCAGTAATAATGACAGGCTTGTCGGTGGACATGATGATACCGCCGCCCAAGCACACATCGCCGTCATACAGTACCGCAGATTGTCCGGGCGTTACCGCCCATTGCGGCTCGTCAAAGACAAGCTCGATGGTTTCATCATCCAAGTAGCGCAACGTACAAGGTGCGTCGGCCATGCGGTAGCGCGTTTTGCAGGTATAGCGTCCTTCTTTCGGGCGTTCGGGCAATGTGAAACTCAAATCGTTCATCACCAGGCTTTGCGTATAAAGCAAAGGATGGTCATGGCCTTGGACGACAATCAGTTCGTTTTTGGTCAAATCCTTGGCCGCGACAAACCATGGTTCGCCTGCGCCGCCGATACCCAAGCCTTTGCGTTGGCCCAGCGTGTAAAACATCAAGCCGACGTGTTCGCCAACTACTTTGCCCTCAGGGGTAACCATTTTGCCATTATTGGTCGGAAGGTATTTTTGCAGAAATTCGCGGAACGGGCGTTCGCCGATAAAGCAAATACCGGTACTGTCTTTTTTGGTTGCAGTCGGTAATTTGAATTCTTCGGCAAGACGGCGGACTTCAGGCTTTTCCAACTCGCCCAATGGGAAAATCGCGCGCTCAAGTTGGAAAGGCTTGAGGCGGTACAGGAAATAGCTTTGGTCTTTATTTTGATCCAAGCCTTTGAGCAGGTAATGCACGCCGTTGCGAACTTCTTTGCGGGCATAGTGTCCGGTGGCAATGGTATCGGCGCCCTGCTCTATGGCATAGTCCAAAAAGCATTTGAATTTGATTTCGGCATTGCACAAGACATCCGGATTTGGCGTGCGGCCTGCGCTGTATTCTTTGAGGAAATAGGCAAATACGTTGTCTTTATATTGCGCGGCAAAATTGACGATGTCGATATCGATTCCGATGATATCGGCAACGGCAATGGCATCAAAGGAGTCTTGTTTGATGCTGCAATATTCGTCGTTGTCGTCATCTTCCCAGTTCTGCATGAACACGCCGCTGATTTGATGGCCTTGCTGTTTGAGCAGGGCTGCGGTAACGGATGAATCGACGCCGCCGGAGAGGCCGACGATGATGTTTGTTGGTGTGTTGGTAGTATTCATGAGTGGAATGTGGGTTTCAAATACATTTTTTAAAGCGTGATTTTAGCACATTTTGATTTAACGACAGAAAAGGCCGTCTGAAAGCCCAATGACTTTCAGACGGCCTTTATATGCAAATTCAAGCAATTAGTGCTGATGTGCACCACCGTGTGCACCGTGGTCTTGGTGCATGTCGGCTTTAGGTGCGGTTTTCACTTCCAGCTCGACAGTTTGAGGTTTCGCATTTTTGAATTTCAGGGTTACAGGCACTTTTTCGCCTTCTTTCAATTGTTTTTTCAGACCCATGAACATAACGTGGTAGCTGCCTGGTTTCAGCTCGGTTACGCCTTTTGCAGCCAAAGGCACGCCGCCTTTAACTTCGCGCATACGCATAACGCCGTTGTCGTTCACGTGAGTGTGTACTTCAACACGTTCGGCAACAGGACTGCTGCCGCCTACCAAGAAGTCTTGTTTGGCTTCATCGTTTTGGATTTTCATGAATGCGCCACCCATTTTCATACCTTCAACGGTAGCACGTGCCCAACCGTCTTCAATATGGATACCGGCTGCAGATACGGAAGTTGCCAAGCCTGCCAGAATCAGGGTTGCCATTAATTTTTTCATGTTTTGCTCCTTATGTTTGCCACATGGCTGGAATATACGGCCTTCATCTTACAACCGAAGGCCGTCTGAAAACTTTGATATAGATTAACTAATACTATCTAATCCTAATGAATTACCATATTACCACATTTCTAAGCAGTTAATGCAACAATCCAAACAATAAATAACATTAACAAAGCCATCAGTTGCGCGGCCGAACCGGCATCTTTGGCACGCTTGGCCAGCTCGTGTTTTTCAGTAGAGGTATGGTCAACGGCTGCTTCGATGGCTGTATTAAACAATTCGGTAATCAGTGAAATAAACGATGCGACAACAAGCACCATTTTGGTAACCGAGCCGAAATCAAGAAACAACGCCAAGACAATTAAAATCAAGTTCAACCAAAAAACTTGGCGAAATGCGCTTTCATAACGATACGCGGCAGCCAGTCCGTCTTTGGAATAACCAAATGCATTAATGATGCGCTTGATACCGTTTTTTCCTTTTTTTTCAGATGCGTAGGAAGATGGTTCCATCATATACTCAATATTAGAATGCCGTCTGAAAAGAAACAGTCAGGTCAATTTTCAGACGGCCTTTGGGTTTATTGTTTTGCCCAAGATGCCACGGCATCTGCGAACATGGCGGCAACGTCGAAATCTTTTTGCTTCATGATTTCTTGGAAGCCGGTCGGGCTGGTTACGTTGACTTCAGTCAGGTTGCTGCCGATGACATCCAAACCGGCAAGCAAAATACCGCGGCGTTTCAATTCAGGCGCCAGGGTTTCTGCAATTTCACGGTCGCGCTCGCTCAATTCCTGTGCCACGCCGCGACCGCCGGCAGCCAAGTTGCCGCGCGTTTCTCCGTTTTGCGGAATACGCGCCAAAGCATACGGAACAACTTCCCCACCAATAATCAGAATGCGCTTGTCACCATGTACGATTTCAGGAATATAACGTTGCGCCATGATGGTACGTGAATCAAGCTGCATCAGGGTTTCCAAAATACTGCCGATATTGGGGTCGGATTCGGTCAGGCGGAAAATGCCCATACCGCCCATGCCGTCCAAAGGTTTGATGATGATGTCGCCGTGTTCTTTCAAAAAGGCACGGACATCGGCGGAACGTGTTGTAACCAAAGTGGGCGCGGTAAACTGGCTGAAGTTCAAAATCGCCAATTTCTCATTGAAATCGCGCATTGCTTGTCCGCTGTTAAATACTTTTGCGCCCTGCTGCTGTGCCAACGTCAAAAACTGGGTCGCATACAGATATTGCATATCAAACGGCGGATCAGTGCGCATAATGACCGCATCAAAATCTTTTAAGGCCGTCTGAACTTTTGCCTCTGCTTTAAACCATTCGTGATCGTCATCGTTCTTCGCACCGACAAACTCAAATGCCGCTGCCTGAGCCACTACCCAGCCTTCACGGACGGATAATTCTCCGCTCAAGGTATGAAAAAGCTGCCAACCGCGTTTTGCCATTTCACGCATCATGGCGTAAGTAGTGTCTTTATAGGTTTTAAAACTTGCCATCGGATCGGCGATAAACAGGACTTTCATCAAAATTTCCTTGTAAACAGACGCTATAATCATACCTTGTATTCTGCTTGTCTGAAAGGGCGCAAAATACGGAAAAGGCCGTCTGAATTTCATTTTCAGACGGCCTTAAGGCTTTTAGGCGGCGGCCAGATGCAAGAGTTCGGCAGCATGGCTGCGTGTAGTGTCGGTAATGATTTCGCCGCCCAACATACGCGCGATTTCCTCAATGCGCTGATGATGATCCAATACGCTGATTTCGCTGACGGTTTGTTCGCCTTCGCTATGTTTGCGCACCTGCCAATGGTTTTCACCGCAAGAGGCGACTTGGGGAAGATGGGTTACCGCCAAAACTTGATGTTTTTTACCCAAGGCACGCAAAGCTTTACCGACCATTTCGGCGACGCCGCCACCGATACCGGTATCTACTTCATCAAAAATCAATGTCGGCACTTGCGTGTATTGGCTGGCAACCACTTGCAAAGCCAAGCTGATACGCGCCAATTCGCCGCCGGAAGCCACTTTGTTCAAAGGACGGGACGGATTGCCTTTATTTGCCGCCACTTGGAATTGCACCTGCTCCAGACCATGCGCGGTCGGCGAAGACGGCAACAAGACGATGTCAAAACGTGCGCCCTTCATGGCCAAATGTTGCATATGCTCGGTGGTCTCTTCGCCCAAACGGCCGGCCGCCTGATGGCGCATGGCGGAGAGAACGTGAGCGGCTTCGTGGTATTCGGCAAGATTGCGTGCGACTGTATTTTCCAAGGCTTCCAAATCGGCAGCCGCTTGCAGGTTTTGCAGGCGCTCGTCAATTTCTGCCAACTTTTGCGGCAACTCTTCCGGCTCAATGCGGTATTTGCGCGCCATGCTCATCAATTCGCCCATACGGCTTTCTTGTGCGGCCAATTCATTCGGATCGATATCGCTGCGGCCGGCCACATCGCGCATATTGGCACTGATTTCCCCCAACTCGGCTTCAATACTCGCCAACATATTCAGGCTTTCGGCAAAGCGCGGCTCAATGTTTTGCAGATTGCCCAGCAGTTTTTGGCATTGGTAGATTTGACGTTGGATGCCGTTGTCGCCGTCTATGCTTTCGCCCACCTGCTCGGCGGTTTGCAGCAACTCGGCCGAATGCGCCAGGCTGTCGTGGCTTTGGCTTAAGGTTTCCCATTCGTTGGGTTTGAGCTCCAATTGGTTTAATTCATTAAACTGCCATTCCAAACGCTCGCGTTCGATGGCCATGGTTTCTGCCTGCTCTTGTGCTTCTTGCAGGGCTTTTTTCGCATTGACCCAATTTTGATAAAGCTGCTTGACTGTTTCCGCCTGCTCTTTGCTGCCGGCAAATGCGTCCAACAACTCGCGTTGCGCAGACTCTTGATTCAACGAATGATGGGCGTTTTGGCCGTGAATATCGATTAACTGCTCGCCGATGGCTTTCAACTGCGCCAGCGTTGCCGCTTGGTTATTGATATAACTGCGGCTTTTGCCCTTGACATCGATAATACGGCGGATGCTGAGCTCTTCCGCATCTTCTTCCAAAAGACCTTGCTCCTGCAGCTGCGCTTTCAATTCGGGCAAACTGCTGATGTCGAACAAAGCCGACAACTGCGCCTCTTTGGCGCCGTTGCGCACTTGGCTGTAATCGGCTTTGTCGCCCAACAACAGGCCGATTGCATCCAGGGTAATCGATTTGCCTGCGCCGGTTTCGCCCGTTAAAACGGTAAAGCCGTTTTGAAAATCAAGATTCAGGTTTTCAACAATGACAAAATCACGCAAAGAAAGTGCCAACAGCATTGCAGTATTCCTTAGTAAATCACCCGCGCTTATGCGGAATAGCTTTAGATATGCTGATTATAACTAAGATTTTTTATAGTTTGAATCAGATTTTTCTTATGTTTTATCTAAGATATTTATTTTAAACAAATTATTTTTTAAGAAACTGCCCAATACACCACGCTATATTGTTACCCCGGCTGACGTATTCAATGATATAGAGATATAGAGCGTTCATTTAATGCCATAAAACGCTAGAATAACCAACACAAAGGCCGTCTGAAACACAATTGCTTCAGACGGCCTTTACATTTAAATCAATTAATCAGCCTGCTTCCAGGCTCTACTGCTTCTTCAGCCTCCTCATCGCCTGTCGGCGGCGTTTCCATCAAATCAGGCAACACCAGCTCGCCCAATTCAGTCAGCGGCGGCAATTCTTCCAAACTTTCCAAACGCAAATCGCTTAAGAATGTTGCCGTTGTCGCCCACAAAGCCGGACGGCCGACAGAATCACGGTGGCCGATGACTTCAATCCAGCCTCTATCCTGCAAGGTTTGCATGACATTTTGCGACACCGCCACGCCGCGTATGCCTTCGATATCGCCACGCGTTACTGGTTGCTGATAGGCAATAATCGCCAGCGTTTCCATTACGGCGCGGGAATAACGCGGCGCACGCTGCTCTTGCAGGCTGCCCAGTCGTTCAAACGCAGCTTGGGCGATTTGGAAGCGCCAGCCCTCATGGGTATGCACCAATTGCAAAGCCCTGCCCTGCCAGCGGGCCTTCAGTTGCGCCAACACATCAATCAGCTTGTCTTGCGACAACGGCGGCACGCACAATTCGCGCATGGCTTTTTCGTTTAAGGGTTCGATTTGCGTCAACAGCGCCGCTTCAATCAGCGCATCGGGAGAAAGTTTTTCAGTCATAATAAAATCAATGTTCAGACGGCATAAACAGCCAAAGGCCGTCTGAAAGATAATATGGTCAACGGTTTGTTACGCGCTCAAATGCGCTTTCAGTTTTTCTTCGTCCAAAAACCAATGGCAGATTTCGGTATCGCCATCCAACAAAACAGGCACCAGCTCATTGTACTTTTCTTCTAAAACCGGATCTTCATCAACATCGACAATATCCAGCTCAAATCCAAACTGATCCTGATAAGGCTTTAATTGTTCGCGCATTTTGTGGCACAGGCTGCAATACTCCCGAAACATCAAGGTCAGTTTCATAGCGGTTACTCTCGGAGGGACAAAAGCGACCATTGTATAGCAAAATGCCGCCAAACCATACAGGCATGACAAAGGCCGTCTGAATAGGCGCGAGATAACGCCTTCAGACGGCCTTTATGTGTATTCTGAATTAAGACTGAACGTTGATACCGGCAGTCACGGTATTTTGGGCACTGCTCGCAGTCAGAAACGATGCAGCCAATTCACCGCAGCAACCGCAACAAGTCGCCACGCCCAATTGAGCCTGCAAATCGCTCATGGTGGTTGCACCGGCGGCGATGGTCTCTTTGATGTCGTGGTCAGTAATGGCGTTGCAGATGCAGACAAACATGATGTGCTCCAATAATTTTGTTACCCTCTGTAATTGAGAGTAGGATTTATTCTTGAACGTAAATATAAATAAAAACGGTTTGCATTGCAATATTGGCGCTGTCCTTTTGTTTTGAAATTTTTCTATGTAAATTTGTATTTTGATTGTTATTTTATAAATAGTAAACTTTATAACCGTTCAGATGGCCTCAAGAACAAAAAGTGGCATCTTCGAAATGCCGCCTTTATTTATGAACGGGAATGATGTTCATCAACCATGTTTTTCAAACGGATATTGGCCACATGGGTATAAATCTGCGTGGTATTGATGTCGGAATGTCCCAACATCATCTGGACCGAGCGCAAATCAACGCCGTGATTGACCAAATGTGTGGCAAAAGCATGGCGCAAACCGTGCGGGCTGAGCGAAGCAATACCGGCCGCTTCGGCATATTCTTTGACTATCATCCATGCAAGCTGACGGCTGATGCCGCTGCGTTTCTGGCTGACAAACACTTCGTCGCAAATTTTGTTTTTCAGCAACACCGGGCGCGATTCGTTGCAATAGCGTTCCACCCAATATACCGCTTCCTGCCCCAGTGGAACCAGACGCAATTTGTCGCCCTTGCCTATGGTGCGGATACTGCCGCGATGCAAATCGATATCGCTGAGCGTCAATTTGACGGCTTCGGTTACACGCAAACCTGTTGCATACATGACTTCAAGCAAGGCTTTGTCGCGCAGTCCATGCGGCGTTTCCACATCCGGCGCAGCCAGCAGCGCGTCGATTTGGGCTTCGGTAATCAGCGTGGGCAGTTTGCGTTCCGATTTCGGTGCTTTGAGAAAACGGGTGGGATTGTCTGCCCTTTGTCCCGTTTCTTCCAACCAGCCGTACATGCGCTTGCAAGCCGACAATGCCCGCGCTTGGGACGTGTTTTTTTCCCCCTCCGCATACACGGCATCAGACAGGGCAAACTCATCGGCACTCAACCAATCCTGTCCAACCTCAGCCAAACGCGCAGCGATTTTGACCAAATCACGGCGGTAACTTTGCAGCGTATTGTGGCTGAGCCGGTCTTGCAGCCAAAGGGATTCAAGCAACTTGTCTATTAAATCGTCCATATTCATCAAACTGATTGAAAGGCCGTCTGAACGGCATGACTTTACATCCGTTCAGACGGCCTTAGGTTTTCAAAGCCCTATTAAGAGGCTTGAGAGATTGTATCCAAAACTTCCTGCGCGTGTCCGGCCACTTTGACTTTGCGCCATTCATGAGCGATTTCGCCGTTTTCGTCCAGCACAAAGGTGCTGCGCTCGATGCCGAGGGATTCTTTGCCGTAAAGCTTTTTCAGCTTGATCACGTCAAACAGCTTGCAGACGGTTTCTTCTTTGTCGCTCAACAATTCAAACTGGAAGCCTTGTTTAGTGCAGAAATTCTGATGCGATTTGACACCGTCGCGCGAAATGCCGACAACGGTATAGCCCAATGCTTTGAATTGCTCCAATCGGGCATTGAAATCCAAGCCTTCGGTGGTACAGCCGGGAGTACTGTCTTTAGGATAAAAATAGACAACCAACGGCAAATGTTCGGCGGAGTTAAAATCGCTGCCGGAAGAAGATGGGAGTGTGAATTGATATTTTGACATATTATTCCTTTCAGACGGCCTAAACCTAGCCTTCGTTTATTTTTCGCTTAAATTCAAATAACTGCGCGTACCTTGAAAATCTTCCAATGCGCGCAACAAAAGCTGGAAGTGGTCGTCATTGCCGGCCAAATCCAACTCATCAGCATTGACGGTCAGCAAAGGCGCGCTTTGATACAAATGGAAGAAATGACTGTATTCGTCATGCACCCGTCCCAAATAGCCTTCAGGAAACAAGCTGATAATGCCTTCGTGACGTTTTTGCAGGCGTTTGCGGTTGTTTTCGACGGCGGTTTGCAGATAAATTACCACATCGGGTTCCGCGTATTGCGGCAAAATACGTTGCTTCATATCGGCAAAAAGCTGCTGCTCGTCATTATTCAAAACGATAGGCGTAAAAATACGGTCTTTTTCCAATAAAAAGTCAGCCACAACCATTCCGCCTTGCGCACATTGGTCTTCAATAATATTCACGCTTTCAGCGCGGCGCGTCAGGAAGAAAAGCTCGGCAGCCAAACCATTATTGGAAACATTACTGTAAAACTTCATAAGAAACGGATTATGATCCGGATTTTCCGACAACAGCAACGCACTGAAATGCTCTGCCAAGCGGCGGCTCAAAGCAGTCTTGCCGCTACCGATGGCGCCTTCGACAACAATATAACGAGGATTCATAGTAACTCTTTGTAATGTGTTTCCCAACAATATTTTATAGCAAAAAAGGCGTGTCCAACACGCCCTTTCTTGTTTCAGCCTGTTTTTCAGACGGCCTTTATTCTTTCAACAGGCGAATACCCTGCCCGCCCAAAGCCTGAGCCAAATCAGCCGCACGGCCATGCTCGCCCAACTCGAAATCCGGAAGGATTTCTGCCAGCGGCAACATCACAAAACTGCGCTCATGCGCGCGCGGATGCGGCAAGGTCAGATGCGGATCATCGCTGCGGATACCGTCAAAATCGATGATGTCCAAATCCAAGGTGCGCGGCGCATTACGGAAGCTACGCTCTCGCCCAAATTCCGCCTCGATGCGGTTTAACTCTGCCAACAGCGCCACGCCGTCCAATGAAGTTTTCACGGCACACACGGCGTTCACAAAATCGGGCTGATTGTCATAGCCGACCGGCGCAGTCAGATACAGGGAAGAAGCCTTTTCGAGCCGGATATGCGGATGCGCGTCCAATTCGGCCAAAGCGGCGCGAACCTGTTCGGCAGGATTGGCAAGATTACTGCCCAAAGCGACAACGGCAAAATGCGGATACATTTCAGACGGCCTCTTTTAAAACGGCAGTGTTTTGGTTTTGGCAAGAAAAACAATCGTGGCAACACACGACATGGCCAAAACATAGACGATATAAAATTTCGGCGAACGCGGACGCGAACGCATCATAATCATGCCCAACACAATATAAACCAGCAACAGCAGGATTTTCATGCCGAGCCACGGTGCATTGAACGGCGAAAAATGGGTAATCTTCATTAGCCACAAGCCGGTAAACAGCAACATGGTGTCGTTCAAATGCGGCATGGCTTTCCAAATGCCTGCCAACGGTTTTTCAGGATGACGCCAAAGCATGAAAAAGCGGATGTTAAACAGCAAAATGGTAATGGTTACAAAAATCTGGTGGCTGTATTTGACGAACAGGTATTGCATAACAGTTTCTTGTCGATAGAAGGAATTAAAGCGGCTATTTTACCGCAAACATCTATTTCTGACGCAACTTTTCAACCGCCAGCAGATAGGGCGGCGCATTGCGGCGGTTGACAAAGCCATAGCGCAACACGGCAAAGGCTTCCTGCGGCAAAGCCTCCGCCCATTGCATAATCGCCTCAGCCTCTATTCGGCCGGCTTCATGCCCCGGATACAATACCGCCACGGCAAGCCTGCCCTCTTTCAGCAAACCCAAAGTATCCGTCAGCGCACGGATGCTGCTTGCCGCTTCAGTCGTACAGCTTTTATCGCCGCCCGGCAGCCAACCGAAATTAAATACTGCGGCATCTAAAGGCTCGTCGATATAAGATAAAACGTTTTCATGGCCGTCATGTATCAGGGCTACTCGGCCATCTACGCCGTTTTCTTTCAGACGGCCTTGAGTCTGCGCCAGTGCTTTAGATTGCACATCAAAAGCCCACACCTTACCCGTTTCGCCAACCAATTGCGCCAACAGCAAAGTATCATGTCCGTTTCCGGCCGTCGCATCCAAAGCACGGCCGCCTGCTTTTAAGGCTTGTCGTAACAGGGAATGTGCAAAGGGAAGAATGTTTTCAAGCAGCATGATAAAGGTCGTCTGAAAATAAAAATACCCTACCGCAAAAGCGGTAAGGTATTGAAAAACAGGAATGCGTTACATCATTTATTCGGCAGGTTGTTGCACAGTCTCAACTTGAACCGGAGTAGCTGCGGCAGCGGCTTGAGGTTGTTTGTTTTCGTGTTGCAGGCTGACTGCGCGTGCAGGAACGATTGTTGAGATAGCGTGTTTGTAAACCATTTGAGTGACGGAAGTATTACGCAGCAGAACAACGTACTGGTCGAATGATTCCACTTGGCCTTGCAGCTTGATGCCGTTTACCAAGTAGATTGAAACCGGAACGTGCTCTTTACGCAACGCATTCAAAAAAGGATCTTGTAACATTTGTCCTTTAGCTGTCATATTCTTGAGCTCCATTATTATGATTGTAAAGACGCCAAAATCGACGTTTGATGGGATTGTAGCCCCGAATAGAATAAATTACCAACTATTTTTTTCTATCACACCGTTTAGGAATCCAGCAATAAGGGAAATTCCCGACAAACCGACTGTTTCATTTTCATCTTCACGCCCCTTCCCAATCCCGATTTTATGTATTTTGATTCCGGAAAATCCAATAGATAAATATCATGAAAAATAAATAACTTACATTCCATCATAAAAGGCCGTCTGAAATCGTTCAGACGGCCTTTATGCTTATTTGCTGAATTGTTTTTTCACGCTGACTTTGTTTTTCTTCTTGAAGCGGTTTTTCTCTTCCTTGCGGCCTTCGCGCTTCTCGATACGGTTGCTCAGGCTGACGCGGCGCAGCGGTTTTTTCTTCGGTTTGTCTTCCGCATTTTCATACGGGTTTTCCGAAACATTGTATTGAATTCTGAGCGGCGTGCCTTGAAGATTAAAGGCTTTGCGGAATGTTTGGGTCAGATAGCGTGTGTAGCTGTCTGAAATCGCGTGCAGCGAATTGCCGTGTACCACAATCACCGGCGGATTCATGCCGCCTTGGTGGGCATAACGCATTTTCGGACGCACCAAGCCTGCGCGCGGCGGCTGTTGACGCTCGATAGCACTTTGCAATACGCGCGTGATTTTCGGCGTCGGCATCTTAATCATCGCCGCATTGTAGGCAGCCTGAATGCTTTCAAACAAACCGTCTATACCGCGCTCTTTCAATGCAGAAATAAAGTGGAACTTAGCAAAATCAAGGAAATACAGTTTGCGGTTAATATCACGTTTCACTTGCTCGCGGCGCTCTTCGCTGATACCGTCCCATTTGTTGACCGCCACCACCAAGGCACGGCCTGCTTCCAAAGCAAAACCTGCAATCGTCGCATCTTGGTCGGCGATATCTTGTTGAGCGTCCAACACCAAAACAGCAACGTTTGCCGCCTCAACCGCCTGCATGGCTTTGATAACGGAGAACTTTTCCACTGTTTCATCCACTTTGCCGCGACGGCGCACACCTGCGGTATCGATGATGGTAAACGGTTTGCCTTCACGTTCAAAATCAATATGGATACTGTCGCGCGTCGTGCCTGCCATATCGAAGGCAATCACGCGCTCTTCGCCGAGAATGGCGTTTACCAAGGTTGATTTACCGACATTTGGACGGCCGATTACAGCAAAAACAGGATGTTTCGCTTCTTCCTCTTCCTTTTCAGGCTCAGGGAAGGTTTCCAAAATATCTTCAATCAAATAATACACACCATCGCCGTGCGCACCTGAAATCACATAAGGGTCGCCCAAAGCAAGTTCGTAGAACTCGGCGGCAAGCACGGCCCTATTGCCGCCCTCGCCTTTATTCACGGCCAAATAAACGGGACGCGGGCTTTGGCGCAAACGGTCGGCAATGATTTTATCTTGCGGTGTCAAACCGGTGCGACCATCCACCAAAAACACAACCGCATCGGCTTCATCGACAGCCTGCAAGGTTTGTTTTGCCATTTCGTGCAAAATGCCGCTGTCCACAACCGGCTCAAAACCGCCGGTATCGATGACCAAATAAGGTTTGCTGCCGACTTTGCCATGACCGTAATGGCGGTCACGCGTTAAGCCTGGCAAGTCATGCACGAGCGCGTCTTTGGTGCGCGTCAAACGGTTGAATAAAGTAGATTTGCCGACATTGGGACGGCCGACAAGCGCGATGGTTGGTTTCATGATTGAGTCTTTCTGTGTCAAGTGCCGCCTAAAAACGGGAGCGGAACACAAGCAGGTGTTTTAAAAACACAGTTGATAAGGATAAGTGTAGGCCGTCTGAAAAGTCATTGCAACTTCAGACGGCCTTGATTTCAAACAAACTTATTTCAAGCTGTCGATTTTCATTTGCAGCAATTCGCGGCCTACTGCGGTTTGCGGCATTTTGCTCAAAGCAGCTTCGTAACTTTGTACGGCTTCTTTGGTTTTATTTTGGGCAACGTAAACATCGCCTTTAGTTTCCAGCATCAAAGGCTCGAAGTCAGCCTCAACCTGAGTATTCAGGGCATTGATGGCGGCATCGTATTTTTTCTGCTGCAACAGGACAACGCCCAAACGTTGCGCCGCCAAAGCTTGAACCAGCGGTGCGTTTTGGTTTTTCAGCACCCAATTCAAATGACCTTCCGCCACATCATAACGGCCGGCATCAAACTCGGTTGCCGCTACCATCAAAGTGGCTTGGGCTGTCGAAATAGAATCAGGATAGTTTTTTTGCAATTCGGCCAAATCGGCATTGATGGCTTTTTGGTCGGTTTTTTGCTGCGCCTTTTCCACCATTTGCGCCAATACGGCGGCGGCTTCCTGATCTTTTGACGCTTTTTGGCCTTGGTAAATGGTGTAACCCAAATACCCCAAAGCCGCCACGATCAGCAAGGCAAAGATCCAACGGCCGGTTTTTTTCCAAAAATATTTAAAGTTGTCTAACTCTTGTTGTTCTTCCAAATGGGCTGCCATTTATGCGTTCTTCCATTGTTGTAAAGTGTCTGTCAAATCAGCGGCGGCAACGGTTTGTTGTTCGTGTTTGCCCTGCATATCTTTCAGGGTAACCGTACCGTTTGCCAGCTCATCCTGAGCCACAATCAGGGCAAAGCGTGCGCCACTGTTGTCTGCTTTTTTCATTTGCGCTTTCAGACTCTGATAGCCGGAATGCTGCATCACATTGAAGCCTTGAGCGCGCAAGGCTTGCGCGTATTTCATCACCTGCAAGTCCGCGCCTTCGCCTTGGTGCATTGCATAGACATCAGGCGCGGCGTTCACTTCCAGCGAGCCGTACGCGCTCACCAAAAGCAGCAGGCGCTCAATACCCATTGCAAAGCCGATAGACGGCGCAGGTTTGCCGCCAAGTTCTTCAATCAAACCATCGTAACGGCCGCCACCGCACACAGTCGCCTGCGCGCCGAGTTTGTCGGTCGTCCACTCAAAAACCGTCTGATTGTAGTAATCCAAACCGCGTACCAAGCGCGGATTTTCAATATATTGAATACCCAAACCGTCCAACATCGCCTTGAAGCGTACATAGTGGTTTTGCGAAGCCTCGCCCAAGTAATCCACCAAACGCGGCGCCGCGTTGCAGATTTCCTGCAAATCAGGGTTTTTCGTATCCAAAACGCGCAAAGGATTGGTTTTCAGACGGCGTTTGCTGTCTTCATCCAGTTGCGCCTCATAGCGGGTCAAATATTCAACCAATGCCGCACGGTGTGCCGCGCGTTCCTCACGGTTGCCCAAGCTGTTGATTTCCAAAGTCAGGTATTCGCGAATACCTAATTTTTCCCACAAGTCGGCAGACATCGCGATGATTTCCGCATCAATATCCGGCCCTTCAAAACCTAAAGCCTCGATACCGACCTGATGGAACTGACGATAACGGCCTTTTTGCGGACGCTCACGGCGGAACATCGGCCCCATATACCACAGCTTTTGCGGGCTGTTGTACAGAAGGTTGTGTTCGACCACCGCACGCAGACAAGAAGCCGTACCTTCAGGGCGCAGGCTCAAACTCAAAGAATCGTTTGAATCGGAGAAGGTGTACATTTCCTTGCCAACCACATCGGTTTCCTCACCGATGGAGCGGACAAACAAACCGGTTTGCTCAACAATCGGCGTACGGATTTGCTGATAGCCGTAAGCACGTGTCCAACGGCCGACCGTATCTTCAAACGCCTGCCAAAACGCAGCCGTCAGTTTGAAATCTTTTTGTTCGACAGGTAAAAGGTCATTCATACCTTTTACAGATTGAATTTTTTGTGCCATTTCAATATGGGATAAGCGAAAATCAAATAGTTGGGCATTATAGCTGATTTTTAAGGGTTTGTGAGGTTGGGAACAAATCAAAAGGCCGTCTGAAACAGTTTTCAGACGGCCTTTGACTCAGTCTACACGCCGTAGCCTGATTTGTTTGACTGCAAATTCCGTCTGCCGCTTGGGATGATGTGTAAAAAACAATTTATTTGAAATCGTCTCCGCTTTTTTCGGTACGACAGCCAAAATTTTACCTGCCAAATTTCCCTCACGGGTTTTCCAAGCATCCAAAAACTGCGCCCTGCTCATGGAAACATGACCCAGCGACGGGTCGGCAAGCAAAACCGTATTGCCGTCTATGCCGCGCAATACCGAGAAATGATCATCCTTGCGGTATTTCAAATACACGATGACGGGGATTTTCAACTGCGCGAGCTGCTCGAAAGACAGGGCATAGCCTTTCGCTTCAAAACCCAAATCAGGCATAATGCGCTGCATATCCTCAAACGACGCGCGCATCTGCTCCTTATCCAGTTTTTTCAACACTTCTTCCTCCGTCAGCTTTTGCCCGTAAAAATTGTTCAAAAGCGTCGCCACCGAAGCCGCCCCGCAGGAAAAATCCAAATCCTGTTTTACAATATTGAAATCGCGCCTCTCTTTCCAACTTTGCACTTTGATTTTTCCGTAAACAACAGGATTATCGTTAAACATAGGTGCAGCATTCAGAAGACCGGATAAAGAAACGGCAATCGGCACTGACAGACAAATACGTTTTAACATCATCATACCTTCTAAAGATATATGTAAGAGGTCGTCTGAAAAAGCTTTCAGACGACCTCTTACATAATTATTCTTAATAGTATAAATAGTAAGGAATATAACAGGTATTAGGGGCAAACCATGTTGCACCATGACCTACTGCCCTTACCGCTTCTTAGACAGTCTTTTTACGAATACCATCATCAGGATTGTCCAAAAAAAAAATATTTGATAAATATATTGCAAGATATTTTATTCCAACTTCATCCGAAACAGAAACTAATATATTTTTAATTAATACATAGCCGATTATTACATTTATTATTCCTATAATATATAAGGATCTTCCCAAAATTTTTTTTGATTTTATTTTAGGCATATATTTTATCCATACTAAAATACAGCCCAATGTCGAAAAGAAAATAACAGGAAACACTACCTTACCTCCTCTTGCCTCCAACCAAACCGATAGCAGGTTTGGTTGGAAATTGGTTTATTTATTTATAAACACTATTTCCATATCTTCCGATATAAAAAAATACTTATCAAACTTCTCAAAATTAAGTTCTATTTTTTCCATATTATTCAGATCAGTATTATCTCCTATGATACGGAGAACTACATTTCCTAACAAGCAAAGATTATGAACTACATGAACCAGTTCGGTGGAAGGTGTATATCCACCTTGCAACTTAATATTATTTTTTTGTGCATTTTTTACCTGTAAATTAAATTTTTTAGAATTCTCTTCGTAGGAAAGAATCGTCCCTTCCGGAAAAATGACTGTTCTGCACAGTAATTTGTCCGCATTATTATAATGCAGCGTATTTTTTGAAAAAAATAATTTATTATTTGGAAATTTTCTTATAATTTCAGAACTTGACCAACGGCTATTTTTTAAAAAAGAAACCTGCTCGTTATTAGTACTATCAATTTCAAATTCAATTATCATCGCTACCCCTCTTAAAATACACAATATGCTTGGGCAATTATTGCCCAAGCCCGCAACAAATTCTAATTATTTTGGAGTCTTAGCCAATTGGCGTCCGTAAAAAATATGAGCTCTCGAACTACTAAGGTTAAGATTAGGTTTCGTAGCCTGATAATGTGAGTAATTTACTGTGCCATTTACATGACCACTAGGTCCATGTCTAAGAATATTATTTCTTCCGTGAACTTGCGCTGCCAAATTTTTTGCTTGATTAGCACGTGCTACATGAGCAGCTTGATATGACCCATTACGCAACAGGCTGGCTGCAACGCGTGGGGTTGCATATCTTGCAGCAACAAAAGTACCTATCCTAGTTAAATACCCAAGTGCCACCAACGGCGCCATCGCCCCCTCAGTCTCTTTCATCTCCTCCTGAGAAAGCTCCGCCAACTCCATAGGCGTATCTGCCTGCGTGTGGAACACTTGGTTTTCAAATGTCTGATTGTCGAAGCTGTTTGCCAGTGTGGGAGCGGCAATCATCGTCAGAATCATCATGGCTGCGGTGATTTGTTTTTTCATAAAAGTCCCTTTGCTTATAAGGTTGGAAAATCAAAGCCCTGCTTAAAACGTATGCTGTACGCCCAATTTCAGTTCGGAGCTGCTCTGCCCTGAAATATTGAAGCGTGCGGATGCGTTTAAAGACGTGGCTTTGGAGAAGCCGAAGCCTGCGCCGAAATGGGCGTAGGTGGATGTGTTTCCGGAGGATTCCCGTTTGCCGTCCGTCTGGTCGGGCTGCCTACCCAACCATTGGATGCCGCCTGTGAGGCTGATCCTGTCGTTGGCGGCGAAGGAGATATTGGGATTCAGCATCCAGTAGTTGCCCAATATGAAAAAACTACCCTCCCTTTTTCTCCCAAGCAATGGCTACAAATAAGGCCACAAATAATCAAACGAAAATAGATTTAGTCAAAAAGGTTTATCTGACCAAAGTGGATTTAGGCTCTGAACACAATCGTGTTACTACGTCTGAACTACAAAAAATCATCCGAAAATTCAATAAATCCGACACAAATATCCGTAAGCAACCCGATGTGGAGATGGTGTGTGATATGCCGATACATTACTACTTGGGCTTTGGTCAGGATCATCCTGACAACTTCCATAAAACCTTGCAAGTCAAGGTCACTTCTCCTCATACCGTCCGGGCAACATTTAAACAATTTGACGGCCATAGGGTCGGTGCAGATTTCACGTTGAAATGTACGGAAAACCGTTGTTTAATAGATGATTTTAAGATGATTGGCAATCAAACCAGTATCAAAACTGATTACAAACTTGTTTTGCGCAAACGAAAATGTGAGTGAGCCAACAAAACAAAAGGGCTGTCCAAACAAATGGAGCAGCCCTTTGATTTTGTAATCAAGGTCGTGAAGGATGCGGATTTAAGCGAACAGGCGGCAAATTAGGTTTTCCGTATTGGGAAACAGCTTGTCTGCCTGAAGCCGCTTTCCCTGACTGCATGACGCCGCTATCGTTGCGTATTGGATGTGCGGCATACTCGTCTTGATTTAATTGTGAACCTTCTTCATTGACTTCATGCTCTACCACAAGTTCATACTCATTATCGTATGCCTTACTCTTGCCAAGCCGAACTTCCCCTCCCGCCATAGCGGATACGGAAAATACAGATAACATGATGATTATGCCGATTTTTTTCTGCACAATATTCTCCTTTTCTCAAAAATTGCTTCTTTATCATTTCTGTAATTTATGCCATAAAAGCAAGCTCAAACAAAACCAGTTTATCTGGTTCCATTTATAGAGGCTATTTAAACACAAAACCTGCATCAATACATATCTATTATTAGAAGTTTATTTTCCATATAAACAAGGCCGTCTGAAAAAATCCTAAAAACCGAGTACAATCCGCCGCATGAAAAAACGTACCAATCCCCTACCCCTTTTAGACGGTGTCAAACCCAGTTATTTGGTTTTGCCGCACGAAAAGCAGTTTTACGGCTTGCCGCTGCTGCATTTTCTATGCGCTCATTTTCCCTTTGTCGGCGAAGAAAACTGGCGGCGGCGGCTGAACAGCGGTTTTGTGGTGGGCGCGGATGGCGTGCCGTTTGATGAAAATACCTTGTTCGAACCCGGCAAGACGATGTTTTATTACCGTGAAACCAGCCGTGAGAGCGAGCCGCGTATTCCGTTTGAAGAAAAGATTTTGCATATTGACGAGCATTTGATTGTAGTGGACAAACCGCATTTTCTGCCCGTCATCCCCAGCGGCAGGTTTTTGCGGGAAACTTTGCTCACGCGCCTGCGTTTGCGGCCTGAATTGCAGCATTTGAATGTTGAAGACATTACGCCGATTCATCGCTTGGATAAAGATACGGCAGGCGTTATGCTGCTTTCGCTCAACCCTGCCACGCGTCGCGATTATCAGACCATGTTCCAAGAAAAAACCGTCCGAAAAACCTATGAAGCGGTTGCGCCGACTCGGACGGACTTGGACTATCCACTGGATATTTCGTCACGAATGGAACGCGGCGAAAAATTCTTTCTCACGCGTGAAACGGAAGGCGAACCCAACGCCCACACAACCATCGAACTTATCGAAAACCGCGGCGCGTTCAGCCTCTACCGCCTCACGCCGCATACCGGAAAGAAACACCAGCTCCGCGTGCATATGATGAGTTTGAACATGCCGCTGATGAACGATGCGCTTTACCCTACCCCATTGGCGGCCGGTGATGAAGACTATGATAAACCTTTAAAACTTCTGGCCAAAAGAATAGAGTTTACCGATCCTGTCAGCGGAGAAATCCGCGCATTTGAAAGCGGCTTTACGCTTTAAGTTATCCAATCCAATAAAAAAGGCCGTCTGAAAAGTTTCAGACGGCCTTTTTGTCACGGAATCATTTGATTAGTGATGAATGCAGCTGCACTCTTTGTTCATATCAATCACCATACGACCGGTAATTTTACCTTCGCGCATTTCTTGGAAGATGGCAGGTGCTTCATCCAAAGCACGCAATTCGACTTTAGGCACAACCAAACCTTCTGCGCCGAATTGGAATGCTTCTTCCAAATCTTTACGGGTACCGACCAGAGAGCCGACCACTTCGATGCCGTCCAAGACCAGACGAGGGATGGACAGGTCCATAGATTCGGGCGGCAGGCCAATGGCGACGACGCGACCGCCCGCGCGGACGCAGTCCACAGCGGAGTTGAATGCGGCGGCGGATACGGCGGTAACAACGGCTACGTGTGCACCGCCGGTTTTTTCCTGAATCACTTTGGCGGCATCTTCTTTGGCAGCGTTGATGACTAAATCTGCGCCACTTTCTTTAGCGAATGCCAGTTTTTCATCGTTGATGTCGATGGCGACGACGTGTGCGCCAAATACTTTTTTCGCGTATTGAACCGCCAAGTTGCCCAAACCGCCTGCGCCGTAAATCGCAATCCATTGGCCCGGACGGACGCCGGAAACTTTAATCGCTTTATAAGTGGTCACACCGGCACAAGTAATGCTCGAAGCTTGCGCAGGATCCAAGCCTTCTGGGACTTTGACCGCGTAATCGGCACTCACGATACAGTGGGTCGCCATGCCGCCGTCGGCAGTATAGCCTGCGTTCAATACAGAGCGGCACAAGGTTTCGCGGCCGGTATTGCAGTATTCGCAAGAACCGCAGCTTTGGAACAGCCATGCGATGCTGACACGGTCGCCGACTTTCAGATTTTTCACACCGTCGGCAACTTCTTTAACCAAACCGATGCCTTCGTGTCCCAACACGCGACCCGGTTTGTCGCCGTAATCTCCTGCCGCAACGTGCAAGTCGGTGTGGCACACGCCGCAATACTCGACTTCCACCAACGCCTCGCCGTATTCCAGCGGACGCAGTTCGCGTTCAACAACTTCTACATCACCTGCTACATCTTTGTTTACTACCACAGCATGCATTTTCATGGAGCGTCTCCTAGAGTGTCGAAAAAACTGTTTAGCTATAAATAAGAATACTCCCCATGTCCGAAACCGTCAACCCATAATCTTTTTCAAAACAATAAGTTATGATGTTATACCATAACAAATCCTATTCAGGCCGTCTGAATCTTTAAATATATTAACAAATACACTTTCATTTCAATCAAATCCTTTATTTTTCAGACGGCCTGCTACATGAAACAACATTGCAAACGTAAATTTTGAGAACATTCTCATTTTTAGTACTTGAACCTAAAAAGAAAAAAGCATAAGCTGTTTTTATGGCGCAGAAACACGCCTTCCCATTCATTAAGGAGACAGCATTATGGCAAAAGATTTAAATGTGTTTGATAAAGAATACGGCCTTTTAATCAACGGCGAATGGACGAAAGGTAGCGAAGGCAAACTTTTATCCTCTTACAACCCTGCCAATGGCGATGAGTTGGCCAAGTTCACAGACGCAACCGATGCCGATGTCGATGCTGCCGTGGCCGCTGCCCAAGAAGCATTCAAAACATGGCGTAAAACCACGACTGCCGAACGCGCGGCCATTTTGAACAAAATCGCCGATGTGATTGACGAAAACGCCGAATTGTTCGCCCTGCAAGAAACTTTGGACAACGGCAAACCCATCCGCGAAACCCGCGCCGCCGACGTGCCATTGGCTTCCGACCATTTCCGCTATTTCGCCAGCGTCATCCGCGGCGAAGAAGGCACGGCAACCCAGCTTGATGCCGAAGACCTGTCCATCGTTTTGCGCGAACCGATCGGCGTTGTCGGCCAAATTATTCCTTGGAACTTCCCATTCTTGATGGCCGCATGGAAAATCGCTCCGGCATTGGCCGCGGGTTGTACCATCGTCATCCACCCTTCTTCCAGCACTTCATTGAGCCTGTTGTCCTTCGCTCAAAAAATCAACCACTTGCTGCCTAAAGGCGTGTTGAACGTGATTACCGGCCGCGGTTCCAAATCCGGTGAATACATGCTCCACCACAAAGGCTTCAACAAACTGGCCTTTACCGGCTCAACCGAAGTCGGCCGCCGTGTCGGCATCGCCGCCGCCGAATTGCTGATTCCGTCCACTTTGGAATTGGGCGGCAAATCCGCCAACATCTTCTTCGACGATATGCCTTTCGACAAAGCCCTCGAAGGCGCGCAAAAAGGTATTTTGTTCAACCAAGGCCAAGTGTGCTGCGCCGGTTCTCGTATCTTCGTTCAGGAAGGCATTTACGACAAATTCGTCAATGCTTTGGCTGAAGAATTCAAAAAAATCAAAGTCGGCCTGCCTTGGGAAGACGACACCCAAATGGGTTCGCAAGTCAATGCCGGCCAACTCGAGACCATTTTGAAATACGTCAAAATCGGCGAACAAGAAGGTTGCCGCATCATTACCGGCGGTAAAAAAATCGAAGGCGAATTGGGCAAAGGCGAATTTGTCGAGCCTACTTTGATTGAAGCCAGCAGCAACGAAGCCCGCGTTGCCCAAGAAGAAATCTTCGGCCCGGTTGCCACCGTGATTAAATTCAAAACCGAAGAAGAAGTCATCAAAATGGCCAACGACAGCGAATACGGCTTGGGCGGCGCAGTGTGGAGTACCGACATCAACCGCTGCCTGCGCGTTTCCAACGCATTGGAAACCGGCCGTGTTTGGGTAAACTGCTACAACCGCCTGCCCGCCGGCGCGCCGTTTGGCGGCTACAAAACTTCAGGTATCGGCCGCGAAACCCACAAAATGATGCTCGCCGCCTACACCCAAGTGAAAAATATCTACATCAGCACCCGTGAAGAACGCGAAGGCTTCTATTGATTCGGCAATTCACATTAATCTGATTTAGAACATAAAAGGCCGTCTGAAACCTGTTTCAGACGGCCTTGTTTTATTCTGTTTCGCAATAAATGCTTCATATCTTTCTCAAAAAAAGCCCCATCACTTTCTCTCCGGCCACAGCCAGCAAGGCTCCTGTCACAACCACCATGGCACCCACATAGCTGACGATATTCATATCCGAAGCGGCAAAATAAGCAGGGGCAAGGTAATGACCGATGGTGGAAAATATCATGGTAAATACGGGTATCAGCGTGGTAACAATACTGACTTTTGAAGCGTCCCAATGGTTGAGCGCTTCGCCGAATGAACCGTAGCCGATCAGCGTGTTTAAGCAGCAATAGATAAAGCAGCCCCATAAAAACGGATTGCCGATATGGGCGATTTGCGACGGTTCGGCAAACGGCAGGAAAACAAAGCTGCTGCAAAAATAAATCATGAGCAGGATTTGTTGCGAATTGAAATGTTTGGACAGAAGTTTTTGCGCCACGCCGTAGCACACCCAAATCATGCTGCCCGAAGCCGCCATGATTACCCCGACCGCGTAGCTGCCCAAGCTGAGAAGTTCGCCGAATTTGTCGTTGAAAAACATGACCAAACCCGTCAGCAAAAGCATCAAGCCGATTTTTTGCCAGCGCATAAAGGCTTCTTTAAACACGCCTACGCCGACCAAAATCATGGTAAAGGGCGAGAGCTGCCATAACACCTGCGTGGTTGTCGGCGAAATATAGTGCAAACCCATGGCAACGAGCACAAAGTTGGCGGAAATGCCGATAATACCCAGTACCAATAAAAATAAGGTTTGCTTGGAAAATTCAGACGGCCTCGGCAGCTTGCCGGTCAGCCCCAACAACGCAAACAACACCAGCGAAGCCACTAAAAAGCGTATCCACACCAGCGTGGGCGCATCGATGGCTTTTAGAGCTTGTTGCGCCGCTACCGGCAGCGAACCCCAAGTCATGGTGGCAAGCAGCGCCAAAGAAAAGCCGAGCCAAGTTTTTTGTTTCTTCATCTTCAGACGGCCTTTATTTACGCGGCTTCCCAGTAGTCGATATAAAGCTGCAATTCGAGATTATTCCGCCATTCGTTGGCAACGGGGCGGTACACCGTGCGGATGTATTCGGGAATGTCTTCGCTGCAACGCCAAAACATGGCTTCAAATTCGTAGCCGTCTTTTTGCAGCCAGACTTTTTTATGTTTGCCTTCCGCGCCTAGAGGCTGCTGGCGGACAACGTGAAATTCGTCGGTAAAACTCGGCGGCGCGAAGCCCTGCCCCCAAACGTGCCGGGCAAGGTTCTGCGCCTGTTCCAGCGTAATATCGCGGGCAGGCAGGCTGCCGTCGGTAATATAGGTTTGCGACAAATCGTCTTCGCACACCATCTCGCACACGGCTTCTTCAAAGGCCGTCTGAAATGCGGGAATATTGTGTTCAAGTATGCTCAAACCCGCCGCCATTGCGTGTCCGCCGAATTTCAAAATCAAATCGGGGTGGCGTTTGGATACCAAATCCAAAGCGTCGCGCAGGTGCAGGTTGGGAATGGAGCGTCCCGAACCGCGCACTTCGCCGTTGTCGGCAGGCGCAAACACGATGGTCGGACGATAAAAACGGTCTTTGAGGCGGCTGGCAACAATGCCGACCACGCCTTGATGGAAGTCGTCGCGATACGCCACCAAAGTCGTCTGCCCTGGAGGCAGGGTTTCGGGAAAATCATTCAGCGCGTCTTGCAGCATAGACTGCTCGATTTCGCGGCGTTCGATATTGAGGTTGTTTAACTGGGCCGCCAGTTCCTGCGCTTCGGCATCATCTCGCGCCAACAAACAGGCAATGCCGACCGACATATCATCCAGCCGTCCGGCCGCATTGATGCGCGGTCCCAACGCAAAGCCCATATCAAACGGCTGAGCCTTGCGCCAATCCCGTCGCGCCACTTCAAACAAGGCGCGGATGCCCGGGCGCATTTTGCCCGAACGCATCCGTTTCAAACCTTGCGACACGAGGATACGGTTGTTGTGGTCGAGGGAGACGACATCGGCGACGGTACCGAGTGCGACCAAATCCAAAAGGTCGCCCAGATTCGGCTCTTTTAGGCCGTCTGAAAAATAATTGCGGCGGCGCAGTTCGGCACGCAACGCCATCAACACATAAAAAATCACGCCCACGCCCGCCAGACTTTTGCTGGGAAAGCCGCAGCCTTTTTGGTTCGGATTGACGATGATGCAGTCGGGCACGGTCTCAGCAGGCAGATGGTGGTCGGTCACAATCACATCCAAACCCAACTCCTGCGCCCGCGCCACGCCTGCAATGCTGGCGATACCGTTATCCACCGTCACCAATAAATCCACGCCTTGTTCTGCCGCGATTTCAGCCAGCTCGGGCGTTAAGCCGTAGCCGTGTTCAAAGCGGTTGGGCACAAGAAAATCCACTTTCGCCCCCATCGCCGCCAAACCGCTCATACCGACGGAACACGCCGTCGCACCGTCGGCATCGTAGTCGGCGACAATCAGGATTTTTTCCTGACGCTCGACCGCATCTGCCAAACGGCCGGCGGCGGCTTCGCAGTTTGTCAGCGTTTGATACGGCAAAAGCGCAGCAAGCTTGTCGTCCAACTCGGCCGGACTTTGCACATCACGCGCAGCACACAGCCTTGCAATCAAAGGATCGGTACCGGCAGTGAGCAAGTCATTGAAAACAGTTGGATTAATGGAACGTGTTTGGATTTTGACGGACATGGTGTGTGGGGTTTAAAGAAAGAAGATTAATCTTTTTGAAGCGTTTATTTTAAGGTGGAGGCCGTCTGAAACCTGCAATCCGTTTTCAGACGGCCTTGGATATTATTTGCGTGAAGCATCGATAATTTCACTGACTACGACATAGGGGATTGCTATCACTGCGCCGACTGCGTCCAAAGCCAATGTAAATGGCGTTTGCAGGATATTCTCCGTCAACTTCTGAACGTCAGTGCTTTTTTTGGTTTCCGTATAATATATTCTGACCGGGACGGCAGTATCAAAACGGCGGTCTTCGGCAACATTTTTGGGCGTTGCATAATAATGACCTTCGGTAGAAATACACCGCGTGTAGACAGTTTTGTCATCGAGTTCGACCGGCTTGAATGCCAGCTGTTTCAACTTGGCAATCTCGGTGGCTTTTTGAGTATCGTAACGCAGGCAGAATTTTGAGCGGAAAGTTTGCGCTTCAGGGGATTTCAATTCGACCGGCAAAGCCTTATACGCATATCTTGGGTTTTGCTGAACCATTTGAAACTGTTTGTCCAATTTAACATCCAAGACTGCCTTCAACTTGGCCGAATCTTTAGGATTAACGACAAACCAATATTTTTTGCCCATCATGACCAAGCTGCCTGTTTCCAATTGCGTATTGTCTTTGGCAACCACGCCAAATGCGTGAATCTTGTCTTTGGCAACGGTTTTTTCGGTTGTGGTTTTATGGAACGGGTTGTTCCCTCCCCAAAGAAAAGCAGTACAACCATTCATGGTTAGTGCACTGATTAACAAAGCGGGTACAAAGCGGCAAAATTTCATGGTCATCCTCCTTCGGTATTACGATACAGGCCGTCTGAAAACCGCAATCCGTTTTCAGACGGCCTTAAGGTTTATTCCTCCCAATCCTGCCCTTCTTCTGAAGCATCGGATTGACCGGCTTCCATCACTGCTTTAATTTCTTGGAACAGCGCGCGGAAGTTTTTAGGCGGCTTGTTTTGTTCTTGCTCTTTTTTAGTGTTGCGGATCAAGGTGCGCAATTTGCCGGCGTCAGCTTGCGGAAAATCGGCCATAAATTGGGTAATCGCGCCATCGTCTGCCAACAATCGGGTACGCGCCTGCTCGACGCGTTGCAAAAAGGCATTGTGCGCCGTATTGTCGCCGCGCAGTTTGGCCAAATAGGCTTCGATGGGTGCAGGGTCGGTATCGCGCATCAGGCGGCCGATAAATTGGGCTTGGCGTTTGAGTGCGCTGTTGGACGTGATTTTTTTATAGGTGGCAATGGCCTCGAACAGCTCTTCGTCCAAGCCGATTTTTTTCAGCGTATCGCTGGAGAGCTTGGTCAATTCCATACCCAAAGCCTGCAAATCGTTCATCTGCTTTTTCATTTGGGTTTTGCTGACCCATTCGTCTTCTTGTTCAAACATTGTGTTTCCCTGATTTTCTGAATCTGCCTATTTTATCAGTTTTCAGACGGCCTTTCCGTGCGATTTTTGCAGAGGCCGTCTGAAACGGTTAAAATGCCGCAAAACCCTGTCAGGAAACCTTTTTATGCTGTTTAACCACACACCGGACGAGCTGTTGCGCTTGTGCGGACACACGCTGGATTTGGCCAAACAATCCGGCGCCACCTCGGCCGAAGCCGATTTCAGCGAGTCGCTCGGCCAAAGCGTCAGCGTGCGCTTGGGCGAAATCGAACAAATCGAGTTCCAACAAGACAAATCTTTAGACATTACGGTCTATGTCGGCCAACGCAAAGGCCGCGCCAGCACTGCCGACTTCTCCGAACGCGCCCTGCAAGATACAGTCAAGGCCGCCATCGATATTGCGCGCTATACCGCCGAAGACGATTGCGCCGGCCTTGCCGATGCTGCCTTGATGGCAACCCATATCGGCGACCTCGACCGCTACCATGAATGGGATTTGAGCACCGAATCCGCCATCGATTTAGCCAAGCAATGCGAACAGGCCGCGCTGTCAACGGACAACCGCATTGAAAATTCCGAAGGCGCATCGGTTCATACCGGTCATTACCAATACGTCTACGGCAACACCCACGGCTTTGCCGCACACCAGCAAAGCACGCACCACAGCATTTCTTGCAGCGTGGTCGCCAGCGACGAACACGGCATGCAGCGCGACTATTGGTATGATTCTTCCTGTCGTCACGAAGACATGGACGCACCCGAACTCATCGGTAAAACCGCAGCCGAACGGACTTTACGCCGTCTGAACAGCCGCAGCGTACCGACCGGCAGCTATCCCGTACTGTTTGACACCACCGTCGCAGTCGGCTTAATCGGCCACCTTATCGGCGCACTCAGCGGTGGCGCGCTCTACCGTCAAAGCAGCTTCCTGATTGACAGCATCGGCAAACAGGTGCTGCCCGAGTTTCTCAGCCTTCGTGAAGAACCGCATATCCTGCGCTCGTTCCGCAGCACTTATTTCGATGCCGAAGGCGTGGCCACGCAGCCGCGTTTTGTGGTGAAAGACGGCATAGTCGAAGGCTATTTCCTCAGCAGTTACAGCGCGAAAAAACTCGGCATGAAGACAACGGGCAACGCCGGCGGCGCGCACAATCTGTATCTGAACCACACCCACGCCACGCAGGCCGACCTGTTGAAAGAAATGGGGACAGGTTTGCTGGTTACCGAATTGATGGGACAAGGCGTCAACACCATTACTGGCGACTACTCGCGCGGCGCGGCCGGATTTTGGGTGGAAAACGGCGTCATTGCCTATCCGGTTCAGGAAATCACCATTGCCGGACGTTTGCAGGATATGTACCGCGACATCATTGGCGTGGCAGACGACGCATTACGCCGTTCGTCCAACCAAATCGGCTCCGTCTTGGTTTCCAAAATGACGGTTGCCGGCAACTGATTGAACTAAATATACAAAAGGCCGTCTGAAAGATATCTTTTCTTTTCAGACGGCCTCGCCGTTATCTACTTCTATAAAAAACACATCATGCATATTGTCGTCATCCCCTCTTGGTACCCCTCTTCCGAAACCGACGTGGACGGAATCTTTTTCCGCCTCCAAGCCCAAGCCCTGCAACGCGAAGGCATGAAAATCGGCATGGTCGTGCCCATGTTCCGCTACTTGAGAAGCCAGCCGAAAACCATATTCTCACGCTTCTACGGCCTGCGCCGCCATCAGCAAGGCGGACTCAACACTTACGCCTACGACAGCATGTATTTCTTCCCGCGCTGCCCTGTTGTCGACATCGACCGCATCCGCTGGGTTAATGCAGGCATGAAAGCCTTTGAAGCCTATATCGCCGACAACGGCAAACCCGACGTAATTCACGCCCATTGCGTCAACTATGCCGCCATTTTGGCCTGCGCCATCTTCAAAAAATACGGCATTCCCTATGTGATTACCGAACACAGCAGCGCCATTTCACGCGGCCTTGTCCGCAAAAACCAATGGCCGTCCATGCACGAAGCCGTGCGCCACAGCGCGGCCCGGTTCGCCGTCAGCCGTGATTTCTGCCGCATTCTCGAAAAAACCTACGCCGGTACAGACTGGCAATACCTGCCCAATATGCTGGGCGGCAATTTTGAACAGGATTTCGAGTTCCCCGAAAAAAACCATCAAGACTTCACCTTCTGCAGCGTCTCCCACCTGCGCCACCTCAAAGGCCACGACCTGCTCCTGCCTGCTTTTGCCGAAGCACTCAAAACCTATCCGCAGCTCAAACTCAAAATCGGCGGCGGCGGCGCAGAAGAAGGCCGTCTAAAACAACTGGCAAGCGACTTGGGCATCAACCACGCCGTTACCTTTACCGGCGCATTGACCACCGACCAAACCCTAGACCTCATGCGCCACAGCAACGCATTCGTCCTCGCCAGCCGTACCGAGACCTTCGGTGTCGTCTATATCGAAGCACTGTCGCAAGGTTTGCCCGTTATCGCCACACGTTGCGGCGGCCCCCAATCCATCGTTACTTCCGACAACGGCCTGCTGGTGCCAATCGAAAACATACCGGAACTGACCAAAGCATTGCTCACCCTATACGAAAACCATGCACACTACGATCCCGTCCGTTTGCGCCAAAATTGCCTGCAACAATTCAGCAGCCGTGCCATTGCACAACACCTGATCGACACCTTCCAAAAAGTGCTTAATAAGTAGGCATAAACCATACAGGCCGTCTGAAATCCTTCAGACGGCCTGCCTGCTTCCAACAAGACAAATCTAGTGTAAAATTAAGACAATAACTAAACTTTTTGATTTAAAATCAGTCAAAGGAAAAATTGTTACCTACAATAATATCCCACATATATTATGCGCTATTACGGAACGATTACTCGCTGGAACAGCAAGCGCGGCTTCGGCGCCGCTACCATAGAAGACACAGGCCAAGAAATCTTTCTTGCCCTTGCCGCATTCACTACCCTTAACCGCCTTCCGGCCGAAGGGCAACACATCTCCTTCAACATCACAGAAGGCCGACGCGGCCGCAAAGAAGCCGAAAACGTCTGCTTCGCACTCGATTGCGCCGACTGCTTTGATGTCCTCGTCCCTCCCCCCGAAAAACCCCTCGCCGGCAAACAAGCCATCGTCGGCCTGATTGCCGTTATCTTCGTCTGCAGCATTTTCGCCGCCTTGTGGTACGGCCTCCACTTTTCCGACAACACACCAAAAGAACCTGCCGTCAAAAAACAAGAAACCATGGTTCACGAAGTAGCCGCCAAAATCGAAGCCGAACGCAAAGCATGGCGCGATGCCGTCAACCGCAGCAACCAACGCACAAAGCAACCTCAACGCGCCCAAGATAATACGTCAAAACAATAACGCTTTATCCAATAAAAAAAGCCGTCTGAAAAAATGGGAAGATGAAATCATAGATTTCTTCCTCATTCTTTCAGACGGCCTTTGCCTTCATTCTTACCTCAATTCGGTTCAGCCATTTCCAACGCCTGTTTAATGTCTACGGCAACGACGCGCGATACGCCTTTTTCCTGCATGGTTACGCCGACCAGCTGCTCCGCCATTTCCATGGTCAGGCGGTTGTGGGAGATGTAGAGGAACTGGGTTTGCGCCGACATTTCTTTGACTAGGTTGCAGAAACGCGAGGTATTGGCGTCGTCCAGCGGGGCGTCGACTTCGTCCAGAAGGCAGAAAGGGGCGGGGTTGAGGCTGAACAGGGCGAACACGAGGCTCATCGCGGTGAGGGCTTTTTCGCCGCCGGAGAGGAGGTGGATGGTGCTGTTTTTCTTGCCGGGCGGGCGCGCCATGATGGACACGCCGGCGGTCAGGAGGTCGTCGCCTATCATTTTGAGGGTGGCTTCGCCGCCGCCGAAGAGGGTCGGGAAGAAGGTTTGGACTTTGCCGTTGACGGCATCGAAGGTTTCTTTGAAACGCTCTTTGGTTTTGTCGTCGATTTGGGCGATGGCTTCTTCCAAAAGGGTGATGGCGGCCTGCACGTCTTCGCTCTGGCTGCGGTAGTAGCCGTCGCGTTCGCGCGCTTCTTCGAGTTCTTGCAGGGCGGCGAGGTTGACGGCGCCGAGGGCTTCGATTTGCTGGGTGAGGCTGCCGATGCTGCTGTTCAATACTTTCGGCGATTCTTTCGCCAACGCTTCGAGCGCGTCCAAATCGGCGGCGCGTTCGGTCAGGTTTTGATGGTAGCGTTTGGCGTTAATCAGGGCTTCCTGCTGCTGCAACAGGGCGGTTTGGGTGGCTGCCTGAAGCTGCGGCAGCTTGGTTTGCAGGGCTTGTACGCGGGCGTATTGTTCCCTGCCCTGCTCCTGAATCTGCGCGAGTTTTTCCTGCACGGCGATGTACTCTTCATCCAAATTTTGTACGGCTTCGGTCAGCTCGTCGAGTTTTATGTGCTGCTCGTCGTTTTGGAACTCGGTTTCATAGGCGAGGGCAAGCTCTTGCTGGCGTTCCTGCCAGTCCAGGGTTTGCTGTTCGAGCCGGGCGATTTGCTGTTGGTAGTTTTGTTTTTGCTGGTTGAGCTTGTGGACGGCGACTTCCGCCAGCCCGTATTGGCGGTTGGCTTCCAGCAGGGCAAGCTGCGCCTGTTTCAGACGGCCTTGCTGCTCTTGGCGGCTGTGCGCGGTGGTTTGCTGTTGGTGTTCGAGTTCGGCGGCGGCTTCCTGCAAAGTAACGATGTCGTCTGAAAGCCCGTCGGACGTGTGTTGCAACACAGTCTGCTCTTCTACCAACTGCGCCAGTTCGCGCTCGATGTGTTCGCGGCGGATTTGCCCTTGGTTGGTGCGCGCCAAGAGTTCGGCGGCGCGTTGCTGCGCCTGGCTGTATTGGCGCGTGTGCTGCTGTTGCTGCTGCATCAGGTTTTTATGCTGCACTTCGGACGAGCGCACGGCGGCTTCCGCCTGTTTGAACGCGGCTTCGGCGGTGGAGAGTTCGGGGGCGAGGTTTTCCAGTTCGGACGCGATGCCGTCGAGACGGGCTTTTTGGGCAATCAGACTTTCCTGCGCGGGTTTGGCATAGAGCAGGACGCTGACTTTATCGACCTGATGGCCTTCGGGCGTGAGCCAGATTTGATGCGCGCCCAAATCGCTTTGATGTGCGAGGGCGTAGCTCAAATCGGGCGCGCACAATACGCCGTCGAGCCAGTGGTGCAATGCCGTCTGAAACGGCGGCTGCGCTTGGATTTGGTTCAACAATGCCTGTACGGGCAGGGATTTTTTGATGCCGCCTGAGAGGCCGTCTGAAAGCCATGCCGCCTGCCCTTGGGGCAAAGGTTCGGGCGGAACGAAGCCAGAAGGCACGGCGCGGGCGTGCAGACGTTCGGCAAGGATGACGGACAAGGCGTGCTGCCACTCGGCAGGGGCGGTGATGTGTTGCCACAGCTGCGGCGCGGCGGCGTGGTCGGTTGCCTGCCAGAAGTCGGCGGCTTCCTGCTGTTGCGACAGGATTTGCGACAACGCCTGCTGCTGCGCCTGCAAGGTGATGTGTTGCTGCTTCAGGCTTTGGAAGCGGCTTGAGGCCGTCTGAAACACTTCGCGGGCGGCGTGTAAGGCTTCTTCGGCGGCAATGATTTGTTCTTCGTAATGCTCTTGCTGGCTTTGCAACAAGGCGGCGGCTTCCTGCGCGGCGGCGGTTTCCGCTTCGTCGGGCAGGTTCAGGGCTTGGTTTTCCTGTTTCAGACGACCTTTGCGCTCTTCGTGCTTGGCAACGATTTGTTCGGCATGGGCAAGCTGCTGCTGCTTCAACGCCAGTTCGCGGCGGATGCGGTTTGCCTCGTCCTGCTGGGTTTGGAAGGCGGCGTTGAGCGTGGCTTGGGCTTCTTCCAATTCAGGCAGACGCTCTTCGTGTTCGGCAACCTGCATCGCCCATTCCGCCAATTCGGTTTGCTTTTCTTCGGCCTGCAACTCGTTTTCTTCAAGCTGCACGCGGATTTGCTGCTGCTCCTGATGGATGCGTTGCAACTGCGCCTGCGCCGCCTGCTTGTCGCGTTCGATGCGTTGGTGTAGGTTTTGCTGATGGCGGATTTGTTCTTCCAAACGGGCAATCTGCTCGCGCAACACGCCGCGTTTGTTGCTCAATTCGTGTACTGCCTGCTGCTGCGACTGCTCTGCAGTCTGCAAGGCGTGTACTTCGTCATTTAACGCCTGAACCTGCGCGGCGGTTTCGTCCTGCTGCGCCTGCAAAGACTGATGCTGCGCGGTCGCCTTGTCGGCGGCGGCAAGCGATTGCTGCCATTGGGCGTAATCGAGCAAATCCTGTTGTTGATTCAACTGCGCGGTCAGGGATTTGTAGCGTTCGGCAGTTTCCGCCTGTTTCTCCAGCTTTTCCACCTGACGCGCCAATTCGTTCTGCAAATCGCCCAAACGCTGCAAATGTTCGCGCGTGTCTTTCAGACGGCCTTCCGTCTCCTTGCGGCGTTCCTTATATTTGGACACGCCCGCCGCCTCCTCGATATAGGCGCGCAACTCCTCCGGCCGCGCTTCGATGATGCGCGAAATCATCCCCTGCTCGATAACGGCATAACCGCGCGCGCCCACGCCCGTACCCAGAAACAAATCGGTAATGTCGCGGCGGCGCACGGTCTGATTGTTGATGAAATAAGTCGATTCGCCCTGCCGCGTCAGCTGCCGCTTGATGCTCACCTCGGCATACTGCCCCCACGCACCCTGCAAACTGTGGTCGCTGTTGTCAAACACCAGCTCCACCGAAGCCCTCGGCGCAGGACGGCGCGTTGCCGCACCGTTAAAAATCACGTCCTGCATACTTTCGCCGCGAAGCTGCTTCGCCGAAGCCTCGCCCAACACCCAGCGCACCGCATCAATTACATTTGACTTGCCGCAGCCGTTCGGCCCGATAACCGCAACAAGCTGCCCCGGAACATGAATCGTGGTCGGGTCGGTAAAAGATTTGAAGCCGGAGAGTTTAATGTGGGTAAGGCGCATGGCAATGTTTCGAATCTGAAAAGAAGGCGTATTTTAACGGAAATACGCTGATCCGTTGAGAGAAAAGCATCCATAAAGTCCGACTGCTTTTTTATCTTCAAAAGGCCGTCTGAAAAGTTTGTTAAAAAGAAACAGACTAGTATTGAACTCACTAAACTATTTAAAAGAAATTCATATAAAACAATTAACTAAAAAAACACCTGCCCAACCACCTGCCCTTTGATTAATTTTTGTACAGAAATGCAAACAATCTGTTTATTTTTTTATGATTTATGGTTATTATCGGGCTTTAAAGGTTTAAAAATCAGATAAACGATATCTCCGACCTTTTCATCAAGCGAATAACGATACAGGGAATCTCATGTCAAACATCCAAACCAAACTTAAAACCATCGTTTTTACAGCCATCAGCGCAGCCATCTTGTCCGCATGCGGTGGTGGCGGAGGCGGCGGTTCATCTGCTTTAAGCACCGGCGCGACTCCTACCAATAATACCGGCAACACTGCTGGCAATAATGGCAATCCTGCCAACAATAACAGCAATGCCAACACTCCGAAAGCGCCCTCTACTACGCTCACCAACAATGCCGACAACCTCGCCAAACTGACCGATGAAGCTCCAATCGAGCCGGCCAACGTTAGCCAGCCTTTGCACACACATTTCATCTCCTCCAAAGGTGCACAGCAATCCAACCCCAACGTACAAATCCGCAAAGATGCCGCAGGCAAAATGTTCCAAACAGACAATCAAGACCGCAACCAAAATGGCCTGATCAGTTCTATTGACTTTAACAACAATGATGAAGTCAAAATGGACGGCGTTGTGTTATTTAACAAGACCACTGATGGCAACGCAACCCAACCTACATGGACAAGTTCCGCTTCTGTTATTGCCAAAGTATATTCGAAAGGCAATACTCAAACTGATGTCAGCGAACAACAAGGTAAAGAGAAAAATACTGAATTCGCATACGGCAAATCAACTTTGGATGACAGTATTGTTGAAATTTCTAAAAAGTTAAAAGCTGAACAAGAAAAACTTGAAAAAGAAGAAAATCCAGAAGCCGGTCCAGTTAACAATAAAAAAGTAACTGAGATCAAAGCAAAGATTGAAGAATTAAATACTTTATACGCTACAAATCTTGAAGTTCGGGCTAAACTAGCAGAAATTAATGAAAAAGCCAGCAAGAATCTAGCCTATTTCCGTCCAGACCAAGATGGCTTAGTTTTCGACAAACAATTCGACGGTGTCTATGTCATCAATTTTGATGACGGCACCAAAATTGTGTTGCATGATCCTTCTGCGGCCGGCTGGACATATCAAACCTTCGCGCATTACACCGACCCTAAAGGACATGTATACCAAGGCTACCAAAGCCTGGGCGATGAAACTGTCTTCACTACCCTGCCTGCTAAAGGTACAGCCACCTACAAAGGTATTTCCACTGCCTATGTGGTTACCGACAAGAACAATCGTCAGTTGACTTCCAATGTCATAGCTATCGTTGATTTCGGCCTCAAAGGTGTCCGTTTTGAAACATCAAACTCACACTTCCATACTTTGGAAAATGGTAAACGCGTATCCAAAGCAGATAAAAACTACGATTTCAAAGGTACGGCAAGCTGGAAAGACGGCAACCTCTTCTCCGGTAAAGTCAGCACGGCTGATGACAAGTTAAGCGGCAATCTGAACGGCAAATTCTACGGGCCCAATGCTGCAGAAATTGGCGGCACTTACGGCTTGAAAAACAAAGATGCGACCGAACACTTAATCGGTGGCTATGGCGCGAAACGTCAATAAACCTGCCTAAACAAAAGGCCGTCTGAACTTTCAGACGGCCTTTTGTTTTTTAGCTTGGATTACACCGATACGGCGGCTTTGATGTGCGGATGCGGATCATAACCTTCCAATTCGAAGTCTTCAAATTTGAAGGCAAACAAGTCTTTGACTTCAGGGTTGATTTTCATGGTCGGCAGGTTTCGGAAATCGCGGCTTAATTGCAGTTGGGCCTGCTCGATATGGTTGCTGTACAAATGCGCGTCGCCAAACGTATGGATAAATTCACCTGCTTCCAAGCCGCATACTTGCGCCATCATCATGGTCAACAATGCGTAGCTGGCGATATTGAACGGCACGCCAAGGAAAATATCGGCGCTGCGTTGGTAAAGCTGGCAGGACAGTTTGCCGTTGGCAACGTAAAACTGAAACAGCGCGTGGCAAGGCGGCAAGGCCATTTCGTCGACCAATGCCGGATTCCATGCCGATACAATCAGGCGGCGCGAGTCGGGATTTTTTTTGATTTGTTCCACCACATTGGCAATTTGGTCGATATGGCGGCCGTCGGGTGCGGGCCAGCTGCGCCATTGGTAGCCGTAAACCGGACCCAAATCGCCGTTTTCGTCCGCCCATTCGTCCCAAATGGAAACATTGTTGTCTTTTAGGTATTTGATGTTGGTATCGCCTTTGAGAAACCAAAGCAGCTCATGAATAATCGAGCGCAGATGCAATTTTTTGGTGGTCAACAGCGGAAAGCCTTCACTCAAATCAAAACGCATTTGGTAACCGAATACAGAACGCGTGCCGGTACCGGTACGGTCGGATTTGTCGATGCCATTGTCGAGGACATGGCGCATAAGGTCGTGATAGGCTTTCATGGGTTTCCTTAATGTATGTGTTGTGGGAATTTCTTGTGTATTGTACCGAATTTTCAGACGGCCTGCCTCTCTGTCTTCAATGGGGCAACCTTCCCCATATTCGCGTAGTACACTCATTAACAATGTTGACAATTCAGCGCTAATTTACACAATTTTTTGAGCTGAATTAAATTTTTACAAAAAAATTTTCAACATTTTCTAGTTTAATTACTCAGCATTTTATTTTTATTAAAATATATTTAATAAAATATTTTTAAATATTTTTGATTAAATTTGAAATATAATTCCATTTTTACAAATTGGTAAAAAAATAATGTCAACAATCTAGGCAAAATTTTTCTTGGCAAGTAAAATTTTTACAGCTATATTTCAAAACATAAATATTGAAATATCTCACTCAATAGGAGTAGAAAAATGACCGACCTGAACACCCTGTTTACCAATCTCAAACAACGCAACCCCAACCAAGAACCCTTCCATCAAGCTGTTGAAGAAGTGTTCATGAGTTTGGATCCGTTTTTGGCGAAAAACCCGAAATACACCCAACAAAGCCTGCTTGAGCGTATTGTTGAACCGGAGCGCGTGATTATGTTCCGCGTCACTTGGATGGACGACAAAGGCCAAGTTCAAGTCAACCGCGGCTACCGCATTCAAATGAGCTCCGCCATCGGCCCTTACAAAGGCGGTTTACGTTTCCACCCTACCGTCGACTTGGGCGTGTTGAAATTCCTCGCTTTTGAACAAGTCTTCAAAAATGCGTTGACCACCCTGCCTATGGGCGGCGGCAAAGGCGGTTCCGACTTCGATCCTAAAGGCAAATCCGATGCCGAAGTAATGCGCTTCTGCCAAGCCTTTATGACTGAACTCTACCGCCACATCGGCGCCGACACCGACGTTCCTGCCGGCGATATCGGCGTAGGCGGCCGCGAAATCGGCTATCTGTTCGGCCAATACAAAAAAATCCGCAACGAATTTGCTTCCGTCCTGACCGGCAAAGGCCTCGAATGGGGCGGCAGCCTGATTCGCCCTGAAGCCACCGGCTACGGCTGCGTGTATTTTGCCCAAGCCATGTTGGAAACCCGCAACGACAGCATCGAAGGCAAACGCGTGTTGATTTCCGGCTCCGGCAACGTGGCACAATATGCAGCCGAAAAAGCCATCCAACTGGGTGCAAAAGTATTGACCGTTTCCGACTCCAACGGCTTTGTCCTCTTCCCTGACAGCGGTATGACCGAAGCGCAACTTGCCGCTTTGATCGAGCTGAAAGAAGTACGCCGCGAACGTGTGGCCACTTACGCCAAAGAACAAGGCCTGCAATACTTTGAAAACCAAAAACCGTGGAACATCGCAGCCGAAGTCGCCCTGCCTTGCGCCACCCAAAACGAATTGGACGCAGATGCCGCCAAAATCCTGCTGGCAAACGGTTGCTATGTGGTTGCCGAAGGTGCGAACATGCCGTCAACTTTGGGTGCGGTCGAACAATTTATCAAAGCCGGCATCCTCTACGCTCCGGGCAAAGCATCTAACGCCGGCGGCGTAGCAACTTCAGGTTTGGAAATGAGTCAAAACGCCATCCGCCTGTCTTGGACACGTGAAGAAGTCGACCAACGCCTGTTCGACATCATGCACAACATCCACGAATCCTGCCTGAAATACGGCAAAGTCGGCGACAAAGTGAACTATGTCAATGGTGCGAACATTGCCGGTTTCGTCAAAGTTGCTGATGCCATGTTGGCGCAAGGTTTCTAAACCCCTATCCAGCCAAATCAAAGGCCGTCTGAAATATTTCAGACGGCCTTTTTCTTTTCATGAAAATTTTATACGCCCAAATAACCTTCCCTGCTGGAAAGCCATCTTGCCAGATGTGCTTCGACGATTTCAGGGTTTTGTTCAATCAGCAAAGGGGCAATTTCGCGCGCTTGTTCTAAAAGGTGTAAGTCTTCTTCAAGATTGGCAAAACGCAGCATGGGAACGCCGCTTTGACGCGCGCCGAGAAATTCGCCGGGGCCGCGGATGTTGAGGTCTTGGCGGGCGATTTCAAAGCCGTCGGTGTGTTCGTAGATGACTTTCAACCGCGCTTTGGCGAGTTCGCTCAAGGGTTCAGCAAACAGGAGGACGCACACGCTTTCTGCCGCGCCGCGCCCTACCCGACCGCGTAATTGGTGCAGCTGCGCCAAGCCCATGCGCTCGGCGTGTTCGATGACCATCAGGGCGGCGTTGGGCACATCTACGCCGACTTCGATGACGGTAGTGGCGACCAATACGTTCAGACGGCCTGCGGCAAACTCCGCCATGACTTCAGCTTTTTCGGCGGCCTTCATGCGCCCGTGTACCAAGCCGATGTTGAGTTCGGGCAAGGCTGCCTGAAGCTGCTCGAGGGTTTCGGTGGCGGTTTGCAGTTGCAGAGTTTCGCTTTCTTCAATCAGCGGACAGACCCAGTATGCCTGCTGCCCTTTGCGGCAGATGTTGAGAACGAAGCCTTCGACTTCGGCGCGGCGGACGTTGTTGACGAGACGGGTTTTAATCGGGGTACGCCCGGGCGGCAATTCGTCGATAACGGACACGTCTAAGTCGGCGAAGAAACTCATAGCAAGCGTGCGCGGGATGGGGGTGGCAGACATCATCAGCTGGTGGACGTCGCGCCCTTTGTTTTTGAGGGCGAGGCGTTGGGCGACGCCGAAGCGGTGTTGTTCGTCCACAATCACCAAGCCGAGATTTTGAAACTCGACGTCGTCTGAAAACAGGGCGTGCGTGCCGATGGCAATTTTGACAGTGCCGTCAGCCAGTTTGGCTTTGGCTTCGTCTTTGGCTTTTTTGCGCTGGCTACCGGAAAGCCAAACGACTTCAAGCCCTAAAGGCTCAAGCCATTGTTTGAACTTGATGAAGTGCTGTTCGGCAAGGATTTCGGTCGGCGCCATTACAGCCACCTGCGCACCGGATTCGATAGCAGTCAAAGCAGACAAGGCGGCCACAATGGTTTTGCCGCTGCCAACATCGCCTTGCAGCAGGCGGTGCATGGGGTGGGTTTGCGCCATATCGTGGCAGATTTCGGAAACAACTCTTTCTTGCGCATCAGTCAGGGCAAACGGCAAAGCGTGGCGCAGGGCTTGAGTCAATGTGCCGTCGCCACCCAATGCCGTGGCCGAGCCGCTGACGCGCTTCTGCCGTGCCAAGCGCATAGAAAGCTGTTGCGCCAAAAGTTCGTCAAATTTGAGCCGTTGCCATGCAGGCAGCGTGCCGTCTGAAAGTTGATGAATGGTGAAGCTTGGCGGCGGCGAATGCAAAAGGCGCAGGCTTTCGGCAAGGTGCGGCAATTTCAGACGGCCTAATAAAGCATCAGGCAAGGTGTCGTGCAACGGCGTAACGTCCAAGGCCGTCTGAATAATACGGCGCAAAGTGGGTTGATTTAAACCGTTTACGGTCGGATAAATCGGCGTAAGGCTTTCTGCCAAACCGCTGCTCTCGGCATCGCGGATTTTAGGATGAATCATCTCGTCGCCGTGAAACCCGTGCTTGATTTCGCCCACGGCGCGGATGCGCTTGCCGACCGCCATCTGTTTCTGGTTGCTGGCATAAAAGTGGATAAAGCGCAGAAAAAGGACGCTGCCGGAACCGTCGGCGATTTGGACAATCAGCTGCTTGCGCGGCTTAAATGTCACTTCCTGATGAATGACTTCGCCCTCAACCTGACACGGCACGCCGATTGGTGCATCCTTAATCGGCATGATGTGCGTCTCATCCTCATAACGCAACGGCAGGTGCAACACCAAATCCCATGCGGTATGGAGGTTGAGTTTCTCGAGCTTCTTAGCGGAAACATCGGTAATTTTGAGCTGTTTTTGGGTTTCGGGCGTCATCTTAAAAGGCAGCTGATTTAAAGTTTGCTGTATTTTATCCGAAAACAAAAAGGCCGTCTGAACGCAATGTTTCAGACG